>NZ_JBHFFC010000014.1:0-274790 GCF_043359615.1 Exiguobacterium sp. S22-S28 | reverse complement strand
GTGCTACTGGAAGCAAGTTGCTTTTTGTCTGGTATTAAGACGTTTGTTCGATTTTTTTGATCAGTCGGGATTGGCGGCGTTGCCAGATGACAGAACCAATCAAAGTCACAGCCAGGAACAAAAGTCCGAGCATGAACGGATAAAGAATGTTGACATCATATAACAGTCCGGCCAGTGTCGGACCGAGGACGTTTCCGATGCTCATGTAGGCGTTGTTCATCCCCATCGCAAATCCTTGTTCGTTTCCGGCGAGTTTTGAAATCATCGTGTTCAAAACAGGACGCAGGATCGACGTCGCAAGGAAGATGACGAGTGTGACGGCGAAGAAGCCGCCGTAACTTGCTGTCAGGAGTGACAATAAGAAGCCAAGCGTCGCGATCAACAGGAAGATGTTCAAGACCTTGCCTTCGCCGAGACTGCGGGACAGTTTATCGACGACGAAAATCTGAGCAATGACACTGATGATTCCGGTCGACGTCACCATGATGGCGATGTCTTTTGGAGAGGCGCCAAATTGATTGTCGACGAACAGACCAAGAACGGACTCATAGGCCATTAAACCAAAACTCATGACCAGTGTGATGACGAGCGGGACGAAGTACGGTTTATGGAACGACGCTCCGAGCTTGCTCCACATCGACCCTTCGTCGGATGCCATCGCCGTCGCGTCATGGACGTCACTTTCTTGAAGAAGGATGACACTGAATAAGACGGCCAGAAGCGAAACGAGTGCCGAAACAAGTAACGGCAACTTCAGATCAAACTCGGCGAGGAAGCCGCCGATCCCGGGACCGATGACGATTCCAAGTGACATGGCAGCCGAGACATAACTGTTTCCTTTTGCCCGTTGATCCATCGTCGTGATATCCGCGACGTAAGCAAAAATCGCCGGAATCAACAGTGCTGCACCAACACCGCCAATCGCCCGTGAAATGTAGAGGATGGTGACGGAATTTGAAAAATAAAAGACGAACATCGATAAGGTCAGTCCGATCAAACCGTAAATGATCATCTTGCGGCGACCATACTGATCCGCCCATTTTCCGGCAACCGGTGACATGACGAGCTGTGCTCCGGCAAAGATGGCGATCATCAAACCGGCAGCAGTACCGCCTTGACCGATCGAGGCTAGGTAAGCGGGCAGAATCGGAATGATGATCCCGAAGCTCCCGACGGCGATGAACATGTTAATCATCAGGACCGTTAATTTTTTACGTTGATCCGCTTGCAAGGGGACCCCTTCTTTCTGCACGCTGGTGTAAGCGTTTATTTGACATACCTTTACTATCTTAGTTTCAAGAGAAAGACCGTGTCAATTTTATCGATCGTTTCATTAAAAAAATATTCTTCCTGTACAAGATAACAAAAAAGAGTCTGCTTTTCGCCATTCCGTTTGGGGAGGGAATAGGAAAGCAGACTCTTATACGTCTATGGGGCTTGATTGGCGCGAGCAGGGGTAGCTCGCAAAATGCGCACCGGATTAGAAGTGCGTTAACTTGTCACGTGCAGCCGTTCGTTTTTTCAGCGGGGGAATCAGTGCAGGCCATCCGAACTGAATGACTCCTGCGACACGTTCATTGTCGGAAGCACCAATCATAGCGGCGTAACCATCCGTAAACCAATGTTTTCCGCTTTTCCAACAACATCCTAAGCCGAGTTCTGTCGCAAGGAGTTGCATGTTTTGAATCATGGCGGCGGTCGCGAGCAAATCTTCCATCTGCTGGTCGTCTGTGCCGTTCACTTCATACAAGACAGTCAGATAGACCGGAACATCAGCAAATTTTTGACGCATCATCTGTCGTTGTTCATCTGTTTTTTGATCCAGTTGTCCCCGTTCAGTCAGCAAAGTCATCAATTGGTCGACATACCGGACTTGGCTTTCTTCGTTTGCAAGGACAAATCGCCAAGGTTCACGCAGTTTATGTGTCGGAGCGTAAATGGCGGCTTCAAGAATTTCTTCGATCATCTCGTTTGGAATAGGCTGATCCGTATAGGCACGGACCGACCGGCGATCTAAAATCAGTTGTCGTGCGTTCATCGTGATCATCTCCTGACGTAAGTACTCTTAGAATATAATTGATAACGATTATCATTGTCAATGGGTAATTAAAAAACGCCGATTGGATTCAGCGTTTTTCAGGGGTGGACGATAACTTTTTCTTCAGTTGGTGAATCCGGAGCAAGGCAAACAAATAATGGGCAAAATAAAGTGTAAATCCGAAGAACAAAGCCATAACTGCACTGATTTGCACACCGGGAACGACCGTCAAATTGACATATAAGAGCAGAGCCATCGAACAAGAATAGAGCGCCGCCTCAAGTAACTGGGGCATCATTCGATTTTTTTTCAAGAAAAAGGAACGAACAACGGGTAAGATGACCAGACTGACGAGGCGGTCGAGCAATCCGATTACAAGAATACTGATAATGATGGACAAGGGACCTTCAAAATACAACAAGGTAGGGAATAGAACATACGAAACGAGCAGCAGTGGTCCAATCAGCAGGAAAATAGACACCGAAGCCCGGAAAAAGATAAACAGACTGTTGATACTGGTTAAAAAGGCTTGAGCGACTTTTTGTGACCAAGATGAGGGGCGTCCAATTTGCCAAGCAAAACAACAGGCAAAGATGAAGGCGTAAAACTGTAGAAAGGCAACCATAAAGCATCTCCTTTTGAATATGAAACTCAATGACCCTAGTGTAGCGATTTTATGAAAGAAGTGCAAAGCCGAATGACTAAAACCCCGTCGACGATGTGTCGTCAACGGGGTTTTAGGAAAGTCTTAATCCAGATTCGGTTCTTTTTTCCCGTGCAGGAAAAGTGACAAGAGCAAGGCGAGTGCAGATAAGACGGTCGCGACCCAAAAGGCATCTGTAATCCCTGTGATGGTCGCTTGTTTCGTCAATTGAGTCATCCAGCTGACAGAAGCAGCTTGTGGACTGCCTAATTGCTGACCGAGTTCATTCAAATGTTGTGAAAGCGTCGGATCGAGTGTCGTGAACTGATTCGCGTCATCGGCGAGATGAGCCGTCGTTTGACGTGTCATGACAGTGACGAGAATGGCTGTTCCGATCGAACCCGCAACTTGACGCAAGGTATTTTGTGTCGCATTTCCGTGTGGAATCATCTTCATCGGCAATGCGTTCATGCCGGCTGTCATAATCGGCATCATGATGAACGCCATACCAAATGACCGGAGCATATAAATACCCATGATGGAGTTATACGACGTATCCATATCCAGTTGAGTCAATTCCCACGTTCCGTATGTCATTAACGTTAATCCAAAAATGGCGAGTGGTCGAATACCGAATCGGTCAAACAATCGACCGGCAATCGGTCCTGTAATGCCCATGATGAGTGATCCGGGCAACAACAAGAGACCGGAATCAATCGGAGAGAACCCGCGAATGCTTTGCAGATAAATCGGGAGCAGGAGCATTCCGCCGAACAGAGCCATCGTAACAATGACGTTGATAAACAGAGTAAATGAAAATTCAGGAACTTTCAGAACACGAATGTTCAGCATCGGATCGTCCATTGACAGTTCGCGAAGTGCAAATGCCGCAATGCCTAAAATTCCGATCAAAATGGTACTAACGACAAGCGGACTGTCCCAGCCGTCGTTGCCGGCTTCACTGAATCCGTACAGCAGACTTCCGAAACCGATCGTACTGAAGACGACGCCGAGCGCATCGAATTTAGGCTTCGACAACGGTTGGACCAGTTTGAACCAGGCAAGACCAAGTAAAAGTGTTAATAATCCGAAGAAAGCCATGGCGTAAAACATGACATGCCAATCATAATTTTGAATGACGTATCCTGTAATCGTCGGACCGACTGCCGGAGCAAGAATCATTGCGATTCCGAGCATCCCCATCGCAGCTCCGCGTTTGTGAGGCGGAAACAGCGTCATGAAGACGTTTGATCCGAGCGGCATCAAAATACCGGCACCTGCAGCTTGGACGACTCGGCCGATCATCATGACCGGGAAGTTCATGGCCATCGAACAAATGACGGAGCCGAAAAAGAACAAGCTCATCGAGACGAGGAACAGCTGACGGAACGTATAACTCCGCATTAAAAAGGCGCTGATCGGAATCAAGATTCCGTTGACCAGCATAAAGCCGGTCGTCAACCATTGTGCCGTCGATGTCGAAACATTAAAATCGTTAATTAAGACCGGTAAAGCGACGTTAATCAACGTTTGATTTAAAATAGCAATGAACATCCCGATCAAGAGAACGGTCAGGACTTTTGGAATGCTGATATGTGCTGTTACGAGCGGTGCACGTTCTTGGACCGGTGGGCCCGCAGCCAAAACCGGTTCCGTGTCGTCAACCATGACGGCACCGGATGCATCTGGTGCAAGCGGTACCGGACGCGAACGGCGGACGATCAGATTGACACCGATGATTGTGACAACCATGAACGCGATATATCCAAACAGAAAGGTCGTAGACATAGATGTCCCTCCCTTAATCCTTATGAATGCGGACGGTCACATTCATACCAGGTCGAATGTCGAGTGATTTTTCTTGGGACAGAGAAACTTTGACAGGAATGACTTGAGCGACTTTCGTGTAGTTGGCATTCCCGTTTGAAGACGGCATCATCGAAAAAGTTCCAGCCGTCGTCATTCCGATTTGCTGAACTTCGCCGGATAATGTCGTATCCGGATAGCTGTCGACATAAACATCGACAGTTTGTCCGACCTTGACTTCGTCAATGTCTGTTTCTTCAATGTTGGCAGTCACCCACAGCTCATTTAAATTAAATCCGTAAGCAAGCGGCGTACCTGCACCAACAACACCGTTCTCTGTCGCCATCGACTGAACGACTGTCGCTTTTGCTGGCATCGAAATCGCTGTGCTGACCGGTTTTTGACCGGCTTGTGCCATCATGACATGACCGAGTGTCGCATCACTGTCGAGTGTTTGACCGGTCTTAGCTGTCCAGTCCGTCAATTTACCGGCACCCGGACTTGCGACCGTAATCATTTTACCGTCGATTTTGGCATTTTCTGTTTTGACGTAGCTTGTCGCTTGGTCGTAATAATAATAGCCGACTGCGCCTCCACCGATTAAGACAACCAACGTCAAAATATTAATCAATACTATTTTCTTCATGTTCATAATGTAACTTGCATCCTTTCTTTCTATAAAATTGGCATAAAAAAGACTCCTCTGGAGAGGAGTAATTAATATAGTTAATTATATGGAGGATGAATCAACAAACAACCGACAATTTCCGACAAAGTGTTGGAAAAGTCAATGAGAGCGGATACACTATGAAAAAAAGGGAGGATCAACTATGAATCCAGAACGAGACCCAAGACCAAAACGGTCACGTGACCGTATCACCAAAGAATTGTTTCGTTTACTTGATCATCATCCTTTTTCAGCGATTACGGTCAAAATGTTGACAGAAGGGGCAGCGGTCAATCGTTCGACCTTTTATGCCCACTTTACGGATAAGTACGACTTGATGGACAAAATCGTCGATGATCATATGGAAAAGTTGACGGAAGCGATCCGGATTCAAGGAATGGTCTCACCGGATTATCCTTCCGTTGAAAAGGTCAGCCGTTATTTTGAACGACTGTTTGTCCATATTGAACAAAATGAACATTTTTACCGGACGATGTTTTTACAAGGTCCCATTAAAACGTTTATTTCTCGCTTTTTAGATACGTTAAAAGAAAACTACCAACGGGTATTTGAAGCGCAACCGGCGAATGAGGCACGGGTAGTCGATCAAGACTTATTATTGAACTATGTGATCGGCGGACAATTGGGACTGTTGATTTCCTGGCTGCGGAACAATCGTCCGTACTCAGCCGCTTATATGGGCGATCAATTGAGCCGGATGATTGTTTTCGGAACTGTCGAAAGCATCGGTTTTCCGAATCGGCCACAAGATTTCGGCTGAAAAAACCGCCCGATCCTTATAAAAAGGATGGACGGTGGAATCAGGCTTGTTCGAGTTCGAGTGTTTTCGTATAGACAGTACTCCGATTCCGTCCTGATTTTTTGGAATAGTACAGCGCCTTATCGGCTTGCTGCAAGGCCTCTAGAGAAGTATAAGAATCGCTGGAATGGGCAATTCCGAGCGAAATCGTGATTTGAAGTTCAGGAACACTTGTGGTCGGGAACAGGTTTCGAGCAACTGTCATTCGAGCAAGTTCCGCTATTTTTTTCGTTTCTTCAGCTGAGGTATCCGGTAAGATGATTAAAAATTCTTCGCCGCCATATCTGCCGACTAAATCATCCGGTCGGACAAGCGAGGCGAGAGTCGTACCGAGCTGTCGTAAGACATCATCCCCGGCATCATGACCGTATGTATCATTTACGTGTTTGAAGAAGTCGATGTCAATCAAGATCAGTGAATAACCATCTTCAGCAGAACCGACAAGAGACAAGGAATCATCAAGACGACGGCGGTTGGCAAGACCAGTCAGTGCATCCGTCATCGCCAATTTTTGCTGGTATTGGATATTTTCGAAATGACGTCGAAGTTCCGCCAACAGCTGATAGGTCACATAACCTGCCAACAGATTAAAAAAGATATACGCGACCGATATTTTAAAGAACGTCGACCAACTATTCGTTAAAAGATAAATGGCCGGCAGAGAGTAAAAGATACCAATACCGATCATTAACTCGAAGTTCCAAAACGTCATGCGGACGTAACGCCGGACGATGCCGATCGTTCCGATGAACAATCCGATGACGACCGTCGAGACGATGACTCCTTCCAACTGATCGGCAGGCGTTAACAAAAAGCGGGTTCCGATGATCATCAGACCGGTGATGATAGCACTCGGCAATCCACCGAACATCATGGCGATAGCAACCGGAATAATCCGTAAGTCGATGCGGGCGACATCGATTTGAATGCTGTTGAACATGAGAAGGACTGAAATGAGTCCGGCTATGCCACCTAAAATCAAGCGAGTCTTCAAATGTGTTTTAGGGGTGATCCTTGGCTGATTCCGAAAAGGTAGGAATAAGAGAGTGATCGTTGTAAACAATAGACAAAAGTTAATGATGAAATTATTCATGATGGACAACAAATCCTCCCAGCTCCTCTTAGCAACGTTTCTAATATACGCTATGTAATCATATGCACTATGTAATCTACTCCTCTTAATAACGGCAAGAAATGGAAAAATGTTTAGCCTGTCGAAAAAGCAATAAAAAAAGGCGAAATTCACAGTCAAGTGAACTTTGCCAAAAAATAAATCCATTATTTTTTAAAAAGCTTTTTTTAGGAAGAAACTGTCTCTTCATCCATGGTTAAAAGAATCTTATCGAACACATGAACCATGATGTTCAGCTCTTCTTCCGTCAATGTACCGAATCGTTCTTGCAGATACTTCCGGCGAACGATTTCGAGTTCGCGGAAAGCGGTCTCGCCTTGATCCGTCAACGCTAAAACAATCGATCGTCGATCGTCTGTTGAACGGGTCCGGGTAACGAATCCTGCTTTGTATAAGCGATCGGTCAAAGCCGTCACCTGACTTGTCGCAAGCTCAAACTGTTCTGCGAGTAGAGTCGGACGCTGGGGGCCATTTTCGGACAGACTGCGTAAAATGAAAAACTCACTTCTTGTCGCGGTTCCTTCAAATAATCGGTTCAGTTCACGACGCAATGTCCGGAGAATGACACGCATTTGTTCCTCTAATCGGTAGGTCAGTTGATCACGTTCTTGTGGCATTCAAGCAACATCCTTTCTTTCAGTTAACTTCTATTGTTTAGTGTACTAAAAAATACGGAATTTTACTATGTATAGGGGCTATTTCAAAAAAAGAATTGACAATTTAAAGACGTTTTGTGTAACATGACGAGGTAATCAAGAAATTATAATCAATTTAATTAGTTCTCACTCAACCAGTGGGATGGAGGTTGCAGTTCTTATGAGTACAGTCACGGATGTCGTCAAGCGGCAGATGAGGTGATTGAAAAGGAAGAATTGCCGAAATCAGTCATCGCTTTGAAGATGATCGATTGGGATTAGATCGAACAGGTCTAATACTGTCACAAGTCGGGTATGACTTGTGGGGAGCTATCTTTCACGACGGTAGAATGGGGCGCATCCTTTTTACTATGTTGCGTTCTCATCTTCCTTCTGGAAGGTGAGGGCGCTTTTTGTTTTTTCAAAAAGTGTCCTCTCAAAAAATTTAAGAAGAGAGAAGCGAATGAGATGAATACTTTACAACCCAAAAGAAAACTGGATTCAACAGAAGAAGGATTAAAACGCGGCTTACAAGCCCGTCATATGTCAATGATTGCGATTGGTGGCGCCATCGGAACCGGTTTGTTTATTGCATCCGGTGCATCCGTTGCAGCTGCCGGTCCGGGCGGTGCCTTATTATCCTATGCCGTCGTCGGACTGATGGTGTACTTTTTAATGACGAGTCTTGGTGAGATGGCAGCCTATATGCCGGTCGCCGGTTCATTCTCGACGTACGGTGCGAAATTCGTTGATCCATCGTTTGGTTTTGCCTTAGGTTGGAACTACTGGTACAACTGGGCTGTCACGATTGCCGTCGAGCTTGTTGCAGCACAAATCGTCATGACGTACTGGTTCCCGGACGTACCTGGTTTCTATTTCAGTGCTATTTTCTTGTTGTTGATGATTGGTTTAAATTTCTTCTCCGTTAAAGGTTTCGGAGAAGCAGAATATTGGTTTGCGATGATCAAAGTCGTTACCGTCATCATTTTCTTGATTGTCGGTGTTGCAATGATTTTTGGTGTCTTCACATCGGAAGCACCGGTCGGCTTTAAAAACTTTGCGTTAGGTGATGCACCGTTCGTCGGTGGTATTCCGGCTGTGATCGGAATTATCCTCGTCGCCGGCTTCAGCTTCCAAGGAACCGAACTCGTCGGAATCGCGGCGGGAGAATCGGAAGATCCGAAAAAGAACGTTCCGAAAGCCGTCAAACAAGTTTTCTGGCGGATCCTGTTGTTTTACGTCTTCGCGATTTTTGTCATCGGGATGTTGATTCCGTATACGAGTCCGAACTTAGTGTCGAATGATATTACGGATGTAGCCGTCAGCCCGTTTACACTTGTCTTTGAAAAAGCCGGACTCGCGTTCTCAGCAGCATTAATGAACGCTGTCATCTTGACGTCCGTCTTATCAGCCGGAAACTCGGGGATGTATGCCTCGACACGGATGCTGTACACACTGGCACGTCAAGGCGACGCACCAAAAATGTTTGCCAAAGTCTCAAAAAACGGTGTACCACGTAATGCCTTGCTCGCAACCGGAGCCATCGGCGCACTCTGTTTCCTGACATCGATGTTCGGTGGTCAAGTGTATCTGTGGCTGTTGAATGCATCCGGTATGACCGGTTTCATTGCGTGGCTCGGTATCGCGATCAGCCATTACCGGTTCCGCAAAGGGTTCCTTGCGCAAGGCCATTCGTTGAGCGACTTGCCGTACGTTGCGCCAGCTTTCCCGTTTGGACCGCTCTTTGCCTTCGGACTTTGTTTCCTTGTCATCGTTGGTCAAAACTATGCTGCGTTCCTAGCGGATCAAATTGATTGGGTCGGAATCGCTGCAACGTATGTCGGTATTCCGTTGTTCCTTGCCTTCTGGTTAGGTCATAAATTTAAAAACCGGACATCGGTTGTTCCTTATTCAGAAATGGAGTTCCCGGAACATCCGCGTCCATAATCAACGGTCATCCTTTTTAAAGGGATGACTTTTTTTGTGCAAAAAAATCAATCTCCTTAAAATAATTCTGAAATATTGTTTTGAAGAAGTAATAAAAAGGAATCATATAAACAATTGTTTGGGTCAAAAAGGGGAGAAGGGGAGAAAACAATGAATACATATGATTTAATTTTGACGCTGGGATCGGCAGCCTTTTTTATGGCACTTGTCGCTTACGTCTCTTACCGGATGACGCGGGGAAAAACGGAAGGGATTGACGAATATTTTTTGGCGGGGCGCGGATTGAGCGGCGTATTCATTGCCGGCTCTTTGCTGTTGACGAATTTATCGGCAGAGCAGTTAATCGGCTTGAATGGACAGTCGTTCGTAGGCAACATGTCGAGTATGGCGTGGGAAGTGACGGCCGGCTTTGCAGCCATCATCATGGCGATTTATTTACTTCCGAAGTTTCTCGGGATGGGGATCTCGACGTTACCGGAATTTTTGAGTCAACGTTACGATGAGACCGTACGGCGTATGACGGTCTTGCTGTTTTTACTCGGCTATATGTGTGTCACGATTCCTTCGATGCTGTATTCCGGAGGGATTGCCGTCTTACAATTGTTTGACGTACCGGCTTTGTTTGGACTTGGGTACACGGAGTCGCTCTGGATTGTAATTTGGATTGTCGGCATCATCGGAGCCATTTACGCCATCTTCGGTGGATTACGGGCTGTCGCTGTATCGGATACATTAAACGGTATCGGATTAGTCATCATCGGATTTTTAGTGCCGATTCTTGGATTCTTTGCTTTAGGGGACGGCAATATGCTCGCAGGGATGAAACAAATTGCAACCGTCCATCCGGAAAAGTTAAATGCCATCGGCTCATCGGATGATGCGGTACCCTTTTTCTCCATTTTCACCGGAATTTTGTTCGCAAACTTATTTTATTGGTCGTTGAATCAATATGTCATTCAACGGGTGCTCGGTGCAAAGGATTTAAAAGAAGGACAAAAAGGCGTATTGATGACCGGCTTTTTAAAGTTGTTGGTGCCAGTGTTCATGTTAATTCCCGGGATTATCGCGTTTCACTTATACGGTGGCAGCTTAGCGAGCGGTGATTTGTCCTATCCGAAACTGATCACGGAACTCCTGCCGGTCTCCTTGATGGGCTTTTTCCTGGCAGTGTTGCTAGGTGCTGTGTTCAGTTCGTTTAATTCGTTGCTCAACAGCATTGCGACGTTATTCGTTCTCGATATTTATCAACCGGTATTTGCCAAAGACGCCTCGGAAAAACAGTTGATCCGGGTCAGTAAGATATTCGGAACCGTTGTGGCGTTGATTTCGTTCATCGTTGCGCCTTTCCTCATGTACGCACCGGATGGATTGTGGACGTTGATTCGTCAATTTACAGGGTTCTTTAACATTCCAATTCTAGTCATCGTTTTGATGGGCATGTTCATGCGGACAATCCCGCCGATTGCCGCTAAAATCGTCATCGTGTTTCACGTCATTGCCTATTACTTTTTTGTATTTGGCCTCAAACAGATTTTCGGATGGGATCACGGCATCAGCTACATTCACGGGTACGGCATTTTACTTGTCATCGAAGTCCTGTTTATGGTCGCAATGGGGAAATACCGTCCGACGACAGCGATCAAGAAAATGTACCGTCGTGGTAACGTCGAGTTGACGCCGTGGAAATACGCGATTCCGGTCTCGGTCCTGCTGACGTCATCCATCGTCTGGATGTATGTCTTATTTTCAAAAATCGGTGTCGCTTATCCGGATGGTATCGTATCGAATTGGTTCTGGCCGATTACGCTTCTGTTGGTCGTAACAACGATGATATTGTGGCGGTATGCCTTGAAAGCATGGAATACGCGTTATGCGGAATATCTCGAAGAATACAAACGTGCGCAATAATGTCACTACGGGGTCGGGAAATCAAGTAAGATAAAAGAAAAAACGGAGGCGACCCTAGTGAATTATTGGTATCACTTTAAACGAGCATTCATTCCAATTGCGATTCTGCTTGTGACGTTAGCAATTTATCAGATGCTTTACCGGATGAACAATATTTGGTATTCGCTCGGTGGATTAATTTTAGTGTTTGCCGCGATTTATTTTGTCATGCGGCGCTTAAAAGCGAATCCCGAAGATTGACTGAGCAAGATAGTAGGGTGGCAGACCAGAACGCGCTAAAATAGACCTATACAGAGGAGGGGAAGCTAGATGGCAAAAGCAATATTCGCAGGTGGCTGTTTTTGGTGCATGGTCAAGCCATTTCATAAATATGATGGTGTCGAACAAGTCATTTCCGGTTATACAGGTGGTCATACAGAAAACCCGACTTATAAAGAGGTCTGTTCTGAAACGACGGGACATTTAGAAGCCGTAGAAGTCACGTATGATCCATCAGTCATCACGTATGAAGAGTTACTTGAAATTTTTTGGCGCCAAATCGATCCGACGGACGGCGGCGGACAGTTTAACGACCGTGGTCAATCGTACGAACCGGCCATTTTTTATGTCGATGAAGAACAAAAACAAGCGGCAGAACGTTCGAAAGCGGCACTTGACGCATCCGGTCGTTTCGCACGACCAGTAGCAGTCGACATCCGTCCGGCAAAACCGTTTTGGCCGGCAGAAGAATACCATCAAGATTATTACAAAAAAAATCCGTTCCGCTACCAAATGTATAGTGTCGGATCGGGACGTGCCAAGTTTGTTAAAGAAGCTTGGAAGGATCAAGGCAAGGAACAGGAATTAAAACAACGTCTGACGCCGATCCAGTATAAAGTCACGCAGGAAAACGGAACCGAACCGGCTTTCCGCAATGAGTATTGGGATGAGGAGAGACCAGGTCTTTATGTCGATATCGTCGATGGAACACCACTCTTTACGTCAAAAGACAAATTTAATTCCAATTGTGGATGGCCGAGTTTCGCAAAACCGATTTCTGAGGATAAAATGGAAGTCGAACTGGATACGACGCACGGCATGACGCGGACAGAAGTGCGTTCTGCCAATGCAGACAGCCATCTTGGTCATATCTTTGACGATGGTCCGACGGAACTCGGAGGTCTCCGTTACTGCATTAATTCGGCAGCACTCCGGTTTATTCCGGTAGAAGAGCTTGATTCGGCAGGATATGGGGAATATAAAAAACACTTCGAATGAAGGTAACAGGCAGACAGCAAAGCGGATTCGTTTTGCTGTCTTTTTTCTAGAAAAGGAGGTATTTTATGTTCACACGGGTCTATGAAGAAATTCGACAGTTAACGATTGCAAAGGTGCTCGATTTTTACGATCACGAAATTCGGGGACTGGATGAAACAGCACGACAAGTGAAGTATCAAAAGATGAGCACCAGCCCGTTTCTTTTTTTCCGTGGCAGCTCCCATTTGTTTTATTATGATTTGACACGGATTCCGCTCGGGTTTGATACGCCGGCTGAGACACCAACCTGGATTCAAGGTGATCTCCACTTCGAAAATTTTGGGGTCCACGGCAATGCCAAGGGCGAAATCATATATGATGTCAATGACTTTGATGAAGGATATCTCGGTTCTTATCTGTATGATCTCATCCGGATGGCGGTCTCCGTTCAATTGTTCGCGAAAGAAGCAGGGTATGACGCAGAGCCGGCCATTGCAGCTTATATTCAACACTACTTAGATGACTTACGCCAATATGCTAAAGGAAAAAATCCAAGCAAGGTCTGTTTTACGATTGATAATACAAAAGGACCAATCCGTAAACTGATCAAAAAAGCAGAGAAAAAGAAAGCCGAATTACTGGGAGAGCGGACGACTGTCGTCGACGGACAACGCCAGTTTGTCGACTTACCGGATATGAAGCGACTTGATGCCTCGACTTATGCAGCGATTGAAGCCGTTTGGCCGGAGTACATCGCATCGATTGACCCCGAAGATCGACAAGAGGATGGGTTCTACGATATTAAGGATATCGTTTCCAAACTCGACAGCGGGACAGCTTCGATCGGTCTTGAGCGTTACTACATTTTGGTCGAAGGAAAAGGCGGGGAGCATGAAGACTTGATTCTCGAGATGAAGCAGGCCCAATCTTCTGTCCCGTCCCTGTTTGTACCCGTCTATTTGCAGGAGGTGGAGACGGTTCACCAAGGTCGTCGCATCATCACCTCGCAAAAGGCGATGCAGGCACATGAAGATCCGTATCTCGGTTACGTGACGATGCAAGGAAAAGAATATTATGTACGGGAACGTTCGCCATACAAAAAGAAATTGAAAGCAAAGCACATCAAAAGCCAAGATGACCTCGAAAACGTCCTTTCGATTCAAGGTCAAATTACCGCCAAAATCCATGCACGGGCCGACATGGATGCAGGAATTGATATGAATGTCTTAAACCATCATGCGGACGTCGTCATCATTGAATCGATTGGTGTATCAGATGCGGAATTCACCCGACAAATTCAACGGTGGTCAAGTGCCTATGCAGCCCGGACAACGCTTGATTTTCAAGTGTTTTTAAGTTGGTTAGCAACTCGTTAAATACTATTTTCGAAGATCTTTTTTTAGACAAAGATTCCCGCTGAATACCAGTTCATACTGGTTGGAGAGGGAATTTTTTTTAGCTTTTCAAATTATGTAAGCGAAACGCAATTTATAAATAGGTCTAATGACCTATATCAATTTATCTGAAAAATTCGTAAATTTTGTGTTAAGTAATTGCAAAACATTTTTTGTAATTCGAACTAAACACACAACAGGGGGAGTATCATCATGAGTTTGACGCGGAAAAAAGATGTTTCCGCTATGATTGCTGCGAGTCAGCGCAACAGCGGACTTGCTCGAAATCTTGGCGCAATGGATTTAACGTTTTTAGGAATTGGCGCCATCATTGGTACGGGGATTTTCGTCCTAACCGGAACAGGAGCATTGACAGCAGGACCTGGTCTTATCGTTTCATTCATTTTATCTGCCATTGCTTGTGGGTTAGCAGCTCTCGCTTATGCGGAGTTCGCCTCAACGATTCCGGTCAGTGGTTCCGTCTACACGTACACATATGCAACGATGGGTGAAATCTTTGCCTGGATCATCGGTTGGAACTTGATTTTGGAATACGGACTGGCCTCGAGTGCCGTTGCGGCAGGGTGGTCCGGTTACTTCCAGTCCTTACTCGGTGGATTCGGTATTCATATCCCGACAGCACTCTCAGCAGCTCCCGGCGCGGTAGAAGGCGCCAAAACATTCTTCAACTTACCGGCCTTCCTGATTTTACTTGCGATCACAGGCTTGTTATCGATGGGAATCAAGGAAACAAAACGTGTCAATAACATCATGGTTGTTATTAAACTCGCCGTCGTTGTTCTCTTCATCGTCGTTGGTGTCGGCTATGTTGAACCGACGAACTGGGCACCGTTTACACCATTCGGTTGGGGTGGCGTCTTCTCAGGAGCAGCCATCGTCTTCTTCGCTTACATCGGCTTTGATGCCGTCACATCAGCGGCAGAGGAAGTACGTGACCCGCAGAAGAACTTACCACGCGGAATCATCGGTTCGTTGGCAGTATGTACAGTACTTTACGTCATCGTTGCAGCAATCATGACAGGGATCGTTCCTTACCAACAGTTTGCTGGTGTCGATCATCCGGTGTCACTCGCTATTCAAATGGCAGGTCAAAACTGGGTTGCCGGCTTCATCGATTTAGGTGCAATCCTCGGTATCACAACCGTCATCATCGTTATGACATACGGGATGGTTCGCTTGGCATTCGCTATCTCACGTGACGGAATGTTCCCGAAAGTGTTCTCAGAAGTACACCCGAAATACCAAACACCGTTCAAAGCAACATGGATGATTGGTCTTGGCAGCGCGACAGTTGCTGGATTCGTTCCACTTGATGTCATCGCAAACCTCGTGAACATGGGAACTCTTGCAGCGTTCGTCTTAATCTCAGTCGCTGTTTTGATCCTTCGCAAAACACAACCGGATCTCCCACGGGCATTCAAATGTCCAGGTATGCCGTATGTGCCGATTGCAGCGATCGCTTCTTGTCTCTTCTTGATGTTCAACTTGAAACTCGAGACGTGGATTGCATTCCTCATCTGGCTTGCGATTGGACTTGTCCTGTACTTCGCGTTTGCTCGAAAGAATTCAAAATTGTCTCCAGAAAATATGCCGGCAGCTGAATTTGCAGCTTCGGACGATAAATAAAAAAATGCGATCCCGAGAGGGGTCGCATTTTTTCTGTGATGACTTCAACTAAAGAAGAATTCCGTCAATGATGCATTAGAGTACTGGAATCGAGCTTTTAATTCGAACAGCATCAAATTCCCGCTTGATACTTTCGTTGGCTTTAGCTTCTTCTTCCGCTGACCACCCAAGTTCACTCCGCATCAAGGCGAGTACACCGTCAGCATGCTTTTCAGCATTCGGGAAATCAAAGAAGACGGCAGAAGCGCGGCGGTTCAAGAAGTCGCCCGGTTGCATGACGAGTTCCGCTTCGAGTCCGTACAAGAGTCCACCAAACCAGTGCAACGGCAATTGATAGCGTTCAGCTTCGCTTCCGCGCGAACGAATCAATTCAAAGACGCGTTCGACGTCCGTGCCGTAACGTTGAATCAACCAAGTCGCTTCTTTCGGCGACAGTCCAAGTGCTTCGCCTTTTGGTTGCTGTTCTTTTAAATAACGGGCAAATCCTTTACTGCCGTCGGGATGTCCGCCACCGAGTAAGATGTCATGGGTCCGCGAGGCCAGATAAATGCGATTTTCTTCATCTTTGAACTGATCCGCGACCATGTCGATGATCCGCTCGGCCATTTTCCGATACCCCGTCAATTTACCGCCAGCGATAGACATCAAGCCGGATTTTGAGACGAAGATTTCGTCTTTCCGTGATAATTCGCTCGGGTCTTTGCCGTCTTCGTGAATCAGAGGCCGTAATCCGGACCACGTCGATTCCACATGTTCCGCCCGAAGTTCGACATTAAACATTTGATTCGTCGCATCCAAAATATAGTCCCGGTCTTCTTCCGTGACACCCGGCTCAAGGATATCCCCTTTATAGTTCGTATCCGTCGTACCAACATACGTCTTGCCTTCACGTGGAATGGCGAAGATCATCCGTCCGTCTGCTACGTCAAAATAGACCGCTTGTTGCAACGGGAAGTGGGCTTGATCGATGACGAGGTGAATCCCTTTTGTCAGGTGAAGTGATTTCCCGGCTTTTGAACCGTCTTTTTCACGCAACTCGTCGACCCATGGACCGGTCGCATTGATGATTTTTTTCGCACGGATCGTGTACGTCTTCCCGCTTAAGACGTCCTGGACTTCGACCCCGACGACTTTGCCGTTATGGTAGACAAGCGACTCCGCTTTCGTGTAGTTGACGGCACGTCCGCCGTATCCGACCGCTGCTTTTAAGACCTCGACCGTCAGTCGGGCATCATCCGTTTTGTATTCGACATAACGACCGCCCCCGACGAGATGTTCTGATCGTAAAAGCGGTTCATACCGAAGCGTTTCTTCTTTAGATAACATCGTCCGTCGTTCATGGCGTCGGACGCCTGCCAATTGATCATAGACTCGTAAACCGATTGACGTTGAAAAACTGCCGAACGTGCCGCCTTCGACAAGTGGCAACATCATCCACTCGGGTGTCGTGACGTGCGGGGCGTTTTCATACACGATCGCCCGTTCTTTTCCGACCTCTGCGACCAACTTGATTTCAAATTGTTTCAGGTAACGTAAGCCACCATGGACGAGTTTCGTCGAACGGCTTGATGTCCCTTCTGCGAAATCCTGCATCTCAATCAACCCGGTCCGCATGCCCCGGCTTTGAGCGTCCAGTAAAATCCCGGCCCCGGTGATTCCACCGCCAATGACTAACACATCAAGCAGTTCCTGTCCCATCTCTTCTAGCCATGCTGTTCGTTCCGTACTTGAAAACATGCATATTTCCCCCTGTTCATCTGAAATGGATTATTTTAATCTACTTCTATCCATGTACCCTCTTTTACACTTTTTTGAGCACAATCGATAATTTTCATGACGAGCAGAGCTTGTTCTGTCGTAACAGCCAGCGGTGCCTCGTTTCGGAGTGCTGTTGCGAGATCAAGATAATAGTTTTTGAAGCCGGATTCAAGGAAAGGACGTGCTTCGAGCGGTTGTTCCGGTCTGCCCCACGTGTATGTCTCTTGTTTCGTATCGACGTGATCGACGAAATAACTGGCTTTTGTTCCATGAACGGCAAGCGAAGGACCAGGAGCCGGCACAAGCGATCCGATGTGCAGGATGGCACGACGTGTTCCGAAGGTCAGGATCAGATGCGTGTAATCTTCCACCGGACCATCCGGACGTTGAATCGTCTGGTCACAAAAGACGCGGTCGGGTTGCTCGCCAAACAGCATCAAAGCTTGGTCGATTAAATGTGAGCCTAAATCGTAAAGCAGACCGGCACCCGGGACATTCTGTTCCCGCCAACGTGCCCGGACGGTCGGACGATACCGGTCATAGTGTGCTTCGAATGTCTGGACACGTCCGAGTTCACCGTCTTCGACCAGTTGGAGTAAGGTCCGGAAGTCTTTTGTATAACGGCGGTTATGGTAAACTGTCAGTAATCGATTTTGCTGACGCGCAAGATCCGCCAACTGTTCGGCTTCAGTCAGAGTGACGGTAAATGGCTTTTCGACCAAGACGTGACACCCTGCCAAGAGTGCCGTGTTGGCGAGGGGATAATGTTCGGCGTTTGGTGTGGCGATGACGACAAGATCAATCGTTTCTGACGCCAATAAGTCTTCGAGTGAAGAATAGACCGACACATCCGGATAACTTCCGGCAACGGCTTCCGGACGACTTGATTGGACGGCAACGAGCTGATAATCAGGAGCAGTGATGTACGGAGCATGCAGATGTTCGCCTGCAAGTCCAAAACCAATTAAAGCAGTACGAATCATGGAGGACACTTCCTTTTCGGTTAATACATTCAATCTATCATATGAGGTGAGCAAGATGATTACAGAACAACAAGTCATTGAAAAAATGCGACAGACGATGTCAAAAATTGAACAAACGACCGGCAAGATACAGAACGAGCACATTGCAGCCATGAAAGCGTATTGTGAGCTGCTGCTCGATCAACCAATGGTAGAATCGGCGACCCGTTCAGTTATAACTCCGGTAACGGAGAAAAAAACGCCGGAAGTTGATCCGATGCTTGCCCGATTCATGGGAGTTGCTCAGGAAAAAGAAGAAAAAGGACCATCTTTACTCGATTTCTGAGTAAATCAAATCGATTTTGGGAATAGAGTAGAAGGAAAAAAACAAGGGGGAACAAATCATGAAAACAGTTATCGTCATCGGAGCCGGGCCGGGAAATGGGGCCGAAATCAGCAAACGATTCGGAAAAGAAGGATTCCAGGTCGTCTGTGCCGCACGGACACAGGAAACACTGGCAGCCGTCATCACAGAACTGAAAGAACAAGGGATTGAAGCCGTTGGCGTTGAATGTGATGCGTCACGCCGCGCAGATCTCGAATCGCTTGTCGAATGGACAAAAGAACAATACGGACAAATTGATGTCCTTGTCTATAATGCGTCAATCCTGCATCAAGCGTCTGTACTTGAGGTATCGGCGGATCAGATTACGAAAGAATTTGAAATTGATGTCCTCGGAGCGTTGCATGCTGCCCAAATCGTTGCACCGGATATGGTGGCACGAAAAGACGGCGCTATTTTGATTACGGGTGGAGGAGCAGCATTGAATGCCATCAAATCCTTACCGGGTCTCTCAATCGGAAAAGCCGGTGTGCGTCAATTGACGCATATGCTGCATGATACGTTGAAAGACGACAATGTCTACGTCGGGACAGTGACGATTGCCGGTGAAGTCAAACGCGGAACGGCATTGGATCCGAAAAATGTTGCGGAAGCCTTCTATACGCTATATACGAATCGCACGGATGTCGAAAAGGTGCTCGAAGCAAAGTAACCGGGAATCAGCACAAGTAACATGAGATACGATTTAGACTGGAAAGCGTCGACGCGTCTGATGTCGGCGCCTTTTTGAATCCAATGAGAGGGGAAAACCTATGAGACGGGTGTTATCTCAACTGTTTTTAGTAATGACTATCCTATTTTTGAGCGGATGCGCACTGGATTCAGAACCGGGTGATCAACAGACAGGCATCACACAACCGGATAAAGAAAAGGTGACGGAAGCCACCGTTGAACGTGTCATTGACGGGGATACGGTGAAAGTCCGGCTACAAAACGGTCAAACGGAAGATGTCCGTTTTTTATTGGTCGATACACCGGAGACCGTAAATCCGGAAAAGCCGGTTCAACCGTATGGTCCGGAAGCCTCCCGTTTTACGAAAGAGGCATTACCGACAGGGAGCGACATCCTGCTTGAACGGGATCAGTCAAGGACAGACCGCTATGGGCGATGGCTTGCTTATGTCTGGTCAGACGGAAAGATGATTAATCAAGAGCTGTTGCGAAAGGGCTTGGCACGAGTCGCCTACATCTATGAGCCGGATACTCGGTATGTCGAGACATTTCAAGAAATTGAAGATGAAGCAAAAGGGAAACAGTTAGGAATCTGGCAGACGAAAGGATACGCGACCGATCGTGGATTCGATACTTCGGTCATAAATGGAATATCTGAGGAGTCAAGCGACTGTGCCAACATAAAAGGGAACATTAACCGCCAAGGGAAAAAAATCTATCACATTGAAGGCGGACGTTCGTACGACGAAGTGAACCCGGAAGAGATGTTTTGCAGTGAACAGGAAGCGAAAGAAGCCGGATTCGTCCGAGCGGCTAAGTAACAGAACATCAAACAGGTACCCCGATATCAAATCGAAGGTACCTGTTTGTGAATTCTTTAAATGATCATGGTTGTGTCGGTGGTTGGTAATGTTGAATTTTATCATCTTCATCAAATGAAATCGTAACATCGGTGATACCTTTTAAAATTCGGATTTGCAGTTCAAGCCGATCCTTGATATCGTCTGCCTGTGCAATCGTCAGGTCTGGATCCACTTCAATCTCAATTTCGACGTGGAAGTGGTCTCCTTCTTTGATGACTTCGAGTTTTTCGATATCACGGACTTCCGGATCGCGCATCAGGATTTCGCCGATTTTCGCCGTCAAGACTTCATCAATCTCACCAAGCGCACCGGCCGCGTTTTGGATGAAGACGTTGTACACGACATAAAACATCATTAATCCGATCAAAATTGAAGCGATTCCTTCTGCTTGATAAAACGACGTGTAATGCGAAATTAAGACTGCGATGATAGCGATGATACCACCGAGCGTCGCTACTAAATCTTCCATAAAGACGAGGCGTGTCGCAGGTTTTGCCTGCGACAAGTTCGCAAAACTTTGACCGACCAGCGTCAGACCCCGGGATTTTAAACCGGTCTCGTGGGCGATCTCAATCATCGCTTTATAGAAGACGCCGATTTCAAGGACCACACCGATCCCGAGAGCAGTCAAAATGATCCAAAGACCACTTGTCTTGTCGCCTGGAGCATGAAGGATATGCAAGATACCTTCACGAATCGTTTCGTAGGCAAGGATCGCGACGACGAGAATCGCTGCGAGCAGGACAAGGTTGACGAGGCGGCCGAAGCCGTTCGGAAACCGTTTGGTCGGTGCTTTTTTACTTAAAGCTGATCCGACGTACACGAAAAATTGGTTGGCTGCGTCACCAATCGTATGCATCATTTCCGCAAACATAGCGATGTTCCCGGTCAAGATGTAAGCAACGAATTTTATGATGGCAATAATGGTGTTAACGATGGCAGCAGCGAGAGCGGATTTATTTCCGCGCCTTAACAGCGTAAAAAAATTCGACATGAGGGTTCCTCCCTTTAGAGAGCAGAAACGCGGGGGTCACCCGCGTCCAGCTTGGAATGATGGATAAAGTGTCATGCCGCCGTCAGCAAACAAGGTAATACCTGTGACGTAACTTGATTCGTCTGAAGCAAGCCACGCGGCGACCGCTGAAATTTCTTCCGGTTTGCCGATGTTGCCCATTGGAATCATGCTTTCGACATCTGCCCGTTGTTTTGGATCCTCAAACTTCTCGGCGTTGATCGGTGTATTGATGGCACCGGGACCAATCGCATTGATACGGATGCCTTTTGGAGCGTATTCCATTGCGAGCGTCTGGGTCATCAGTTTGACGCCACCTTTACTTGCTGCATAGTGTACAAATGTCGGCCATGGAATGATTTCGTGAACACTCGACATGTTGATGATGTTTCCTTTGACGTTGTGTTCAACAAAGTATTTCAGTGCTTCACGGGCACCGAGGAAGGCACCGGTCAAGTTGACATCGATGACTTTCTGCCAGTCTTCGAGTGACATCTCATGCGATGGTGCCGGCATTTCGACACCGGCATTGTTGACGAAGACGTCCAGTTGTCCGAAATGCTCGACTGTTTCTTTGACGAGGTTGATCATATCGTCTTCTTTTGACACATCACCTTGAACGGTAATGGCTTCACCACCGGCTTGCTTGATGGCGTCTGCGATTTTAGTCGCTTCTTCCGGGTGGCTCCGGTAATTGATGACGACACGCATGCCCTCTTCCGCGTAACGGCGAATGATCGCTTCACCGATTCCCATCGAGCCACCTGTAACGATGGCGACTTTTCCTTTTAGACTGTTATACATAAAATCAATTCCTCCTTATTATTGTTTCGTGAATCCAATCATGATGCCACCAACGACGACTAAGATACAGCCGATGATAACAAACGTCATTTCTTTTTTTGTTTTTGCTTCTTTTAAAAGTACAACACCACCGATCGTCGAGATGACGACCCCGGTTTGTGATAATGAGAAGCTGGTCGCAACACCGACTTTAGCTGTTGCAAACAATAAGGCGATGTTCCCGACGGCCCACATCAGACCACCAATCGTATTGCCGGCTGTTTTCTTCGTGAACAGGTTGCCTTTACGAAGTGACAGCAGAAGGGCACTGATGACCATCCCGATTGCTTGCGGTAACACCGCTTCCCAACCGTTGATGTTGAACCAACGGGCGATGACGACATACCCGACATATCCGACCGTCGAGATCAACAGCAGGAGTAACCCTTTTCCGATGTTTTCATCCTGTTTGCTCTTATCTTCTTTATAGGAAGTAAAAGCAGCTCCGGCAACAATCAGGACGAGTGCACTGATACCGAGGATCAAAGCGGTCCGATTCGACCATTCACCGAAAGCGAGAACACCAAACAAAGAAGTTCCGACAAGTTGCATTCCGGTTGAGATTGGCATCGTCTTTGAGACACCCATCTGTTTGAAGGCTGCGAACTGATTCATTTGTCCGAGCGCCCAAAAAGCACCGGAGAAGAATCCAGCGATCCAAGCCGTTGTCGACAACTCAGGACTGACAAAAAAGAAGGTGATGATGGCGAAAATCAATGCACCAAGTGTCGTTCCGATAATTTGTTGCTCCGTCGAACCACCGATTTTAGAGACGACTAACGGAAGTGTCCCCCACATCAAGGCGGGTACGAGCGCAATTAAGATATCAATCAAGTGTTTCACCTCTTCTGGTTTTGTATCTATCTATTTGAAGATGTACCCGCAGAGCAGGCTTAAAAAACATATTGGATGGAAAGAATGTTATTTGAATATAAAAAAACGTCCTGTTGAAAGGACGTTGTGGCGGTTATTTAAACGGTTCATCGGCAATCCGGACAATCTGACGTCCGATGCGCCGGGCATTCCATAAAGCAATAATAGCAATGGTGAGCGATGCGCCCATTAAATCATAGTGGGCCAAGAAGTAACCGGTATAACTGACCGGTAAACTGACAATCCCGACGAGAGAGCTGGTCCACTGACGAATTTTCAATGATTCCATATTGGCAACCCGAGAAAACTTCTGTTGCTCAAACAGCCGCCATCTTGTTGGTTCACTTAAGGCATCATTGACGAGACGCGGAAAGGCGAGTAATCGTGCCCCGTAGGAGCCGGCAATCTGTAAGTAACGGTTTTGATTTTTTCCTTCGTCGTCGAGCCATCTCCGGACCATCGGTTTTGCAAGCTCCAGTAAATTGATTTTCGGTGATAAGATTTGCAGGATCCCAAGAATCGTTGAAGCGGCACGACCGAAAAACGCAAACTCGGCCGGCAGTTGAATCGGTTCGTTTCGAACTAATAATTCAATATCGGATAATACTTTTTCAATCAACTTCGTATCGACGTTCTCCATGTCACTTTCAAGATAGAAGGTGACCGCTTTTTCAATCGCTTGTCGAATGTTTTGTTTATTGGCATTTGGCAATAAAAAGCGTAAATCTTCGAGTCCGTCGACGATCGCATCATAATCGAGCGTAACAAACGACTGGAGAATGCGTTGAATGGCCCGCATATCATCAGCGGTCGTCGCCCCGATCATTCCGAAATCCAGCAAAACGATTCGACCGTCACTTTGAACGAGCACGTTGCCGGGATGAGGATCGGCATGGAATTTTCCGCCAAACAACAATTGTTCTCCGGCATTTAAAAACAAGTTACGGGCCAGTTCATCCCGATCGATGTTGTGCTTCGCCAAGAAATCGAGATCCGTGATCCGTGTCCCTTCAATCCATTCCATGACGAGGACACGATTGGTACAGTGCTCTTCAAAATAATCCGGGATATAGATGACAGGATTCGTCTCGTACATTTTCTTGAAGTACAGACCGTTTTTTAACTCTGTCCGGTAATTCAATTCATCTCCGATGACGAACACCATCTGACGGTACAGACTCTGTAAATCGGTTGATTTATTGAGGGACGTCCGGCGGAGCATCGCAATGACGAGGCGCATTGCCCGGAAATCGGTTTTGATGATTTGTTCGATATTCGGCCGTTGGACTTTAATGGCCACTTTGCGACCGTTTGATTTGAGGGTCGCACTGTAGACCTCACCAATCGAGGCAGAGGCAATCGGTCGGGGGGAAATATCATCGACGATGTCTTCGATCGTCGTTCCCCAGTCCTCTTCGATGATTTTACGGGATTCGCCGAGTTTGCTTGATGGGACCTTATCCACGAGCTCCGTCAGTTCCATTAAGACAGACGGAGGAAACAGGTCGGCCCGAATCGAGAGAAACTGTCCGAGTTTAATGAGAAGACCTTCGAGACGAAGGGCTTTTTTCTTATAGTCACGCGCAATCGTAATCATAATGCGCTCAAATTCTTCATTATTCGTACCGGGTCGGTTCTTCCGGGTGAATCGATAAATCGTCCAAATGTAACGAGCGAACATCGTTACAATGATGAAAATCCGATAAAGCGCCCAACGTTTCATACCTTCACCTAGCTTCCTCTACAGTTTGTTTCAGTATAGGTTACTTTACCTAAAAACGACACTTACAAACGGTCGAATCGGTGACAGAAAAAATAAGCTTGCCGGAATTGAAAAAGAGCGTATAGTAAGTATTGGAATTTCTATTGAGAAAGGTGAAATGTGCGTATGTCCTGGGACTTATTAAATATCATTGGAACGGTAGCATTTGCGATGAGTGGCGCAATTGTCGCGATGGAAGAAAAGTATGATTTGTTTGGCGTTTGGCTGCTCGCGTTAATCACGGCCTTTGGTGGCGGTGCCATCCGTAATCTCTTGATCGGAGTCCCGGTTTCTGCGCTTTGGTCGCAAGGCGGACTGTTTTTAATTGCGATTTTAGTCGCTTTGTTGATTTTCATTTTACCGCAGTTATTTTTACCACATTGGACACGATGGGGCGTTCTTGCTGATGCACTCGGTTTATCGGCATTTGCGATTCAAGGTGCGTTGATGGCTTCCGCCAAAGGATTGCCGTTATCGGCAACGATTTCTGCAGCCGTCTTGACGGGAGTCGGCGGTGGGGTCATCCGCGACTTACTCGCAGGACGTAAGCCGCTTGTTTTGCATAAAGAAATCTATGCGATGTGGGCCGTCATGGCGGCACTCGTCATCGACCGGTTTGAATTGACGAATCCGCTTCATTTGTTCACATTACTGGGACTGATTACGATTTTACGTATGCTATCCTATTATTATGAATGGAATTTACCAGCACGACGTTTAGGGGGAGAAAAAGAATGAAAATCTTAATCATGATTGGTGCGCTGTCGATGATGATGGCAGTGGCACTCGGGGCGTTTGGCGCTCACGCGTTAAAAGATATGTTGTCCGAGCGGATGCTCGCGAACTGGCAAACCGGTGTCCTTTATCAGATGGTTCACTCGCTTGGCATTTTGGCACTGGGCGGGATGTTATTAAAAGTGTCGATTTCACAATTTTCACTGGCCGGCTGGTTGATGCTCGCCGGGATCGTCTTCTTCTCCGGCAGCCTGTACGTGATGGCGTTGACAGGAGTGACGAAGCTGGGGGCGATTACACCAATTGGTGGTGTCCTGTTCATCGCGGCTTGGATTTTTGTCGCCATCGGGGCGTATAAAGGATTGTAACAGTAAGGATCTACTCGCTTCACGTGACTCGAACAGAGAAACGGATGAAGCGGATAGATCCTTTTTTGATAAACGCAAAAAAACCGGCAAACAGAACATCGTCTGTTCACCGGTACGATATAGAGCGATGGAAGCAAGTGCTTCAGCGCTTTGCAGGTTGTGTTTTATTTAGCTTCGATAATGCTTGCTCATAGCGATCCAGCACACGTTCCGCGACTGGTTTTAGCTCTTTTGAAAGCACAGCGAATTGCAATTCACGCGATCGGGTTGATCGGTTCATAGCATTCCCCATGGTAATTCCTCCTTCAGGTACAAATCTAACAGTTTTTGTGGCCGCAAAGAGTATATTCCCGTAGGGTTTTCCTATGAAACGTGATTTAGCAGATTAAAGTGCGAAATGTGCTTCGAGATCTGCTGACTCCAGACGGTTCCCGATGAAGAACTCACCGAATTCGCCATATTTCGCGCTGACTTCGTCAAACCGCATTTCATAGACGATTTTCTTGAACTGGAGAATATCGTTGGCGAAGAGCGTGACGCCCCATTCCCAATCGTCAAATCCGGTTGATCCGCCGATGATTTGTTGAATCTTGCCGGCATAGCTTCGACCGATCATCCCATGACGATACATCAGCTCTTTCCGTTTCTCCATCGAAAGCGTATACCAGTTATCGCCGTCGCGGCGTGATTTGCTCATCGGATAGAAACAGATATGCTTCGATTTTGGCAGGATCGGATAGAGACGGTCGCGGACATACGGATTTTCGTAGGGATTGCCTTCTCCTGAACCGCGGTACGTTCCAAGTTCGACAACGGACACATACGAATAAGTTGGAATCAAATAGTCGTATAAATCAAGTTTCTGCATTTTGACTTCGACGTCTTGAATGTCTTCCATCGTCGGACGAAGCACCATCAAGACGAGATCCGCTTTTTGACCGATGATTGTATAGAGGGCATGACTGCCTTCTTTTTGTTCTTCGACTTGTGCGAGTTCTCCCAAGAAAGCCTGAAATTCTTGCACCATCTTGCTCCGGACAGAAGCGTCGACTTGTTTCAAACGCGCCCAGTCAATTCGGCGGAAATCATGGAATGTATACCAGCCGTCGAGTGTTTCGGCAGCTTGTTGCGTAACGGTTGGTTCGGATGATTGATGTTGCATAAAAAAACCTCCTGAATCTGTAATAGTAAACGTGTTAATCCATGTTCAATCTTACCATATCTTTTTGTCTTCCCCGTAAGAAAACGGGTTCTATTTTAAGCCGGGACCGACATACAAAAATGGAAAGCGGGGTATGAGTTAAAAGGGTGTGATGAACCGGTTCGCTTTTTGTCTGTACTATATTGAAAAAAATACTGTAATAGTATTCAAAAAGTCAGTCGTAAGAATGAAAAACACACTTTTTTGCAAATTGTTTTAACAACGAAACAGAACTGTGTATAATGAACAATGGAATGGAATAACAACAGAAACCGACACTTATTCGCCACAAAAGGAGCTAATACCATGCAATTATTCGAAATGCTTGAGACAAAAGTCAAAGCCCATCAACCAACGATCGTTTTCCCTGAAGGAATCGATGCCCGTGTTCTTGGTGCAGCTGTACGTTTGAAAAAAGACGGTTTGGTCACACCAATCGTCATCGGACCACGTGCTCAAATCGAAGAGACAGCAGCAACGAATAACATCGACGTTGCGGATCTCGAAACGATTGATCCGGCTTCATATGAAGGAATCGAAGAATTGGTTGCCTCATTCGTCGAGCGTCGTAAAGGAAAAGCAACAGCCGAGCAAGCACGCGCGCTCATTCTTAAAGACGTCAACACGTTCGGTACGATGCTCGTTCATACGGGAAAAGCAGAAGGTCTTGTTTCAGGCGCGATGCACGCAACAGGTGATACGGTTCGTCCAGCACTTCAAATCATCAAAATGCAAGAGGGTTATAAAAAGACATCAGGTGTCTTTATTATGGTACGTGACGACGAGCAATATGTGTTCGCTGACTGTGCGATCAACATTGCACCGGACGCAAACGATTTAGCAGAAAACGCGATCGCTTCTGCGAAAACAGCAAAAACATTCGGTATTGATCCGAAAGTTGCTTTGCTCAGCTTCTCGACAAAAGGTTCAGCAAAATCACCGGAAACAGAACGTGTCGTCGAAGCGACACGTCTTGCAAAAGAACGGGCGCCAGAACTCGCAATCGACGGAGAATTACAATTTGATGCAGCATTCGTCCCGAGTGTCGCGAAATCAAAAGCACCGGAGTCGGATGTTGCCGGTCAAGCGAACGTCTTCATCTTCCCAAGCCTTGAGTCTGGAAACATCGGCTACAAAATCGCACAACGTCTCGGTGGTTTTGAAGCCATCGGACCAATCCTCCAAGGACTTAACAAACCGGTTAACGATCTCTCGCGCGGATGTAACGAAGAAGACGTCTACAAATTGGCAATCATTACGGCAGCACAAGCTGTTGAAGAACGCCAAGCATAAGCCATTTTCGAAAAAGACTTTACTTTTTCAGCGAACTCCGTAAAATGGAACACATCACGCATCAACGAATAAACGTATAGCAACGCTCGTATAATAGTGGGGATTGGCCCACGAGTCTCTACCGGATCGCCGTAACGATCCGACTACGGGTGGTGAGTTACTGCTCTCTTTTTAGCGTACAGTGGCTGCCCCCGGGTAGCGGCTGTGCGTTTTTTTTCGTTCAAAAAGGAGAAATCAGTTATGAAACGTTTGGAAGAAATGATTACACAAGAAGGATTAGTCTTATCGGATCAAGTTTTGAAAGTCGATTCCTTTTTAAACCACCAGGTCGATCCGACTTTAATGTGGGAAATTGCGTATGAGTTCATGGACCGGTTCAAAGATGCCGGAATTACACGGATTTTGACGATTGAAGCAGGCGGAATCGCACCCGCGATGATGACAGCTCTACGCCTTGGTGTCCCGATGGTCTATGCCCGGAAAACGAAGTCGTTGACCTTAAATGAAGGGACGATTTCAGCGGAAGTCTACTCCTTTACGAAACAACAGACGAGTACGATTACGGTCGCGGAAAAGTATTTGCAGGCGGGAGAACGTGTCTTGATTATCGATGATTTTCTGGCGAACGGCGAAGCGGCATTCGGTCTCGCGAAACTTGTCGAACAGGCAGGCGCGGAAGTGGCGGGCTTCGGAATCGTCATTGAAAAATCATTTCAACCGGGTCGTCAAAAGTTACTGGATGCCGGTTTCCGGGTCGAATCGTTGGCACGGATCAAAAAACTGGAAGCCGGACAAGCGACATTTGTTGATCAGGTGACGGTATGAAGACGTTATCGAACGTTAAGGCGGCGAGTCTGGGTTTGCAACACGTGTTGGCGATGTATACCGGAGCGGCGATCGTTCCGTTGATTGTCGGCAACGCGATTGGTTTGTCCGGAGAAGAATTGGCCTATTTGGTTGCGATTGATTTATTTATGTGTGGCGTAGCGACACTGTTGCAGGTTTTTGTGACGAAATATACCGGTGTTGGTTTACCGGTCGTCCTCGGTTGTACGTTCACTGCGGTCGGACCGATGATAGCGATTGGGAGTCTGCAGGGCATTACAGCGATTTACGGTGCTTTGATTGCCAGCGGATTGATTATTTTAGTGATTTCCGGTATCTTCAGTCGGATTGCTGTCTTGTTCCCGCCGGTCGTCCTCGGATCAGTCGTCACGATTATCGGGATCTCGTTGATTCCAGCTGCGATCAATGATATTGGTGGTGGACAAGGAGCAAAAGACTTTGGGGACATACGTTATTTAGGACTCGCCGCGTTAACGATTGTCCTGATTTTGATCTTCAACCGTTATGGAACAGTTTTTTCGAAAGCGGCTGCTGTTTTGATTGCCGTCTTGATCAGCACGTTGATTGCATTCGGTATGGGCATGATTGATTTTAGTCCGGTTGCTGAGGCATCATGGTTCCAGATGGTGACACCGTTTTACTTTGGTGTACCGACGTTCAATGTGACGGCTATCTTGACGATGACGTTGGTCGGGCTTGTTTCAATGGTCGAGTCGACGGGTGTTTTCTTGACGCTTGGGGAAATTACCGATAAGAAGTTGACGGATAAAGATTTGGCACGGGGTTACCGCGCGGAAGGGGCAGCGACGATCATCGGTGGGATTTTCAATAGTTTCCCGTATACGACGTACAGTCAAAACGTTGGTCTCGTTCAATTGACGGGTGTCAAAACACGAAAAGTCATCGTCTTTGCCGGTCTGTTTTTAATTGTGCTTGGCTTCTTACCAAAAGTTGCGACGTTCACGACATTGATTCCGAAACCGGTTCTTGGCGGAGCGATGCTCGTCATGTTCGGAACGGTCGCGGCGAGCGGCATTCGGATTTTATCCCGCGTTGATTTTTCTAAAAATGATCATGTAATCACCGTTGCCTTAGCGCTTGGCGTTGGGCTCGGCATCAGCATGAATCCTGCCATTGTCGCGTCATTACCGGAACAGGTACGGGTTTTAACCGACAGCCCGATTGTCGCCGGATCGTTAACAGCATTGTTATTAAACGGGCTATTCCGTCTGACGAACAAAAAGACGTATACGGAAAAATCGCGTCTCGCCAAAGTTGAATAAGATTTGTAACTTCTAAGAGGGGAGCAGTCCGCTATACTATTTCGTATAGACGGTTGCTCCTTTCATGTTACGTTACATAAATCAGAATATTTCGAGTATCTGTGTTTGAACAAAAATATCACGTGAAAACGTTTACAAAACGGACACAATTTCATTATACTGACAACGTAGCGGTTAGGGGAACTGCTAGGAAACAAACAGAGACGGGAAGGACGTCGTACAGATGAAACAACAGACAGAACTGAATCGGGGATTGGAAGAACGTCACATTACATTGATGTCGCTGGGGGCGGCAATTGGTGTCGGGTTGTTCTTGGGATCGGCCAAGGCGATTCAATTGGCAGGTCCGGGAATACTGATCGGCTACTTAATCGGTGGTCTTATTATCTTCATCATCATGCGAGCACTTGGGGAGCTTGCAGTCCGGGAACCGGTATCCGGCAGTTTTGCCGAGTACGCCCGGAAATATGTCAGTCCGTTAGCCGGATTCCTGACAGGATGGAATTATTGGTTGCTCTGGATTTTTACATGTATGGCGGAAATTACGGCAGTCGGGATTTATATGCAAGAATGGTTCCCGAACTCGCCGACCTGGATGTGGGCACTTGGTGCGCTCATCTTAATGACGAGCATCAATTTCATTGCCGTTAAATTTTATGGGGAATTTGAATTTTGGTTTGCGTTGATTAAAATCGTCGCCATCGTCGCAATGATCATTCTTGGTATGCTAACTATTATCATCGGCTTCGGGAACGACGGTACACCGGTCGGGATTTCAAACCTCTGGTCGAATGGTGGATTCTTACCAAACGGCTTTGGTGGTGTCTTGCTTGCGATGCAAATGGTCATGTTTGCGTTCTTAGGAATTGAAGTGATTGGGGTCACAGCAGGGGAAGCAAAAAATCCGAAGAAAACGATTCGTAAGGCGGTCAACAACGTCTTCTTGCGGATTCTCGTGTTCTATATCGGAGCATTGTTCGTCATTCTGTCGATTTATCCATGGAATCAAGTCGGTCAGAATAACAGTAGTCCGTTTGTATTATTGTTTGAATCACTTGGTATTCCGGCAGCGGCCGGTATCATCAACTTTGTCGTTTTAACGGCAGCACTATCGTCATGTAACTCCGGGATTTTCTCGACGGCCCGGATGATGATGAACTTGTCGCAAAACCAGGAAGCGCCGAAACGCTTCGCAAAAATTTCGAAAAATGGTGTACCGGCACTGGCGACGATTCTTTCGGGCGTCGCGTTGTTAGTCGGCGTGGCCTTGAACTACTTCTTGCCGGAAGATGTGTTTGCGATCGTCACGAGTATCGCGACATTCGGAGCCGTCTGGACATGGGCGATGATCTTGATTGCTCAAATGCGGGCACGAAAAGTGCATGGTACGGCTGAATTCGCTGTTCCGTTTTTCCCGATTGCGAATTATATTGCATTGGCCGCTCTCGCAGGTGTCATCGTCTTGATGGCGTTTGATGCGGGTACGCGGATCGCACTTATCGTTGGACCACTCTGGTACGTGATTTTGATTGCCGTCTATTATGCACGGGGAATGCATAAACAAAAGCGTCAACCACTCGATCAAGCGTCTGGGGAATAATAAAAGGAGAGATCAGCCGCGGCTGGTCTCTTTTGTTCTGTTTCAGCGTCAGTTTTGCTACACTGAATGAAGATGAAATTAGAGGAGGAACTACTATGAAAACGATCCATGTCGATGAGTTACAAGAAAAGCTTGAAGCTGGTGAGGCTTTACACGTTGTGGATGTCCGGGAACAAGACGAATACGATGCTGGTCATATTCCGAATGTCCGCTTTCTGCCGATGTCTGAGATGGGAGAACGATATACAGAGCTGCAGGAAGGTGAAACATATTACCTGATTTGTAAAGCGGGTGGACGAAGCGAGAATGTCGGACGATTCCTTGAACAGTATGGGTATGACGTCGTCAATGTCGAAGGCGGCATGATGAACTGGCAAGGTGATCAAGAAGCGTAAAAGCTTTGATTGCAATGAAGTAAAAGTGAAATTTATTCAAAAGGCCTTTATTTTTGGTGTGTGTTGTTGCCGAAAGATAAAGGCTTTTCGCATTATTTTTAGAAAAAATGGATTTTAATTTATTCTAAAAACATATTTTCAATGAAATTTCAATTATAATAACGTAATATAAAAGTAAATAATATCCAAAAATAGGGTAATTGAATAAGATACATATAAGCTTAATCAGCAGATGATATATGAAAATCTCAATTTTAAAAATAAGGAGAATCTAATGAGGAAAACATTGTATCTTGTACTTATATCCATACTCACAGTAATTGGCGGAGGTATCCTGTATTACGTATACGAGTATCTGAAACCTGTACCGTACAGCATTTCTCAAGACAGTATTGAAAACCCGGACTTTATGAAAAAACAAAAAGCTGCTTTATATTTTTCGACGACATCGGATCAAGATGTAGGAGGGGATGGCCTCGGATTAACAGTCTTTATAGACCGTAACAATCAGGCGAAATCATTTACTTCTAAAGGATTGGAACTAAATAATTTAGCGGTTTCTCCACAAAAGGATCTTTTGCTTGTCGATTCAGAAAAAATGAGGTTAATCGGTTCTTCCTACAAGGAATTTAATTTAAAAAAGTCACAATACATGGGAGAACAGGCAGGCTACATTCGAAAAGACAAGTTATTTTTCTCTCTGTTCAACACGGGTTTCAATGAGGATGACAAGTACAGCTATACCATAAATTTTGGTGATAAGGCTGGATTTAAAGAAAAAAGTATCCCGTTTTATATCAACGCAACAGGGATTGAGCAGGACCGCCTGCTGTTGTTGTCCACCAAAAACATTCAAGAAGAAAATTCACCGATGATGATTCAAGAAGTGACGTTTCCTTCGGGAAAAATGAAGCTGAACACTAAGACAAAGCTTGAAGTTGAAGGTAAAAATGAAATAGAAGCATTCTCGTCTATTATGAGCGATGCAGACTACTATTATGTCATTTTAAAAGTTACTGAGTTGGATCATGAAGAGAAAAGCAAACTGGTCATGCAACGCATCGACAAGAACTCGTTTGAGCAAAAAACATTTTTGATGTACGCCTATCAAAAGGAAGAAGACCTGACAGCCTTGATTCCGTACAACATAAAACATTCCTCCCATCTGTACAAAGGGATAGTGTATTACATTGATGGACGTGGAAGCGTCATGACGTTTAATACGAAAACGACTGACATCAAAACAAGTTTCCAATTAGAAGAAGCTAACCCGAAAGGAAAGCGACACCATAAAGAGAACTTTTTTGATGGTAACTTTTTATACACGCTGCAGTATGATCAAAAAAGTAAGGATAAATATTTGATTGAAACATATGCTTTATCGAGCGGTAAGAAGACCGAAGAAAGTAAAATAAAAGGATTGTCCGAGATACTGGAATCCAATCAGGCACGTCATGTCTTTTCATATGATTTCCTCATGTTTGATTGAGAGAGGGCAATTCAACGCCTATTCAAATGTTTAACTTACATTGAATAATTTAAAATAAACGTACGATTGATAAGTCCACTGAAGAAAGCGCCTTCTAAAAAAGGAATTTTCTTCTCTTTTTATTTCCTGTGAAAAAACCTACATTTTAGCCGATATAAAGGATAGAACAACGAGTACGTACTCGGGAACAGGAGATCGCTATGAAAGAAAAGAAAAAACGCACGTTAAGCATCAAACAGAAATTGATTATCACTTCTATGCTCTTATTATTGATTCCTTCTCTATTGATTGGCTTTGTTTCTTACAACCAATCAAAACAAAAAATTACAAATGAAATCTTGAAGTCCGCTCACGCGGGTGTCGACCGGATGAATGATGAAGTCATGAATATCGTCGATCCGATGCGACGCGATGTCGCCTTTTTTGCGGACCGGATTGACGGAACACTTTATCAATCAGGGAAACAGAACCTCGACTTAAAAGAAAAAATGACTGAATACTTAGATACCCATCCACAAGCCGCAAACATTTATTATGCGACAGCGAAGGGAGAAATGACGATTTATCCGGAGCAGTCGATGCCGGAAGACTATGATCCACGGGAACGTCCGTGGTACCAGGCAGCAGAAGACGCAGGTGGAAAAGTAGTCATCACAGACCCGTATGTGGATGCAGCATCAGGCAAAATGATGGTGACGTTATCGCAGACGGGCGGAAACGGACGAGGTGTCGTCGCAGTTGACGTCGATGTCGACCGGATCGCGGAGATTGCGAAAAAGATCAAAATCGGAAAAGAAGGATATGTGACAATTTTAGACCGGAATAAAAATTTCGTAACCCATCCGACGCTGAAAGCAGGTGAAACCGCTTCAGGAAACTGGGTGAAACCACTTTTCTCAGGAAAAGAAGGACGTTTCTCTTATATGTTTGAGGATGAAAATAAACAAATGGACTTTATGACCAATAGCTTGACCGGTTGGAAAGTCGCCGGGACATTGTACGATCATGAAATTACGGATGAGACGGCAAGTATTTTGTGGACAACACTCGGTGTCATTGCCGCAACATGCGTGTTGGCAGCGATTCTCTTGTTCTTCATTTTACGTTCCATCATCAGTCCGTTGAGCCGTTTGACAAAGAGTGCTGAACGGATTCAAGAAGGTGATTTGACGGAAGAGGTTGTTGTCGAGTCAAATGATGAAATTGGGAAAGTGGCTGAAAGCTTTAACACCATGATTCTGTCATTACGCGGTATCATCTCAAATCTCGATCAATCAATCGGGCAAGTCGCCGCCTCTTCAGAAGAATTAATGGCAAATGCTGCACAAACAACGGCAGCATCTGAACAAATTGCCGGTTCGATTCAAGAGATGGCAGCAGGCGCCGGTCAATCGAAACGTCAATTGGATGGCAATGCCGTATCGCTTCAAGCCATCACGTCAGGTGTCATGCGGATTGCCGAGAGCTCAACGAATGTCTCGGAACTCTCTCGTGCGACTGCTTCAGAGGCAGAAGACGGCACCGCAGCTGTTACTAAAAATGTTGAGCAGATGAAAGCAATCGATGCATCAGTCGAGAATTTTGGTGGAGTGATCCAGTCTCTTGCGCATCGTTCAAATGAAATTGGGAAGATTGTTGATGTCATCAATGGCATTGCCACACAGACGAATTTACTCGCGTTAAATGCAGCGATCGAAGCGGCGCGAGCAGGTGAAAACGGAAAAGGATTTGCGGTCGTTGCCAGTGAGGTGCGTAAGCTTGCTGAACAATCGCAGGAATCGACGAAACAAATCTCGCATTTGATTCAAAATATCAAACAGGAAACGGAACGTTCCGTCACTTTGATGAAAGAAGTATCACATCATACGAAGGCGGGACTCGAAACAACGGAGGACTCGGCTGTCCGATTTAAACAAATTATGTTGCGGACACAAGAAATGACACCGCGAATCGAGGATGTCACAGCGACAGTTGAAGAAATCGCGGCCAACGTACAAGAGGTTTCAGCGTCAGCAACAGAAATCGCTCATATTGCAGATGAAAATTCTGCTGCATCAGAGCGTGTCGCAGCGACAACGGAAGAACAACTTGTTTCAATGGAAGATATCTCGCAATCGGCCAAGACTTTATCGGATATGGCAGAAGAGTTACACGTTCTGGTTTCACGTTTTAAAGTCTGATTCATTAACGACCGTCACGCTGCGTGACGGTCGTTTTTGTGTCTGAAGTGCTATGAAACCGGACTGTGATTTCATCGATTTTTGCTTGAATCGGAAGGTAATCGGGAAAATATAAACATAGACCAGTATTCCTCATCAGGAGGTGTTGATGATGGCACGACAGACGAAGTTAACAGAGTGGCAACAAGCGGGTTTGATTGATGCAGAGACGGTTGAGCGAATCAAAGACTATGAGGGCCACCGTCAAAAAAAGAAACGCGTTCCGTTATTGTTGATTGTCGGTCTGACATTTGTTGGACTGGCCTTACTCAGCTTTTTGGCTGCCAACTGGCAGGCGATTCCGGTCCTCATTAAAATAGGCTTAGTCTTAGTCATCATGGTCGGTTGCTATGTCTTGGCTGATGTATCAGAACGACGCACGATTTGGAATCCCGTCGCTTTTCGGATTCTTGGAATCATCGCCTTTGCCGGAGCGCTCATCGTCACCGTTCAAAGCTTCCATATGTCCATGCAAGGTTCCTTCATCGGTTGGGCAGTCTTTCTCGCTGCACTTGCCCACTTCTTTACGTGGCGCCATCCGGCCTATGCTATTCTCGCCTTCCTCTCAGGGTTGAATATCTTTACCGGAGTGGGCGGATTCGGAAGTGAGCACGCCACGTTTCTCGACTGGACATCGATTGTTTTCGTCGTGATGGTTTCGCTGGCATGGTTCTATTTCAGTCAGTCTTTCCCGTCACTCATTCTCAGTTGGCTGTTCCTCTATCTAGCAGGACTTGAATTATTTGCCTTGATTTCTTACGACGGTGTTTTGTGGCCGATTTGGACTCTATTCGCCCTTGTACCGCTGTTGCTCGTCGTCAAACAGGATCAGGACCGTCACTTTTTATACCGTCTTTATTTGATTGTCGGCGCCATCAATTCCCTGATTTATTTAACAGTTCGTGCGGAAATAACAGATTCTGTCATTCCTTTAGGAGAAGCAGTCGCATTGGCTGTTTTTGGTCTTGCGATCGGTTATTTGATGTATCACAAATTTCGCCCGCTTCTTTGGATTTTGCCGCTCTGTTTGTTCGGATTCCTTTGGTTTGACGAACAAGCCATCTTGATTGCTGCGCTCGTCGAGATCATTGCCTTTGTCTATTTGATTGAGCAAGAGCGCCAAGGTCGTCGCCTTACGATTCCATTCATCTATTTCATTGCGGTTCAACTGACAATCTATTTCATCTATGCCTGGGATCGCCTAGATATGTCGTTATTCTTCCTTGTCGGTGCACTGCTCGTCTTCTTGATTGCCGGTGTCTTGTGGTGGATTCGAAAACGTCGTGAAGGAGGGATTCCGTCATGAAGCGATATCTGTTTCCAGTTCTGCAAATCATTGTTGTCCTCGGTGTGATCCTCAGTTTTTATTCCATTTCCTGGTTCGGTGACAGCTATCGTTTTCGGGCAGAACCGTATGACCCGTTCAGCCCGGTTTACGGCGAATATGTCATGTTGCAGTATCCTGACTTGAAGCCGGCGGATTCCGTCAAAAAAGGAGTGGTCTACGTTACATTTACTGAGGATTCTGATGGTTATGCCAAGATCGACCGCATCTCGAATGAACGCTTTTTCGGGTCTGTTACGGGAGATTATTACGATCAGTACGTGACGATTCCCCAGCTGACCCAGTACTATGTCGAACAAGGCACCGGTAAAGGATATGAGGATGCAAAAAAACTGGAAGTCAAAGCCGATGTTTCGCCTTGGGGAACAGTCCGGGCGACTGAATTGTTGGTTCGAAAGTAGTTGAATGAACTCAGAAAAACAACAAAAACCGTTTGGAACCATCACCTTTAAACGTGATGATCCAAGCGGTTTTATGATTACGCCGATTTTTTAACTTTTTCCCAACGCGGTGAATGGAGCAACTCAATCCATTTCCGGACAGCAGAGATTGTGATGACAATCGCGAGTATCCCCATCGTGACGGAAAGAACCGTATTGAGGATGCTGAAGCCGGCAGATGCCGGATTGGCATAGACGTTTGCCACCATCCAGATGTCGGCGAACGTCACCGTCACGAGCAAGTAGACGAGCGGAATGAATGTCGTTAAGGCATACACCTTTTTGTCGGCAATCTTCAGGATAATCGTCGTTCCGATGATTAAGCCGATCGAAGCCATCAATTGATTCGAGACACCGAACAATGCCCAAATCGAACCGATATCTCCGGAAAACAGCAGATACCCCCAGAAGAACGTTCCAAGGGCGCTTGCAAAAATCGCACCGGGAATCCAGTCCACCCGTTTCAACGGTTTGTAGAATTCACCGAAGAAGTCTTGAATCAAGTAACGGGCAACCCGTGTTCCGGCATCAATCGCCGTTAAGATGAAGACGGCTTCGAACAGAATCACGAATTGGAAGAAGAAGCCGGCAATTTCCCGGAACCATGGAATCGCTCGGAAGATGAACGTCATCCCGACGGCGAGTGAAACAGCGCCACCGGTCCGTCCGGCAAGATCAAGGCCGATTTCCCGCGACAATTCATCAAGGTAGACCGTACTCATACCAAGTGTCGCGAACACTTCAGGTGTCGAGTTGATGGCGAAGTAATCACCGACTTCGAGCGACGTCGCGGCAATCAACGCCATGACGGCGACAAGACACTCGACGAGCATGGCGCCAAAGGCAACCGGTTTGATATCGCTCCAACGATTGATCATCTTAGGTGTCGTACCGGAACCGACAAAGGCATGGAATCCTGAAATCGCACCACACGCGATCGTGATCGAGATGAACGGCCAGACGGGACCGGCGATGATTGGACCACCACCATCCACGAATTTCGTGAAAGCCGGGAAGCGGATATCCGGGTTGATGATAAAGACCCCGATGATCAAAGCAAGGAAAACCCCGATCTTCATGAAACTCGATAAGTAATCCCGTGGAGCGAGCAACAGCCAAACCGGCAAAGCAGCAGCAAAGAAAGCATAGATCGGTAAAGCGATTGCCAGTTGGCGGGAAGATAAATCAAACCAATTGCCGATGAACGTATCTGTCAGTTGCGGACCAAAACCGATTGCCGCAAGAATCAGTAAAAAGCCAACGATTGATGCGAAAACGAGATTCCCGCCTTTACGTAAGTAGATTCCGACACCCATTGCAATCGGAATAGTGGAGAAGACAGCGAACGTTCCCCATGGGTTATGCTCAAGGGCATGCAGGACCACCATGGATAGTCCGGCCATTGTAATCGTGATGATGAAGAGCATCGCAAGGCCAGCGCAAAAACCGGCGACCGGTCCCAGTTCTTTTTTAGCGACTTCCGATAACGATTGACCGTCTTGACGCATCGAAGCGAACAGGACGACCATATCGTGAACGGCACCACCGATGACGGCTCCAATCAAGAGCCAAAGCAAACCAGGTAAGTAGCCGAACTGAGCAGCGAGGACAGGACCGACGAGCGGACCGGCCGCTGCAATCGCTGCGAAATGGTGACCAAACGATACCCATTTATTCGTCGGTACATAATCTTTTCCATCCGCAAATTTATGGGCCGGCGTTTCCCGGTCCTCTTTGATTTTTAGGACCTTAACGGCCATGAACGTGCCGTAAAGACGATAGACGATTAATAAAATACAAATGACGGCAATAACAATCGGGGTAGCACTCATTCGTTAGACCTCCTCGTAAATTGGTATAAGGAAAGTGTATGCTAAATGAAAACGCTTTCTTTTGTTTTGAGGACAAGTGGTTGTTTTTGAAGGATGACACGTTGGAAAGGGGCGATGAACGGAAAAAAAGGAAGCACTCAGATCCCGAGTGCTTCCTTTAAGATTTTGACATACGTCCGACTGACCGGAACATCAATTTGTTGGATTTTAATCGTATAGGCACCGTTGAACCAAGGTTCGATTGCTTCGATAGCAGCCAGATTGACGAGGTAGGAACGGTGGACCCGAAGGAAACGGTGATCAGATAATTTTCGCTCCAGTTCCTGTAACGTATCGTTCGAAGGATAGGATTCGGAACGGGTCACAATTTTCGTTTTACCGTTTTCCGCTACGATGTAATCGACCTCTCGCGGGGAGAGCAGTTTTAACTGATCCCCGGATTCGACGGCCAATCGTTCAATCCGCGGTGTTTTAAGCACCGGTTTCCGCATAATTTTTTCAATGGCCCGGACAATCCGTGACGGATCATACGGTTTTAAGATGTAATCATACGCATTCAGTTCGAAGGCTTCGAGTGCGTGGGCATCATAAGCCGTAACGAATAAAATCGCAGGCGGATGCGGCATCGATTGTAATCGTTTCGCGACGTCCAGACCACTTCCGTCAGTCAGTTCGACATCTAAAAAAACGAGATCCGGCTGTAATGTCCGAACGAATTGCTCGGCTTCACCGACGTGTCCGGTCTCGGCGATGACTTCGAGTCCAGCTCGGACGACATGATAACGCAGTTCGTCGCGGGCGAGCGGTTCATCTTCAATTAAGATTGTGCGCATGCGGCGCCTCCTTTCCCGTTTCAATCGGCAGATGGATGGTAATGCTTGTACCTTCTCCAGGTTGACTGGTCAATCGGAAAGAACCATTTTCGGCATACAGGCTTTTAATTCGTTCCGCTGTATTGAAAAGAGCGGTTCCGGTACCACTGGATTCAATGACTTCCCGGCCGAGGCGTGCGAGCCGCTCCTCTTCAATCCCCTGTCCATTATCGACGACTTCCAACACCAATTGATCCGCGGTCAACCAGACCGTGACGCCGACGTATCCGGTCTGCCCGGGACGGAACGCATGCTGGAAGGCATTTTCGATTAACGGTTGGAGAACAAAGGGGGGAACGAGTAGTTGTTCCGTGCCTTCCTCTAAATCAATATCAACGAACGGGCGGCTGGGGAACCGGGCAGCTTCAAGCGAGATATAAGCTTCGATATGTTCCAGTTCCTTTTGCAACGGAATTTTCGTCGACCGGGCGCCCTGCAGATTACTGCGGAAGAAGGTCGACAGTTCCAGTAACAAGCTCCGTGCCTGTTCGACATCCGTCCGGCAGGAAGCATAAATTGTATTGATGGCATTAAACAAGAAGTGTGGGTGGATTTGTGCTTCAAGGGCGCGGATTTCCGCATCCTTCAGCAACCCTGCCTGTCGCTCCGCATTACCGAGTGCGAGTTGCGTCGAAAATAATTTCGCTAACCCTTCAATCAGTTCGACTTCGACCGCGTCCAGTACATCAGGGTGCGGATAATAGACTTTCAGTGTTCCGACGGTTGTTCCGCCGATTGTCAACGGAGCAATGATCCCGGCTTGAAGCGGACAATCTGATTTCGGACAGCCGATGTCATCGCGGTCAGTGACAAGCCGGAGTTGTCCGTCCATCAAGACATGTTCGGTTGGACGTGTCGTCCATTGACCACCCGCTTGATGATGGTCGCTGCCGACGCCAAGATGCGCCAGAATGACGGATTGATCGGTCAAGGAGACCGCGTCGGCACGCGTTTGTTGCAACAGGATGTCCGCGACGGCTTCGGCCGTTTGGATATTCAAGCCGCGTGTTAAGTACGGTAACGTCAAGTCGGCGATATGCAGCGAGCGCTCCGCTTCCCGTGCCCGGACATGTTCTTCCTCCCGCGCCGCCAATCGAATGATCGACAGGAACAGCCAGACACCAAGCACATTGACAATCGTCATCGGGATGAAGATGAACTGGACGAGTTCGATCGCAACCGGAAAGGGATTAGACAACAAAAGAATCAGTGACATTTCAAAGATCATTAAAAATCCGGTTAAACAAATCGGGAGCAGCGCACGGCTCCCCAAGCGATCACGCCAATAAGCGCGTAAGCACCCGCTGACACCACCCGCGATTACGGTCGCGAGGGCACAGGCGAAGGCGGTGAAACCACCGAGTGTATACCGGTGGATTCCGACGAGCAGTCCCGTAATCGTGCCGCCGACGGGACCGGCAAGCAAGCCGCTGATGACGACAATCATCGTCCGTGTATTTGCGATGGCAGACGTTCCGTTTACTTCATCAAGCCAGGTATGCGGTAAAAACTTGGCCAAATCGACTTTGACACCGGTGTAGTTGCTGAGTATGCCGTATGTAGCGAAAAATAAAATCAGTAAGCCGAATTGCCAACCGGCTTCCGGTTGTTTCAGCACACGACGTGTTGGTCCCCACTGGGCGAGAATAAACGCTAAAATGATCATGATTCCGAGTCGTTCCAGTAAAAAGGGTATGAGTTCAAACATGACATCCCTCCATTCGTCCTAAGTGTAAACGTTACCGAAAAGGAGAACAACGAAAAAAAACTCCAGCCGACCCGAAGATCGTTTGGAGTTCCATTGCCGTATTATTGAGCGTCTTTATCAAACGTAATGCGAGCAATCGCATCATGTTGGTGAATCGTTTCCTCATTGCGGCATTCGACGAAGAATGAAGCAATTGGATCCATCTCGTAAAGGTCGGCAGCGATTAAACGCACCATGTCTTCGACGAAACGTGGGTTTTCGTACGCCATTTCTGTGACGCGTTTTTCATCCGGACGTTTGAGGACCGGGTGAAGTGGTGCTGAAGCATTTGATTCTGCGGCGTCGAGGAGTTCTTGTTTCCAGTTGAAGTCATCCGCTTCGTCGCGTAAAGAAGCTTCCATCGTGACGTAACCGCGTTGGTTATGGGCACTGTATTCACTGATTTCTTTTGAACACGGGCAGAGTGTCGTGACATTGATTGTCAATCCAACGGATAATGTCGCTTCGTTTGTTTCCGTGTTCACGCTGACGGTCTGCCAGACTTCAGCATTCATCAAACCACTGAGCCCCGTTGCCGGCGCTTTACGTGTGAAGAACCACGGGTAACGGATTGTTAATTGTCCTTCTGTTTGCTCCATGCGCTCAGCAAGATCACGAGCGAATTGAATGAGTGACTCATTTGTGACGACCCAGCCTTCGTTATGGTACTGGTCGAGTTGTTCTGTCAAACGACTCATATTGATTCCTTTACGGTCTTGTACGAGCGAAGTCGACAGTTCAAACGTCGCGATGGTTGCTTGTGTCGTCTCGCCATCTTGAATGACAACCGGATGTTTGACGTTTGAGATCCCTACTGCATCAAGCGCGAATAAGAAATTCTTTGGTGTATTTTGCAGATCGATCATTTTATCTTTTTCAGTCGGTTTTGTTCCTTTAATAGGGGGAACAGAACCAAAAAGCTTGTGACGCTCTTCTTTGGTTGGCAGTGTAATCGGGTAGGTAGACATTCAGATCGGCCCCTTTGTCCTTTTGTAGTAGTGCAAGTAGTAATAACATGACAGGAATGCTAGAGACGAGCAAGTCTGATGATTCCGTGAATGTGCTTCGCGACATATTGTTGCTATGAATTTTATCATGAACTTCTATAAAAACAAAACTGACAAGACTCGGAAGAAACAGTTTGCTTATTCACAAGCATAACTTTCTTGCAATCGGGTATATTATCGTATACTATATGTTCATGTGAACGTGTAAAAGTCGTGTCATTAGAAAGCATATCTCCGTTTGAATTGAAATCAGGAAGGAATGAAGTAGATGGATTGGCAGTTAGTACTTCAGTATGCCTGGGTTGTCCTTGTCTTAATCGCATTAGAAGGACTCCTTTCGGCAGACAACGCGCTCGTGTTAGCGGTAATGGTTAAACATTTGCCGGGCGAGCAACAGAAAAAAGCTTTATTTTACGGATTGGCAGGAGCATTTGTGCTTCGATTTGCGGCATTATTCGCAATTTCATTCCTCGTCGATATTTGGCAGATCCAAGCACTTGGTGCTGCTTACCTCCTGATCATGGGACTGCGGCATATTTACAAAGCCGTTAAAGCCCGGCGGATTGGGGAGAATCATGGAGCGGAAAACGAACTCGATGCAGAACCGAAATCAGACGAACCGGTTTCTAAAGCCGAGTTTTGGAAAACCGTCGCTAAGATTGAATTCGCTGACCTCGCGTTTGCGGTCGATTCGATTTTGGCAGCCGTCGCACTTGCCGTTGCTCTCCCGAACTGGGGAACCGGTGAAATCGGTGGATTGAATACCGGTCATTTCGTCGTCATCTTGACGGGTGGACTGATGGGTGTCGTCTTGATGCGTTTCGCAGCCCGCGTTTTTGTCAAGTTACTAGCAGAGCGTCCGGGTCTTGAAACGGCAGCCTTTGCCATCGTTGCCTGGGTCGGGGTAAAACTTGCGGTTCTTGCGCTTGAACACCCGAAATACCATGCTTCAATCGAAGGTACAATTTTCGAAGTGTTAAAACTTCCGGAAGGATTCGCGCACAGTACACCGTGGCAAATCTTCTTCTGGACAGTCATGGTGGGTCTCGCACTTTGGGGTTGGTTCTCATCTCCAAAAACGAAATCTAATCCGGATGCAGAAAAGAAAGTCGAAAAAAATCTATAACACCGATTAGGCTCTCCTTCATGGAGAGTCTTTTTTTGTCTGAAAATTAGGAAGATCGGGTAAAAAGAACAATCGGATTCAAGCCTTCAGTCTTTTTCTTTTAGGTAAGCGGCCTTATAATAAACTTACTGAACAAAAAGGGGATTCGTTTTTATGGATATTGGATTAATTACGCAGTATGCGACCGTTGGACTCGTCTTGATCATCTTGCAAGGGCTGTTATCTGCGGATAACGCGATGGTCATGGCTGTCCTCGTTCGTCCGTTACCGGATGAGCAACGGAAAAAAGCGTTGTTTTATGGATTGATCGGAGCCCTTGTCTTACGCTTCGTCGCGATTTTCTTCGCGTCTTACTTGGCGACGGTTTGGGAACTGCAGGCACTTGGAGCGATTTATCTGTTTTATGTCGCCTTCAAAGGGATTGTGGAGGCACGCTCGAATAAACATCAAGTGCCGGACGCAATGGCGTCACAAAAAGCGTCCCCTAATTTTTGGTGGACGGTCGTCAAAGTCGAGTTTTCGGATTTAGCCTTTGCCGTCGATTCGACGCTGGCAGCAGTTGCGATGGCGACGACGTTACCGATGATTGGCGGAACGATTGGTGGCTTGAACACCGGACAATTCTGGGTCGTCTTCTTCAGTGGAATCATCGGACTGGTCATCATGCGTTACTTCGCCAGCTGGTTCGTCGTCTTGTTACAGAAACGACCGGGTATTGAAGAAGCTGCCTTTTGGCTCGTCGCCTGGGTTGGCGTGAAGTTAGTCGTCATGACACTGGCTCATCCATCGATTGACGTATTGCCGCATGAATTTCCAGAGAGTACACTCTGGCAATCGATTTTCTGGGTTGTCCTCGCACTGATTTTGGTGTTAGGTTGGTTTAGAAGCGGTACGAAAACAGAAAAATAATAAAGAAGAGCGGGCAGGGTCATCATTCCCCTGTCCGTTTTTGAATGAGGAGAGATGACGATGCAAAACGGTAATTTCATTCGGATGTTGACACGGATGCAAAATGTTCCGCGCTGGGATGAGTACGCTCCGCGTTTTCCGGATAACGCGGCGAGTCACAGCTTTCGGGTCGCGTTATTCAGCTTGATGGCGAGTTATATCGAAGAGGAGGCGACCGGCGTCAAGTTGGATCGTCTGTCGTTACTCGGAAAAGCTTTGTTTCACGACATGAACGAAGTCATCACGGGACCCATCAAACACCGGACGAAAAAAGAACCGACGCTGCATGCGCATATTCAGGCGATGGAACAACAAGCGAGTGAAAAACTCGTCGCCTTGCTGTCTAAATCGTTGCAACCGGATTTTACGAACTATCTTGTCTTTGCGGAAGATGATTCGCCGGAAGGGCAGATGGTCGAAGCGGTAGATACGTTTGATGCGATGTTGTTTGCGAAACGGGAAGCCGACATGACCGGTTCGACGTTTTTTAAAGCCAAAACGGCGGAATTGAAGACGGTGCTTTTAGATCATCCTTTACATGCGATTCGGACGTTGACCCATTCCGTTTTTGCGGAAGATGCCATGTCGCGCTTCATCGACAACATCCTGATGATGGATACGATCCGGCGCTGGAAAGGCCGTTTTAATACGATTGATGATAACGATGCGACGCATGCGTTTCGTGCTGCGTCGCTTGGATTATTCAACGGTTTGATTGAATCGAAGAAGTACGGCGTGGAAATCGATACGGCGGAAGTCGTATCGCGTCTGCTTTGTCATGATTTGGTCGAAGGAACAACAGGCGATGTCCTTGGTCCCGTCAAACATGCCACGCCCGTCACGGCAGCGGCTTTTGAAGCGTACGAGCGGACGGAAGGGGAAGCGTTGATTCATCTGCTTCCGGCATCGATGCAGCGTGAGTTTCACCGGTTTGTCGTCGAAGCCAAAGATGAAACGTATGAAGGACAGATGGTCGATGTCGTCGATAAACTCGATGCGTTGATTAAGATGAACATGGAGCGGAAACTGAACGGCGTCGAATACGAGACGGGTTACCGGGCACAATTAAAGAAAGTCCAAACGGCCTATGAAAATCCATCGGTTGTCTTTTTCCTTGCCTATGTCTTACATGACTTGGATTACGTGACATCTTAAAAGGAGGAAGACGATGACAAACGCCTCACCGATTCAAACGAAACGATTGACGCTCATTTTAATTTTAGGATCACTCGCGGCACTGGGTCCGCTGTCGATTGACATGTATTTACCGGCGTTTCCCGACATGTCACGCTCGTTTGGCGCCAGTGCCTCGTCGATTCAACTGAGCTTAACGGCCTGTATGCTCGGGATGGCACTCGGGCAGATTATCGTTGGACCGCTCAGTGACGTACGCGGGCGGAAACGCCCTTTATTGATGGCGTTGTTCGCCTACTTGCTCGCCTCACTCGCCTGTGCCTTTGCACCGACGATTGAAGTCTTGATTGCCTTACGGTTTGTTCAAGGGGCGGCAGGAGCATCGGGAATCGTCATTTCGCGAGCGATTGTCCGCGATTTATTTGAAGGACCCGAACTGACGAAATTTTTTGCGGCATTGTCGCTCGTCAACGGAACGGCACCGATTTTGGCACCGATCATCGGTGGGCAGATCTTGCGGTTCGGAGACTGGCGGGTTGTCTTTTACCTTCTTGCCATTCTCAGTACACTGATGCTGATTGCCGTCGCCTTCCGTTTACCGGAAACACTCCCGGTTCATCATCGGGTGGAGGGGAACTTAAAGACGACGTTCCAGACATTCGGACGGTTGTTATCGGACCGGACGTTCCTCGGGTACGCGTTCGCCCAAGCGTTTGTCATGGGAGCGATGTTCGCCTATATTTCCGGTTCGCCGTTTGTCTTACAAAATATTTATGGCGCCAGTCCACAACAGTTCAGCTTTTTGTTTGGGATCAATGGAATCGGAATCATCATCGCGGCGCAAACCGCGGGACGACTGGCCGGATGGGTCGACAGTGAGAAGATGATGCGGATTGCGTTAACGGTCGTTGCGCTTGCGGGTATCGGTCTCTTCCTTGCCTTGACCTTGTCGAGTTCCTTGATTCTGGTCATGATTCCATTATTCTTTGTCGTCTCGAGTGTCGGGATGATTTCGACGCTTGGTTTCACCTTGGCCATGCAAAATTATGGATCGACGGCAGGAAGCGCTTCGGCGTTGCTCGGTTTGTTGCCGATGCTTGTCGGTTCACTCGTCTCTCCACTTGTGGGTGTGATGGGCGAAGACTCGGCCTTGCCGATGGGATTGATCATCATGACGCTCGATTGTTTGGCACTGCTCGTCTACATGTTGCTGATTGTTCGGAAAAAAGGATAAGAAGATCATGATAACGAAGCCGATTCCTTTTGAATCGGCTTTTTTGTTGCGGATACATTCAGATTCCAGAAAAAAGTCAAAAAGGATTCCATGAATTTTGAAACTATTTCCAAAAAGGGACCGTAAATAAAAGTGAGCTCAGCACGCAGGAAAGGAGCAGGCGGATGAAAAAACGACACTTGTCAGGTACACGGCCGGTACCTGAACTTCGTGATCAACGGACACTTGAAAGTCTGCTGGCACGGCATTATGCGGCACAAAAAAAGTATGACAGGCGGCGCCGCGAAGCGGACAGTCCTCGGGAACGGGAACTGGCCGGATTGTTATATGAAGAAAACCGGTATGCCTATCTTCAAGCTTACCGCCAACTCTACGGATCGAGTCCGTTCGTCGAGGTGACCGAAGATGGACGTTAGTACACTATATCTTTACGCACTGGCAGCCGCTGCTTGCGGCGTCTTATTGTCCGTTGTTTTTTCCGATTTGATTCCAGGCATCGATCAAATCTTTCATCCGACGTTGATTTTGTCCTTTGTGATCGTTACGTCAGCTTTCGGCTTTGCTTTGGAGCATCTGACCGCAATTGGTTCACTCGTTATTTTGCTGATCAGTGCCGGAATCAGTCTGATCGTCACTTCCTTGTTGCACTTATTTATTTTTGTTCCCTTGGCAAAGGCGGAGCAATCGATCAGTTTTTCAGAACAGACATTAGAAGGACGCAGTGCGATCGTCATCGTCCCGATTCCGGAAGCGGGGTACGGGGAAATTCTCGTCGATGATGTATCAGGGCGAATTGCCAAATCAGCGGTTCTTTTTGAAGGTCCTGCTTTAGAACAAGGTACAAAAGTCATCATTATTGAAATTAAACAAGGCGTGGCGCGTGTCATGACCTATCCGATCCAGTGGAAAGAGGAGATGTTTTCATGAATCCTGTTATTATCGTGGCCATCATTGCCGGTGCTCTGATTTTGGCGCTGATTGCCTTATTCGTCACCAAGTACCGGACAGTTGGACCGGAAGAAGCCTTAATCGTATCCGGGAGTTACCTCGGAAATAGTCCGACCGTCAACACCGATGAATCCGGCAACCGGGTCAAGATCATTCGCGGCGGTGGAGCATTCATCTTACCGGTCTTTCAACAAGCATCACCACTCAGTTTACTGTCGAGCAAGTTAGAAGTGACAACGCCCGAAGTCTACACGGAGCAAGGGGTTCCGGTCATGGCGGACGGGACAGCCATCATTAAAATCGGCAGCTCGATTTCTGAAATCGCGACGGCGGCCGAACAATTCCTCGGTAAATCAAAGGAAGACCGGGAAGGCGAAGCCCGTGAAGTCCTTGAAGGTCACTTGCGTTCGATCCTCGGTTCGATGACGGTCGAAGAAATCTATAAGAACCGCGATAAATTCTCGCAAGAAGTCCAACGTGTCGCGTCTCAGGATTTGGCGAAGATGGGACTGGTCATCGTATCGTTTACGATCAAAGATGTCCGGGATAAAAACGGTTATTTGGAGTCACTCGGGAAACCGCGGATTGCCCAGGTTCGCCGTGATGCAGACATCGCGACGGCCGATGCGGAAAAAGAAACACGGATCAAACGGGCGGAAGCCTCAAAAGACGCCAAAAAGGCAGAACTCGAACGGGCGACGGAAATTGCGGAAGCGGAAAAAGAAAACCAGCTGAAGATGGCCGATTACCGCCGCGAGCAGGACATCGCGAAAGCGAAAGCCGACCAAGCGTATGATCTCGAAAATGCGCGCGCCCAGCAGGAAGTCACGGAACAACAAATGCAGATCAAAATCATCGAACGTCAGAAGCAAATCGAGCTGGAAGAACGTGAGATTCTCCGCCGCGAGAAACAATACGATGCGGAAGTCAAAAAACGGGCGGACGCCGACCGGTACTCGATCGAGCAGGCGGCACAAGCCGACCGGGCGAAACAATACGCGGAAGCCGATGCGACGAAATACCGGATTGAAGCGTCCGCGAAAGCCGACGCTGAACGGATTCGTCTCGATGGTCTGGCCAAAGCGGAAGCGGAGCGGGCACAAGGGGAAACGGAAGCTGATATCATCCGTCTGAAAGGTCTTGCAGAAGCCGAAGCAAAAGAAAAAATCGCTCAAGCGTTCGAACAATTTGGACAAGCGGCGATTCTCGATATGGTTGTCCGGATGATGCCGGAATATGCGAAACAAGTGGCGACACCGCTCAGCAACATCGACAAGATCACGGTCGTCGATACAGGAAGCGGGGAAGGTGGCGGAGCAAATCGGGTGACTGGATACGCCACTGACTTGATGGCATCGTTGCAGGAAACACTTAAAGCATCATCCGGCATCGATGTGAAAGACTTGATCGAAAACTTCTCGGGCAAAGGCACGACGAAACCATTGACGGTCAACTTGAACCAAGGGGAACCGGTCGCTTTGGGAACGAAGTCTGAATGAAACCGAACGTTGTCTTGACGATGCTGTTCCTGCTAGTCGTTGTAAATCTCGTCGCCCCGCTTTCGCTACTGTTCCTCGTAGCAATCGTTTCGGCGTTCGGGCTGTATAAAGGCTATACATCAGAGGACGGAATCCAGAACATCTTTAACGTCAAGCGCGTTTCCTATTCGCTTCGCCATCCGCTGACGCGGGCAGAAGCGCTGGCTGCCGGTCTAATCGGTCTGTTGACGATAGATCTTCCCTACTTGTGGAACGGAATCCGGACAGGACTGTCCTTGCAAGACGTCGGCTATTTGTTATTTGAACTGGTGACGTTGCTCTTGTTTGTCTATGTATTGTTCCGCTTTTTGTTGCTCGGGCTTTTTGAACCGGGAACAGAGCGGACACCGTATGCATCGAGACGATAAAACAGTGAAATAACAGATTAAAAAACAAAAAATCCGGATGATCCAACCTTTCCTGATAAAGAAGAGGGGGATCATTCGGATTTTTTAGTTTGGATAAAATTAATCGGCTGTCAGACAGGCAAATCATAGCCGATGACAAGCAGTCCCGGTCCGGTGTGCGAACCGATGGCCGCTCCGGCAATCGTAATCAAGACTTCGCTTGGAGAGAACTGGGCTTCAATCAATTGTTTTAATTGTTCCGCCCGTTCGAGCGAGTCGCCGTGACCGATGATGATCCGGTGGCCGTCGATGGCGGGACGTGCTTCTTCCATCCATTCGACGATCCGGTTCATGACTTTTTTCTGACCACGGATCTTTTCTTTTGGAATCAGTTTCCCGTCTTCGACCGTCAACAGTGGAAGAATCGACAACAGACCGCCGATGAAGGCACTTGCCCGCGAGACACGCCCGCCGCGCATCAAGTATTCGAGCGATTCGACCGTAAATAAGTGTCGGACGGTACTGATTTTTTGTTCCGTATACGTCTTCGTTTCCTCAAACGAATGCGTCTTTGCATATTCAGCGACGTCTAAGACGAACAGTCCTTGACCGGTCGAAGCAGTTTTCGTGTCGATGATCGCATACGGGACATCGGGATAGGTTTCAGCGAGTTCTGCTGCAAGCATCGTCGCGGTTTGGTAAGTACCGGACAGTTCGCTGGAAAACGCCAGATAGATAAACGGGTCACCTTGTTTAAAGTGCGCCGTAAAGACCTCGACCATCCGTGACACCTCGACTTGGAACGTTTTAGGTGCGGCACCTTCCCGCATTTTGGCGTAGAGTTCGAGCGGCGAAATGGATTCCCCGTCAAAAAACGTATCTTCTCCAATCAACACGCCAAACGGCATGACGGTAAAGTCATAGGCGTTCAATAATTCTTTTGGTGCATCGGCACCACTGTCTGTAATAAAACGTATCATGTTCGTTCTCTCCTTTATTCACCTAGGACTTTTTCATTTCGATCCAACATCCGACCCAGGTTTACACCGAAGCGTTCGTTCTCGATTTCGCTCAAGACGGACGGTGTGAGTGTCGCGCCGAGTTCCATCAAGGAGCGATAGACACGCAAGAGACATGATTCGACCGTTAACGGAAGCTGCAGTAACTCTTCAAGGGAAGCCATTGTTTCCGGGACGACGGTCGGATACACGAATTTAGTTGTTTCTCCTTGTAAGGCGGCAGCGTAAAAATCACGGACAAGTTGCGCTCGGGCACTGCCACTGCCGTTCACGCAGAGATAAATTTGGACAGCGACGCCTCCGCGGACACGTCGTTGTGAGATGCCGGCAAACTTTTTACCGGCAATCGATAAGTCATACGATCCGGGACAATACGAACCAACGACCTCTCCGGCGACGATCGCATCAGTTTCTTCGGCGAACATACGGCGGACAAGAGCAAGCATCGCTTCATATCCGCTGTCGATATCAATCCCGCCGCGTTCCGGAAGAACAAGCGAGACGTTGAGGACGCCGGCATCGAGGACGACGGCAAGGCCGCCGGAATTCCGGATGACTGGTTGGAAACCATGGGCGTGCAAAACGTCAATTCCTTGATCGAGATAAGGAAGACGCGCATCTTGGATTCCGAGGACAACGGTTTCGTGGTGGACCCACGAACGGATGGCTGCACCTTCTGTAGCGACGGAGGCGCATAATGTATCGTCCATCGCAAACGATTGTGTCGCATGAAAGGCGTTTCCGAGTGACGTTTGATCAAAAATACGATAATGTTCTTGTTTTAAGAGTTCGATTCCCATAGGCTCGTTCCTTTTTTTCTGGATTTGCGACATCATTATAGCATAAGGCGATGTAAACTTTCTGTAAGAAGCAAGTGAAGGAACAGGAACAAACCGTTTCAGACCGAAATAGAACGATAGAGAACGAACCATTAAAGGAGAGAGTGTATGTATCAGTCACTGGGGCAACTAAAAGAAACAAAGGTATTTAAGGATCCCGTTCATCGTTACATCTACGTCAGTGACCAATTGATCTGGCAATTGATCGGAACAAAGGAATTTCAACGCTTGCGCCGGATCAAACAACTCGGAACATCGTTTTTGACGTTCCATGGAGCCGAGCACACCCGTTTCCACCATTCACTCGGCGTATATGAGATTACGCGGCAATTGATTGACGTCTTTAACGGTCGGGCTGATTGGGACGATCAGTACCGCGAATTGACGCTCGTCGCGGCACTTTTGCACGACGTCGGACACGGACCATTTTCGCATGCCTTTGAGAACGTCTTTGGCGTCGATCACGAAGAATGGACGGAACGAATCATTTTGGGGGATACAGAAATCAAGCAGGTTTTGGATCAAGTCGGCGAAGGATTTGCGGAAGAAGTGGCGTCGATCATCAATAAAACCCACCCGAACCAATTGCTCGTGACGATGATCAGTTCCCAGCTCGATGTCGACCGGATGGATTACTTGTTGCGGGATGCGCACTTTGCCGGTGTCAGTTACGGAAAATTCGATCTTGAGCGGATGCTGCGTGTCCTGCGTCCGGCACCGAATCAGATGGTCGTCAAGCAGTCCGGCATGCACTCGATTGAAGATTACATCATGAGGCGTTATCAGATGTACTGGCAAGTCTACCTGCATCCCGTCACGCGATCGAGTGATTATTTATTAAAAGCGATTCTTGAACGAGCCAAAGAACTGTATACGGGCGATTACGAATTTGCGATTGATCCGGTTCATTTAAGTCCACTCTTTACACAACAGATGTCCTTAAAAAACTATTTGGCACTCGACGAGACAATCGTCTACTTCTATTTCCAACAATGGGCAGAAGAGGAAGACATAGTATTAAGTGATCTAGCCCGTCGGTTCGTCGACCGAAAATTATTTAAATACGTTGATTATCCGGCAGAAAAACGGGCCCGTGTCCATGAGAAACTTTGTATCTTGTTTAAAAAAATCGGACTCAATCCAACGTATTATCTGCTTGAAGACAAGCTCAGCCGCTTACCGTATGACTTATATGGAGATAACGGTGAAATCAGCAAACAACCAATCATGCTCCAGATGAAAAATGGTCAGACGAAAGAGATCTCACAAGTCTCGCCCCTCGTTCAAGCGATTGCCAATTCGCGTCAGACAGATGAAAAGCTGTTTTATCCCCAAGAAATCCTGCACGACTTACGCGAGTTTGCGAATGAGAAGATGCAAATCGATCAATTGTTACTCGGAGAAGAGTCATGAACGACATCATCGCAACTATCTTACAGCGTGCCGGATTAGAACAGGAACCGATTGAACCGTTAAAAGGCGCCACGTCCTCGTATGTGTTCCGGGCGGGGAAGAGTGTTTTTCGGATTCATACAAACGCTGCATGGCTCAAACAGGAACCGGACCTCGTCGCGCACGAGGTTTTTGCGTTGCAGGCGGCAGGTCATCTTGGACCGGATGTTGAGAATTATCAATTGACGCGGGAGGGTGACATTCCGCCGTGGATTCAAATGACGTATCTGTCGGGAACCATTCGACTCGAGCCGCTCGATCGTTCCTATCTCAGACAACTGGCCAAGACGTTAGTGAGGATTCATCAACTGCCGATCCCGGAACGCCGGTATCAGTATGCCCCGTATGCGACGCAACGAATGGTTCCGTCTTGGGCGAAACGAACTGAAATATGGCAAAGAGCCGCAGAAGAACCGCCGGCAATGAGCCGTCAAATTCGATTCATTCATCGTGATTTCCATCCGGTCAATGTGTTATACGGTTCAGAACAACAGTATAACGTAGTCGATTGGATCAATGCCTGTGTGGGTCCGATCGAAGTCGACGTCGCTCATTGCCGATTGAATCTGGCGCTGCTCGAATCGCTCGAGGCAGCGGATCAATTTTTAGCTGAATATATCGAGTTGAGCGGATTTTCGTATGATCGAAAATGGGATTTAACGGCCGTTTTTGATTTTGAACCTGAGACCATTGATGTTTATCCCGGTTGGAAAGCATATGGGAAGGCGAACATCAGTCGGGCCAATGTTCGGGAACGGATGGAAAACATTGTATTGAAAGTTTATGAAAATGACGAAAGCGGTTACTAAATGAACTTTACCCCTTGCAGTTCTTCCGAATGTTGATTATTCTAGTACTTGGGAAAGAGATTGAACGTCAGACCTCGTACTTATGTACAACTGATAAAATAAACTATGGATTGAGGGATAGTTCGTGAAATATTTAATCGCAATACTTGGACTTGTCGTCGTGTTTGGCTTGGCATTCCTTGTCAGTAGCAACCGTAAAGGCATCAAATTGAAACCGCTTGCGGTCATGCTAGTGCTTCAGCTTGTTCTTGGATTCATCCTGTTGAATACGTCGTTCGGTTTTATCATCATTAAAGGGATCGCCCAAGTCTTTGATAAATTGCTCAGTTATGCAGCAATCGGTATCAACTTCGTCTTCGGTGGATTAGCGAATGAAGGGTCACAACCATTCTTCATCAACGTCCTGTTACCAATCGTTTTCATCTCGGCTTTGATCGGGATTTTACAGTTCACGAAAATTTTACCGCTTCTCATGCGTGGGATCGGCTTAGTCCTTTCGAAAATCAATGGCATGGGACAACTTGAGTCATACAATGCCGTCGCGTCAGCTGCAATCGGTCAGTCAGAAGTTTTCATCACGGTTAAAAAACAAATCGGTAAATTACCGCCCAACCGCCTGTATACGTTATGTGCGTCTGCGATGTCGACGGTGTCGATGTCAATCGTCGGAGCGTACATGACAATGGTTGAACCGAAATATGTCGTCACAGCCATCGTCTTGAACTTGTTTGGTGGATTCATGATCGTTTCGATCATCAATCCGTATACGGTTGATCCAAAAGAAGATATTTTGGAAATCGTTGAAGAAAAACAAACGTTCTTCGAAATGCTCGGCGAATACATCATGGACGGATTCAAAGTTGCGATCATCGTCGGAGCGATGTTGATCGGATACAATGCCTTGATCGGAATGGTCAATGACATCTTCTTGATGGTACTCGGCATCTCATTCCAAGACATCCTCGGTTACATCTTCGCACCGTTCGCCTTCATCATGGGGATTCCATGGGCAGAAGCGGTCAGTGCAGGTAGTATCATGGCAACTAAATTGATCACAAACGAATTCGTCGCGATGCTCAGCTTGCCTGAATACGCAAAAGAATTCTCAGAGCGGACACTCGGAATCGTTTCAGTCTTCTTGATTTCGTTCGCGAACTTCTCTTCAATCGGAATCATTGCTGGTGCTGTCAAAGGACTTGACGATCGTCAAGGAAGTGTCGCAGCAAGCTTTGGTCTGAAGTTACTCTACGGAGCAACACTGGTCAGCGTCTTGACGGCAATCGTCGTTAGTGTGTTACTGTAATTTAAATTGGGGTGACGATCCGGTCGCTCAATCAAAGAAGGACCCGATTTTTAAAATCAGGTCCTTCTTTTTTTTTCTGTAAAATCATTGTTTTAGCCGCGCGAAGAAATCCCGATCCGTTCGTGGTGGAACAAGCCGTCCTTGTAAACTTCGTAGGCGAAGCGGGCGACGTTGATTCGGGGAATCGGACCGGTTTCGTGGGTGAATCGGTTCGATTCGATCAAGACATCCTCAATCGCTTCATCTTCGGTGAGCTGCGTCGGGCAGATGATCGTATAATCGACGTCGGCATCTTTCAGCGTCAGATAGGCTTTGAGATGATCTTCGGCCGCGACAGTCGAACGACGACGGGATTCGCTCGACTGGAACCGGTATTTGCCGGGTTCATCCGAAGCATCAAGAATGCCAGCCGTGCTGACAAAAACGATGCGGTCAATCTGTTGTTCTTTCATTTTTGTGACGAGGTGGGGAATCGCTACCGAAAGAATTTGTTTTTGATCGGTCCCGAGACAGCTGAAGACAGCCGAAGTCCCTTGAACGACGCGTTCGAGATCATCCGCGTCTGTGGCGTCACCCTGGATGACTGTCAGATGGGGATGATCAGGCAAACTGTGTTGCTCAGAACGAACGAGTGCGCGCACCTCGTGTCCTTCTTGCAGCAGTAAGTCGAGTAATGGTCGTCCCGTTCTCCCGGTTGCGCCGAGTAAGCTGAATGTTGCCATGATAATTCATCCTTTCTCTGGTAAGTATATGGAACAGGAGGAACGATACGGTAGAATCGTTCCTCCTGAGAAGTGTTTATTTGTCAGCGAACATCACGCCAGCTTGACCATAATCGGTTTTCTCCATCTCTTCGATGAAGACAGTGACGTTTTCTTTTGGAGCATCAACAGATTCGGACACGGCTGCTGTGACTTTTTCGATTAAAGCACGTTTTTGTTCAACGGTGCGTCCGGCTAACATTTTGACTGTAACGTAAGGCATTTCTATTCCTCCTTCTGTTATAAGTTCAACACGCCATCAGTATACCGTACGTCACCCGGGTTGCGTCAAACCGCACATGGAAATCGAAAAAGAAGGGTATAAGACAGGAGTAGACTGTCGTAAGCAAGAAATACTTATATTAACAAATGATGAGGATGAGGTGAAGGCATGGAGATGGAACCTGTGATTCGTAAAAAAATCCATACGCTACTGATTTTTGACCGCGCTTTACCAGAAGATGACACGTATCCCCTGTCAGGAGCAAAAGGTCTCGAGGTGGCGGAAGTGTTGTTCGGACAAAACATTCCGTTTGGACGGCTCGTGACGGACAAGGAACTGGCTGTACTGGTCGGCAACGAGGAAGCCAAACGATACGGGATGTTGACGTTGTTACGTGACGATATCCGTTTTAAGCCGATTTTTCAAAATCGGAAACCAACGCCGGAAATTGAAGAAGAAATTTCGGAGCGTGTTCGGGAGCTGGCCAAACAATTGCGGGCCATCCGCTCAAGATGTTCGTCACTCGAGCGGGTCATCTTGTTTGGACGTGGTGCGCAAACGCTGTATGACCAAGCCTTAGTGCAGTTAGAAGAGCTCAATCCTCCTGCTCACGAAGAGCTGACGTCCCTGGAGTGTCATCGCTTACCGACGATTCGTCGTGTCACACGTGACCAGCTAGAGACGCTGAGACGATAAACGAAGACTTGCGCCGACTGTTGGATGCGGTATGATAGAAGCAACAGCGGTAAAAGGGGACGAGTAAACGATGGAAAAGAAAATTAACTTTAATATCATTTCAGATAACTCAACAGACGGACACGGTGGATTTGGTGTCGGCACGTTAAGCCTAAACAGTATGTCACCGGTCATCATTTCACCGGAAGATGGTGAAGCCTATATCGATATGGGCGCTATGCATGCCAAGGCGGCAATCGAAAAACGGATTAAGTTCACGACGGACAAAGCGGATACACCAAACGGGAAACCGTACTGGATCGTCTGGGTGACGGTCGGTCGGAAACCGGAAGGCTTTTATTACGGCGGCGTCGCAGCGTGTGACCTGTTAGTCGATGTCGAAGCGAGACGCGGCTTTAAGATTTTGGCGGATCACGTCAACAAGATGGACAAATCGTTAAAAGGACGGATCGTCGTCAGTCATATGGATGAGACATCGAAACGATTGTTGCGTGAATTCCTGCAAACACATAAACCGGAGATGTGGGAGAATGCAGAGCCGGAATTACATGAAGCATTGGCTTAAAACAAAGGTGCTGACTCAAAAGTAAGTCTCTACAAAGATAAGGGTGGCAGAATGATACTCTGCCACCCTTATCTTGTTAAAAAAAAGAATTACTCGTTACACGCAACTCCTACAGGAAAAAGCGCATGTTTGTCTCGCCTGAGGAAAGGGCGTGAAAAGACGAGTGATTCTTTTTTTGAGTCAGCCCCTTTTGATGGATCACGTGCGTAATGTCACGACAATCAGCTCGGGGTGATTGAAAATCCGAAATGGAAATAGGCTGTTGCCAAGTCCACGGCTGATGATCATTTTTGTCTGCTCGATGGTATGTTGTCCCGCTGTCAGTTCCGGGAAAAATCCTTGACCCGGTGCATACATCCCGTCTGTCAATGGAAGCCGGATTTGTCCGCCGTGAGCATGTCCGGACAGGACGAGATCCATGTTTCGTTCGGCATACAACGGCAAGTATTCCGGACGGTGCGCCATCAACAGTTGGAAGGTGCTAGTGTCGACTGCGGACTGAGCTTGATCGAGACTTTGACGGATCCCGTCCGGTTCTTGCAACCCTTCACTCCAGCGGGTCGTCGTCGGATCGTCGATTCCGAGCAATTCAATAAACTGTCCTTCCCGCTCAAGCGGAACAGATGTATTTCGAAGAACCGTTACGCCGAGCTTTTCAAGCTTCGGCAAAATCGTGAAATTACGCCGGACTTCATGATTGCCGGTGACAAAGTAGACAGGATAGTCTGCCGTCAATTTTTCCATCAGCAGAAGAGCATCTGCTTCACCGTCACGTCGGGAATCGATTAAGTCACCCGTCATTAAAATGAGATCGGGCTGAAGCTTGTCGATTTTTTTCAAAAGATGCTTCTGATGAGAACCAAACGATTTCCCGTGCAAATCGGCAATCTGCAAGATTTTATAGTCGTCAAACGCGGCAGGCAGTTTATCCGATTGAACGGTTACTGCCGTCGTGTCGATTTGATTGTTTTCCCGGTACAAAAACCAACTGCTGAGAGCAAGAATCCCGAGTGGAATGAACCATTTTTTTTTTGAGACGCAAGTCCCCACCTCTTTTCTTATCTTCAGCATACCAAAAAGACCCTGTCTTCCGCATGAGGGAGACAGGGTCTGATTACAGTTACGCTTCTTTTTTCAAATCGTCTGTTGCTTTCGCAGCGTCCGGTTCGTTGGAAAGATCCATGAACAGGGCAATGACCATCATCCCGACGACAAAGATGAACGGGAAGGCCGCGAGAACGGCTGCTGCCTGCAAGGCACTGAGCCCGCCGGCATACAGGAGAACGGCAGCGATGGACGACTGGATGATTCCCCATGTCAACTTGATGCGCAGACTTGGAAGCAGACTACCACCGGAAGACAACATCCCGAGGACGTAAGTCGCCGAATCGGCAGACGTGATGAAGAACGTCGTAATCAAGAAGACGGCAATGATGCTGAGGAATGTTCCGAGACCACCAAACGTCTCGAACAAAGCAAACATACCGGTTTCAACACCCTTGTCGTTGACCGTTGAAATGAGATCAACGTTGTTGAACAATTCATTCCAGATCGCAGACCCACCGAAGACGGAGAACCACAGCAAACCGAAAATCGTTGGCACGAGCATGATACCAAGCACGAACTCACGAATCGTCCGTCCCTTTGAAACACGGGCGATGAACGTTCCGACGAATGGCGACCAGGAAATCCACCAAGCCCAGTAGAAGATCGTCCACGCATTAATCCAACCGCGTTCATCCGGATTAAAAGCAGATGCCCGGAAACTCATGACGGGCAGGTTTTGCAAGTAAGCGCCTGTCGTTTGGACAAACAAATCCATGATGAAGCTGAAAGGTCCAAGCAATAGGACACCAATCATCAAGAGTGTCGCGAGAGCGATGTTGGCGTTACTCAAGCGGACGATTCCTTTATCGAGACCGGAAGCAGCACTCATCATATAGAGGACCGATACGACTAAGATGATGATCAATTGCGTCAAGAATGAGTTCGGAATACTATCAACCAGAAAATGAAGCCCGCCGGAAATTTGTTGGGCGCCGAGACCAAGTGAAGTCGCAACACCAAACGCAGTGGCGACGATGGCCAGCACTTCAACCGTTCCTTTACCTGCTGCTTCGTACTTTGGTTTCATCAGCGAGGCGACCGTGTCGCCGATTGTTGCCGGACGCCCTTTACGGAATGTCGAGTAGGCGATGGCAAGACCAACGATCGCATAAAGCGCCCATGGGTGAAGACCCCAGTGGAAGAACGAGTAGCGCATGGCGAGCGGAGCAGCCTCCGTTGGATCACTTGTCGCGACCGGTGGTGTGTGGAAGTGGGTCAGTGGTTCCGAGACACCCCAGAACACAAGACCGATTCCCATACCGGCGCTGAATAACATCGCGAACCAGGAAATGAGTCCGTACTCCGGACGATCGGAGTCCTTACCGAGTCGGATCGAACCGAAACGGGAAAAAATTAAGAAAATAGCAATTAATAAAAAGGCACTCATCCCAATGAGGTAAAGCCAGCCGAAGCCGTTTGAGACAAAGTTTTGAGCTTTTCCTGTAACATTGCCAAGATTTGCGGCACCAATGAGTGATTCAGGCAAGATTCCCCATATGGTAAAGAGCACACAGAAAATGACAGATACAATAAAGACGTTCGTGATCTTGCTTTTTCGTTTATTTTCCATCGTGATCAACACCTTCTTTCGAATTTTACATGTAGTTTTGTATTCCTTTTTAGGCAACGACATTGATAATTCCCGCGTTCTTTAAAAACAAAACCTTGTCACGCAAGTTCTTACCGTAACAAACTTTGGAGGTAACTGGCAAATCACAATGGGTAATGACTAAAAGTGGAAGGGCTTCAATTACATTGAGTATTTTTAATGAAAATCCCTTGATGGCGCGGTTCAGACTTCCTGTTGCTAAGGGCGAAAGCAACAGGAATATTTATTATTTCCCGCTTCTGCTTTTTTGTAACACACATCAACGAAGCAAAATAACAGACGTGTTGAAAGGGGTTTGCTATTGTATCAAATAGTCACTACATTAATCAGGAGGAATCAACCATGAATCACGAGCAAACGAAACAACAGATTTTAGAAGCATTCGAGTTCCGCCATGCGACTAAATCATTTGATCCAACAAAAAACATAACACCGGAAGATTTTTCATTTATTTTGGAGACGGCACGGCTTTCACCAAGCTCATTTGGCTATGAACCGTGGAATCTGCTTGTCATTCAAAACGAAGCGCTCCGCAACGAAATCCGGAATGTCGCCTGGGGAGCACAAGGTCAATTGCCGACCGCGAGCCATTATGTCATCTTCCTCGCCCGGACAGGGGAACAGATGCAACCGGACGGGGCGCATGTGCAACATATGATGGATGTGCTCGGTTTATCGGACGAAGCGAAAGCCGGTCGGACGAAACGATACAGTTTGTTCCTCGAAGAAGACTTTCAGATTGGTCGCAATGAAAAAGCGATGGCAGATTGGTCAGCAAAACAGGCGTACATTGCGCTCGGAAACATGATGTCGACGGCAGCACAAATCGGGATTGATTCCTGTCCAATCGAAGGATTTGATCAGCAGGCGGTCGAACAACTTTTGGAACAACATGATTTGCTGGATCGATCTGTTTTTGCCGTCCCGGTCATGGTCGCCTTCGGTTATCGGTCGGATGAGCCAAAACGTGAAAAACAACGGCGTTGCCTAGATGAAATCGTCACATTCGTCGACTAAAAAAACAGCTGGAAATTTTCGAATTATATAGAAGTTTCTTTCAAAGTTCGGTATACTCGCATTTGTATGATTAAGAAGCGCCGTAAACGCCACTCGCATACGAACAACTTTTGTCTTGATGAAAGAAAGGGGTTCTATCGCAAATGGAACAAAAATTAAAGTTATGGTTCACGGAACACCAAACGGAAGATTACGGTATCACATTCCGTGTCAACCACGTTTATGAGAGCGAACAAACGGAGTTTCAACGCCTAGAGATGGTTGAGACGGACGAGTTCGGTACGATGTTGTTACTTGACGGAATGGTCATGACGACAGATCGAGATGAGTTTGTATATCACGAAATGGTCGCACACGTTCCACTGTTCACACATCCGAATCCAAAATCGGTTCTGGTTGTTGGTGGAGGAGACGGTGGCGTCATCCGCGAAGTGTTAAAACACCCATCAGTCGAAAAGGCTGTTCTTGTCGAAATCGACGGAAAAGTCATCGAATACTCGAAGAAATATCTACCAAACATCGCAGGTGGTCTCGACGACGCACGTGTTGAAGTCATCGTGGGAGACGGCTTCATGCATATCGCAGAAGCAGTCAATGAATATGATGTCATCATGGTTGACTCGACAGAACCTGTTGGTCCTGCCGTTAACCTGTTTACAAAAGGTTTCTACTCAGGAATCTCAAAAGCGTTAAAAGAAGACGGCATCTTCGTCGCACAGTCGGATAACCCATGGTTCACACCAGACTTAATCCGTGATGTCCAACGCGATGTCAAAGAAATCTTCCCGATCACGAAACTCTACATTGCCAACGTTCCGACTTATCCGAGCGGTCTGTGGACATTCACGATTGGATCGAAAAAACATGATCCTCTCGCTGTCGCACCAGAGCGTTTCCACGAGATCGAAACGAAGTACTATACACCGGAACTTCATACAGCAGCATTCGCGCTACCGAAGTTCGTCAAGGATTTAACGATTTAATTGTACGTCAGGAGTGTTCCGTTTTTAGGGGCACTCCTTTCTATGACTGGAGGAATAATGATGCGTTTTGATGAAGCTTATTCAGGTAAAGTGTTTATCGCGAGTCAACCGACTCACGAAGATGCAAAAGGTGTATTGTACGGTATGCCGATGGACTGGACGGTCAGTTTCCGTCCCGGTTCACGATTTGGTCCAGCCCGGATCCGTGAAGTGTCACTCGGACTCGAAGAATACAGTCCGTATCTTGACGGTGACATTGCGGATGCGAAATTGTTTGATGCCGGCGATATCCCGTTGCCGTTCGGCAATGCCCAAAAGTCACTCGACATGATCGAAGAATACGTCGATTCGTTGTTGACGGCAGGAAAGTTCCCGCTTGGTATGGGGGGCGAACACCTCGTCACATGGCCGGTCGTCAAAGCCTTTGACAAACATTATGATGATTTTGTTGTCCTGCACTTTGATGCACATACGGACTTACGCGATTCATATGAAGGAGAGCCGTTGTCGCACTCGACACCACTCAAAAAAATCGCAAACTTGATTGGACCGGAAAACTGCTATTCGTTCGGCATTCGTTCAGGGATGAAAGAAGAGTTTGAATGGGCGAAGACGTCCGGTTACAACTTGTTTAAATACGAAATCGTCGAACCGCTAAAAGCCGTTTTGCCGAAGCTTGTCGGTAAAAAGGTCTACGTGACGATCGATATCGATGTGCTCGATCCTTCGGCAGCACCCGGAACCGGGACGCAGGAAATCGGCGGTGTGACAACAAAAGAATTACTTGAAGTTGTTCATATGATTGCACGTGCGGATGTCGACGTCATTGGAGCCGATTTGGTTGAGGTCTGTCCGGCGTATGATCAGTCTGACATGACGGCAATCGCGGCTGCCAAAGTCTTACGTGAAATGATGATTGGATTTATCAAGTAAAAACGAAAAGGTCAGATCCGTTTTTTGGGATCTGACCTTTTTGTTGTCAGAGAATCAGTTCATACAAACTGAAGCCGTCGCAGCCGAACAGCAACAGTGCGGATGCACAATAAAATGAACGCGATCATGCGAAAAAAAATCATCTCATTTCTTTGGAAAACGCAATGTGTTTTTTCGGACAAAAAAAGCACACTCAAACATTTACAGGTTCGAACCATTACTTTAAGTTTAAGATGTCACCACAAGGGAAATATTTTAAGTGTAAAACGAAATGTTGGTTTGAGAGCGGAATACATCATAATATGAGAGGTGGAAAAAAAGATGAAGAAATTCTTATCTTTTGTCACAGCTACACTATTGTTCGCACTTTTTGTGCTCCCAGTAGGCGCAGCGGATGACGCAATGGTTCGTGTAATTCATGCTTCACCGGATGCTCCAGCAGTGGACATCGCCGTTGATGGCAAAACAGCGGTATCAGGAGCAAAATTCAAAGATGTTACGGATTATCTCACTCTCCCAGCCGGAGAACATAAAGTAGAAGTCTTCGCAGCAGGTACAACAAAAGATCCTGTACTTTCTCAAACACTCAACATTGAAGCCGGGAAATTCTATTCTGTTGCGGCAATCGGTAAATTAGCAGACATCAAACTTGCTGTCATGGAAGATAACGGCAAAGGGGAAGACGGCAAATCAATGGTCCGTGTCGCTCACTTTGCACCAGATGCACCAGCAGTTGACGTCGCTCCAAAAGGTGGAGACCCACTCTTCAGCGATCTTGAATTCTCGAAAGTCTCAGATTACGGCACACTGGATGCCGGCACGTACGATCTTGAAGTACGCCCAGCCGGTGCGACAGATGTCGTCAAAGCATTAGATGGTATCAAACTCGACAGTGGCAAAAACTATACAGCACTTGCAATTGGTTTACTTGAAGGAGAACCAGCATTTGACGTCCTCTTGATTCCAGATGGCGGCGAAATGGCAGCAATGCCGGACACTGGTCTCGGCGGAACAACGGAAAACTCTTCAATGGCAACAACTTGGGCACTCGTAGCACTTGCTGGAGCAGCACTTGTTGGGACAGCCTATGTCGTCCGTCGTAAAGAAAACGCGTAATCTTCTTTTACTCTGTACCGTGATGCTTGCTGGGTGTGGAGGAGCAGAGAAACCGGCTGCTCCGTCCGTACCACAGTCAGAGGAACCGGCATCACCTGTCGTCGAGCAACCGAAGCCAAAATCAACTGAGAAACAGACGGAACCATTTGTTCCGGCACGTTTACGTATTCCGACCATCGACGTGGATACGAAAGTAGAAGTCGTTGGGAAGGATACGAAAGGGCGAATGGACGTACCAAAACAGACGGATCAAGTCGGGTGGTACCAGTATGGGGCGAAAGCCAACCAGACCGGCAATGTCATTTTGGCGGGTCATTTAGATGACACGGATGGACCGGCAGTTTTTTATGATTTGGCGAAGGTCAAGCAGGGACAGCGGATTGAAGTGAGTTCAAAAACGGGTGAAAAAGTCTCATACGTGGTGACAAACGTGAAGTCTTATCCCGTTGATCAAGCACCTGTCGGATCGATTTTTGGTGCGACACTTGCACAACGTTTAACCTTGATTACTTGTGTCGGAACGTTCACCCAATCGAAAGGGTACGATGAACGATTGGTCGTGACGGCGGAACAGGAGAAATAGCAAAAGGACCGATCCGTTATGGATTGGTCCTTTTGTTTAGTCAAAACGGATTGGAAAAACGATTGCCGGTGGAATTAGGCGTTGACTTCAGAAGCCGCGACGAGATCCGTTGTTAAGGCAGACAACCCTTGTGTCGTTTGACTGATGCCTTGAATTGTTTGGACGATTTGACTTAAATCATTTTTATTGCGGCCGAACATGTCCAAATAGTTTTCCATCTCTTTTTTAACGGTGTGGATCCCGACTTTCACTTGTTGCAACTCATTGCGGGAAGCGGAGTTCGAACGGGTGATGTCTTCCATCTGAGATACCAGTTCGTTGATGTTGCCGTTGTTTTTTTGAATTAACGTATTGATGCTGCTGCTGAGTAACTTCGCATTTTCCGCCAAGTTGCGGACTTCGATTGCAACGACGGAGAAACCTTTCCCGTGTTCACCGGCCCGGGCGGCTTCAATCGATGCATTCAAAGCAAGCAAGTTCGTCTGATTCGCGATGTCTTCAATTCCTTGCGTCATCTTGACGATTTCGTCCGACGTCGTTTTCAGTTGCTGAATGCTCGTCAATGACGTGCTGACTTGTTCCGTCGATTGGACGAATTGTTGCTCCATTTTTTCCATCTGTGTTTCATTTTCTGATGTCAATCCGACCAGATTACGGCTTGTTTTTTCCGTTTGATCGGTTTCGGATAAGATTTGTGTCGCGCGACGACTCGTTTCCGAGATCGCACCTTCCGTTTGTTCAACGGTACTTGCGACTTCCTGGCTGACACGAACAACGTCTTGCAACAGACGGCTCCGTGATTCGTTTGCCGCACTGACTTCCTGTAAACGGGCGTCTACGTATTGACTCGTCACGATTTGCGCATCGAGATTCATCGCATGGTTGAGCGCTAAAATGGCATTCGACAACTGCGCCGGATCGTGTTGGAAATGCTCGACGATTTTCGGAATCAACAGTGTATTAAACGCTGCGTAAGAAGCGATGAACCAGGTCACCGGGACGAAGTTGCGGTTATGCGTTTTCCCCATGCGGGTCCGCATCGCCAAGAACTTATCATCCATGTTACCGGTCAATAAACTGCCGAAGTAGTCAGCAAAAACTTTCTTCAGCCGTTCCCGTGTCGAGGAGTTTTGAGCAATCTGGACCATTTCTGGATGCAGAAGCAAATAATCGAGTACTTGCTCGAGGACTTCGTCCAAGACGCTGTTGACGACAGGTGCCATCGCTTTTAAAGTTTGCAAGTGTTCTTCCGTGTAGCCCATGTATTCTAAGCGTCCTGTTAAGCTTGGATCACTTGTTTTCGTAATAAGTCGTTTGTCTGGAAATCCGATTGTCGCCTGATAAGTCGACGTCGATGATTTAGCTTTAAATGGATTGCGCACGATTTGCCCCCGATTTTCTTATAATTAAGATTTTTAGTGTCTTGTTTGTTATCGGCTGTTTCTAGAAATCCGATAATCGTTTTCTATAAAATTTAGTTGTTGCGAATAAAACATTGACCTGAAACAAAAAAACTCACGGTCTTGGACCATGAGTGAAATGACCTCTTCTGAAGTGAAGGGCACATGCTATATGTGTCAGGCAATAATTAGACAGGTTGATCCTCTTGAAAGGCTTTTTTAGCATCGACAATCGTTCGCATCCGGTTTACACACCCTTGAACGAATTGAATGTCGATCGACGTAAACCGGGTGACAGGTCCTTTGGCTGACTCAGCGCTGAATGTGAAGGTTCCGAGATTCCAAAGTTCGATTTTAAATCGTTTTCCTTTGTTGTCATCGAAGTGTTCTACGAATTCGATTTTCGGTACCATACGAACCCCTCCTTGTTAAACCATTCCCGATTTATCAGAAATAAAAAAGCCAAACTGCGTGTTTCAGGCAGTTTGGCTCAAACTATTTAAGCAGACGGAACGTCGTATCCGATTTCTTCGATGGCGTCAACAAGGCGATCTGTCGCGATGTCTTCGTGTGTCACTGTGACAGTGTTGTCAGCAAGTGAAACCGTTGCATTCGTTACCCCGTCCAATTCATTGAGTGCCGATTCGACACTCGCTTTGCAGTGGTTACATGTCATACCGATGACAGGAATGGTTGTTTCTTTCATGATAGATGTCCTCCTTTAGATAATGGAATACGTTTTAAGCGTAACGCATTTGTGACGACGGAAACAGAGCTGCATGCCATGGCAGCACCTGCGACCCAAGGGGCGAGGAGTCCGAGGCAGGCAATCGGAATTCCGATGGTATTGTATCCGAGGGCGAAAACCAGATTTTGCCGAATGTTTTTCATCGTCTGTTCACTGAGCCGAATGGCAGTGACGACTTGTTGCAGGTCATGCCCAAGCAGAGTGACGTCTGCCGCTTCGAGTGCGACGTCTGTCCCGCTGCCAAGCGCAATCCCGACATTTGCTGTCGCCAGTGCTGGCGCATCATTGATGCCGTCCCCGACCATGGCGACCCGCCGTCCCGTTGCCTGCAATGCTTTGACGTGGTCGGCTTTTTCAATCGGTAACACATCAGCGAAGACGTGATCTTGTGGAATACCAAGTTCGACTGCCAGCTGGTCCGCGACTTCCTGCCGGTCCCCGGTCAACAGGTAGACTGCTTTTGTTTGTTGCAGCTCTTGAATGACCTGCTTGGTGGTAGGTTTCAGTTCATCCCGGATGGCGTATCCGGCTTTGATTTCCTGATCAACGGCGACATACACGAGTGTAGCGCCGGCAGACGACCAGTCAGGGAGAGGGAGGTCACGTTCCCGCATCATGCGTGCCGATCCGACGATCACGTCACGCCCTAAAATCATGCCGCTGACACCTCGTCCGGCATCAACGGTGAAGCGGTCGATGTCAAAGACGACATCCCGTTCCTCCGTAATCGCATGAGCAAGCGGGTGTTCCGATTTTTTCTCAAGTGCTGCCGCAAAATCAAGTGCTTCCTCCTGACCAAACGTCTTGACGACGACAGGCCGGCCAACTGTCAACGTTCCCGTCTTATCAAAGACAATGGCGTCAACATGCTGTAACGACTCGAGTTGCGCACCACCTTTAAATAACACACCATGTTCGGCACCTTTGCCCGTTCCGACCATGATGGAAGTCGGTGTCGCAAGTCCAAGCGCACACGGACAGGCGATGACAAGCACGGCGATTGCCGGACGAATGGCTTCCGCGAACGAACCGGTCGTCCACCACCAGACTGCTAATGTCAGCAAGGCGATGGCGACGACGATTGGAACGAAGACACCGGAAATCCGGTCGGCCTGCCGCTGAATCGGCGCTTTTTCCGTCTGCGCTTGTTCGACGACGCGGATGATGTTCGCAAGAATCGTCTCCTGACCAACTTTGGTGGCTTCGATCACGAGATGCCCGTTCGTGTTTAATGTGCCTCCGATAACAGTATCGTTGTTCGTTTTATGAACCGGAAGCGGTTCACCGGTCAACATCGATTCGTCGAGATAGGCATCGCCGGATACAATCTGTCCGTCCACCGGGATTTTTTGTCCCGGTTTCACGACGAGCTGCATCCCGGTTTGGATCTGATCCATCGGGACCGTCCGTTCGACGCCTTGTTCCAGGACAACCGCATCGGTCGCCTGTAAGGAAAGAAGACTTTTAATGGCACCTGTCGTTTGTTGTTTGGCACGATCCTCGAGGACTTTTCCAAGAAGGACAAGTGTGATCAAAACGGCGCTGGTCTCAAAATAGAGATTCGGCATCGCCGGATGGATCAGCATTTCCGCGATTGAATAAAAGTAGGCAGCCGATGTCCCGAGGGCCACGAGGACATCCATATTGGCGCTTCCGCTGCGAAGACTCTTATAGGCTCCGATATAGAATGGAGCACCGATGACGAACTGGACCGGTGTCGCCAGCGTGAACTGGAGCCATGGGTTCATCAGGAATGGCAAATGAATCGGGCTATTCGGGATGTGTGACACCATACTGAGTAACAACGGCAAAGACAATAGGGCGGCGATCCAAAAGCGGTAGAGCATCCGGCGGTTTTGAACCTGTTCGTGCGGAGCTGTCTTAAGCGTGGCACTGTAGCCGACTTTTTTTATCTTATCGAGGATCGTCTGCTCTTCCATGTCGTCCGGAACCGCAATTCGGGCGGTCTCAAGCGGCAGGTTGACCGTCGCTTCGACACCATCCATCCGATTTAAGACCTTTTCAATCCGTGCGGAGCAGGCAGCACAGGTCATGCCTTCGATGTTGAGTTCAATTGTTTTCGACATCTGAATCCCTCCTTACTTCTTGAGACGAGCGATGACGGCCATCAGTTCATCGACATACACATCCGTTTCCTCGTTACCGGTTGCAGCATCGTGCATACACATCTTGACGTGACGTTCGATGATCTGCAGCTCCACTTGCCGGAGTGCGGCCTGAATCGATGCGGTTTGGGTCAAGATATCGATACAGTAGCGGTCTTCCGCGACCATGTTGGCAATGCCGCGGACTTGACCTTCAATCCGTTTTAATCGTTTCGTCAAGGCATCTTGTTCCTCGGAGGAGCGGGGAACAAGGGGATGATCATGCGCCATGAGAAGGCACCTCCTTTTGGTTTCTTTGTCTAGTTCGACTATATCATATAGGTATGGGGGGTACCAGTATAAAGGTTCAAGATAAAAAACCGCTTCATCCCAAAGGACAAAGCGGTTGTAAGAACTAAGCGATTTACTGGTTTGAGACTTGCGGTTTGACGATTTGTTCGTTCAATGACCGGTTGCTGATGATGTCTTCGGCTTGTGTCGCTCGTTTGATGAAGAACGAGAGCACAAACGCAAGACCGGCGATAAACGTCGAGATGAAGAAGGCATAGTTGATGCCGTCGAGCGTCGCTTGCATGACGATTTGCTGCTTCATGGCAGCAGCAGCCTCGGCAGTCGGTTGACTCGTCATATTTTTTGCGGCTTCCTGCGCGAGTTCCGTCCCGCGTGTTTTCGCATGGGTCGACATGATCGTGACGAGCAGAGCTGTTCCGATGGCACCGGAGACTTGCTGTAACGTATTGTTCATCGCTGTCCCGTGCGGATAGTAACGGGTAGGCAACTGGTTCAGTCCGTTAGTCGAAACCGGCATCATGACCATCGACATCCCGAACATCCGGAGAGAATACAGGATGATCAAGTGGGTATACGTCGTATCCATCTCAAGCTGACTGAAGTAGTAACTCGTGACGACCGTGATGAACAGTCCGGTAATCGCCAGCGGACGTCCGCCAATCTTATCAAACAGTTTCCCGTTGATCGGCGACATGACAGCCATCAAGATTGCTCCCGGCAGTAACATCAGACCGGCATCCAGCGGAGAGATCCCGCGAATCGTCTGAACGTAGATCGGCAAGAGCAACATCCCGGAGAACATCGCGATTGTCACGACCATCGAGATGACCGACGACAAGGCGAACATCGGATACCGGTAAATTTTAAAGTTGAGCATCGGACGTTCCATTTTCAATTGACGCAGGATAAACGTGACGAGGGCGACAACTCCGATGATCAAGGCCAAGATGACATGGAGACTGTCCCAACCTTTAGAACCGGCAGAACTGAAACCGTACAACAGACCTCCGAATCCAAAGGAAGACAAGACGACCGACGTAAAGTCGAGCTTGGCATTGGACCGTTCTTTGACATCACGGAGTAAAAAGAATCCAATAACAAGCACGATCAAGGCGATTGGCGTAATGAAATGGAACAACATCCGCCAATCGTAATGCTCGATGATCCAGCCGGATAGTGTCGGACCGATAGCCGGTGCGCCCATCATGATGAGACCGAAGAAGCCCATCGCGGTTCCGCGTTTTTCAATCGGGAAACTGACGAGCATGACGTTCATCAAAAGAGGCATCATGATGGCAGATCCGGAAGCCTGAATCATCCGACCGGCAAGCAGGACCGGAAAGGCATCCGCAAAGCCGGCGAGAATCGTCCCGAGTGAGAACAAGGTCATCGCCAGTAAAAACAGGCGGCGGACCGAGAATTTTTGAATCAAGAAAGCAGAAGTCGGGATTAAAATCCCGTTAACGAGCATGAAACCGGTCGACAGCCACTGAACGGTCGATGTTTCAATGTTCAAATCCTTCATGATGGAAGGAAGGGCGATGTTAAGTAACGTGTTATTTAAAAAAGCAATAAAGGCACCGATCATCAGTACGGCAATGATGCCATAGGGGGGACGAGCGGAAGCAGATTTTTCGTGTTGCATGGGTTTCCTCCTTAATGAACTGGCAGTACATATTTCTATACGGTCGTTCTATCTGTTGTCTATCTTAATCGGATTTAACTTGAATTACAAATATTAATAGCTAAGAAAGATAATTTTATTTTTTGTAAACAAGATGAATCGTTAGGAGGAATCGTTTCATAATTAAAAAAAGCGTCACTCCTTTTGCTTTGTTGAAAACAAAAGTGGTGACGCTTTAATAAAATACACGTTATTATCCGACGTGTGTCTGCAGGGCATCCGTCGTAATGTCGTAATGCGAGGTTGTCCAAACGGCCCGTCCGTCCTGAATAAACAAAACTTGCGGCGACTCATGCCGGACGTTGTACTGTTCCGCGATGTGATTCGACAAGGTCCGTGCTTCCTGGACTAACAGGTAAGCGGTCGGAACGGATGTCGTATCGGCATACTTCGTGTACTCCGAAAAACCAGCCGAGCTGATCGGGCAAGTCGTGCTGTGTTTACAGATGACGAATGTCGTATGTTCTGAAACAAATTGATCAAAGTCGGAAATTGATTGTAATTTTCTAAGCTGTGTCATTCTATCATCCTCCATAAGTCCGTAAACGGTCACTTAACTTCAGATTTTCCCTGTAATCGACCGGACAGTCAATCAAAACGGGTCCGTCACTCAAGAAAGCTTGTTCGAGGCAAGCAGCCAGTGTACCGTGTTCTCCGACACGCAAACCTAGTGCACCAAAGGCGACAGCGAGTTGAACAAGATCCGGATTGTCGAATTCAATATAAGGCGCCCGTCCGTAAGCTTGCTGTTGTTTCCATTCAATCAGTCCATACGTCCCGTCGCGCCAGATGATGACGACGATCGGCAATTTCAGCCGAACTGCCGTCTCAAGATCCTGACCATTCATTAAAAAGGCACCATCACCTGACGCACAGAGGACACGCCGTTCCGGGTAGAGCAGTTTCGCGGCGATGGCACTGGATAACCCATACCCCATCGAAGAAAAGCCGTTCGAAATGAACAGTTGATTCGGGCGTGTCGTTTGAAAATGCCGTCCGAGCCATACTTTATGCGCGCCGACATCGGAAAAGACCATGCCGTCCGAACCGGTCGCCTGTTCCAATTCCCGAACGATACTTTGAGGATGAAGCGGCAGTGCCATGGAATAGGATGCCTGAATTTCTTGACGTAGGCGGTCACGATCTTGCTGCCAGCCGGACCAGGCACGATTCGGCACGTCTTCAGCAAGTAAACGTAACGTATCCGGCAAAAAACCAATCAAATTAGCCACGACCGGATAATATTGGTCCACCTCATGTTGATTCGTATCGATGTGGAGGACCGGTGTCCGGTTCGGGTTCCATTTCGACGGCGGCAGTTCCGTAATGTCATAACCGATCGCGATGATTAAATCACTTTGGTCGATGATGCGTTGATTATAATCAGCGTTTGGCAGGCCGATCGTGTGAGCAGCGAGTTCATGATCGGACGCAATCGTTCCTTTTCCCATCATCGTCTCAACGACGGGGGCGCCTAAATGCTCGACAAAACGACGAAAGGTCTCCGTCGCTCCGCTCCGATTAATCCCGAATCCCGCAATCACGACAGGTTTTTCCGCTTGTTCAATCTGACGCAAGACGGCACTGTCCTTGACCGAAGTCGGATGCAGATAAGTTGGTGCACTATCCACAAGCAAAGGAGTTTTGGCATCGACGTCAGCTTTGGCAATGTCTTCCGGGAAGGAGATATGTGTCGCGCCCGGTTTTTCGGAAGCAGCTTGAGCAAACGCCTGGCGGACGACTTCTGAAATGACTTCACCGGAAGAGATCGATGTACTGGATTTTGTGATCGGCTGGTACATCTCAACCAGATCGAACATCTGATGCGAGGCTTTATGTTGCCGCCACGTTGCTCCTTGCCCGGTAATCGCGACGACCGGAGAATGGTCCATCGTCGCACTGGCGATACCGGTCATCATATTCGTTGCACCGGGTCCAAGCGTCGAGAGGCAGACGCCGGGGCGTCCGCTCAATCGACCGAACATCGAGGCCATGAATGCCGCGTTTGTTTCATGACGTGTCGTCACGAAGGTGATGTCTGATTTACTGATCGCTTCAAGTAACGTAATGTTCTCTTCGCCCGGCACACCGAAAATGTGTGTCACACCTTCTGCTTCGAGACAGTCAACGAACCGTTCAGCGGCGTTCATTGGTCCAGACCGCCGATTGAGACATACTTCGTTTCAAGATAAGCTTCAAGCCCTTCAGAACCGCCTTCACGTCCGACACCGGACTGTTTCATACCGCCAAACGGCGCTTGAGCCGCCGAAGGAACACCGTCATTCCAACCGACGATTCCATAATCGAGATTTTCGATGGCCCGGAATGCGCGGGCATAGTTGTTCGTGAAGACGTAAGATGCCAAACCAAACGGCGTCTGATTGGCGTAATGGACGGCTTCCTCATCCGAACTGACACGTTGGACGGGAGCGACCGGACCAAACGTCTCTTCGTTCATGATCAGCATTTGTGGAGTGACGTCAGCGAGAACCGTTGCTTCATAATAGTAGACATCCTGATCCTCGTCGGTTTTTCCTGTTCCGCCGGTTACGATCCGTGCACCGGCTGATGTGGCGTCATCCACATGTTTTTTGACTTTGTCGTAGCCGGACTTGTTGATCATCGGACCGATTTTCGTGTCGCTGTCGAGTCCGTTACCGGTTTTCAGTTTAGCTGTTTCTTGACCTAACTTTTCGACGAAAGCATCGTAAATCGAATCAGATACGTAAATGCGGTTCCCGCAGACACATGTTTGTCCGCCGTTCCGGAACTTCGATTTAATCGTTTCAGCGACAGCGAGATCCAAATCGCAGTCATCAAATACAAGAATCGGAGCATGCCCGCCAAGTTCGAGGGACATCGCCTTGATCGTCTCGGCACCTTGAGCCATCAATGTCCGACCGACTTCAGTTGAACCGGTGAAGGTGATCTTATCGACGTGGGGATGGGTCGCAAGCGATTCCCCCAATTCTTTTCCGCTGCCCGTCACAGCATTGACGACGCCGTCCGGAATGCCGACTTCCTGACAGAGCTCAAGCAGACGGAGTGCGGTCAACGGAGTGGCCGTTGGTGGTTTTAAGACAAATGTACAGCCGGCGACGAGTGCAGGTGCCAACTTCCGCGTAATCATTGCCGCCGGGAAATTCCATGGTGTAATCGCAGCGACGACACCGACCGGCTGTTTGATGACATGCAGTCGTTTGTTTGTATCATGTGATGGAATGATCCGACCGTAGGCGCGTTTTCCTTCTTCCGCAAACCATTTGACGAAGTTCGCCGCATATTCGACTTCGCCTTCTGACTCAGCAAGGGGTTTTCCCATCTCGAGTGTCATCAGGCGTGCCAATTCATCCTTTTTTTCAAGCATTTTTGCATACAATTTTTCAAGTAAGGCAGCGCGTTCATACACGCTTCGTTTCGACCATTCCGGAAAAGCTTTCCGGGCGGCTTCGACGGCGTCGTTGACATCTGACTTTGTTCCGTTCGGTACACTGCCGACGACTTCCCCGGTCGCCGGATTTTTGACATCGGTTCGTTCCCGCTCGTGATTGAGCCATTGTCCATTAATCAAAAACTGTCCGTCCATCTTACAAAATCCCCCTTTTTTATTCGCATTGTTAAGGATATACCCGAAGATTGGAAAAAAGATTCATTTTTCCCGGAAAAGGTTGTGCAAAAGGCTAGAAATTGACCGATAAACAGTGTAGGATAATTCAGTAAATGTAATGTATTTCTGTTAGAAGAATTGTGTTTGAAAATGAAATTCAACAATTGTGTAAAGTAACGGAATCAACCTCGAATCGTTGACATTCCAACTGGGTTTGATAAGATAAAGATAGGGTATTTGCGCAATCGGTTGCGCTATAAAAAACTAAACCGATGATTACTATAAAATATCAAGAATTAGTATAAAAAAACGGACAACAAAGACTGAAATACGAGAGGATTTATCCATAATGACACAAATGATACCGCGTCCGGAAACGGCACAAAAAACACTCACGCGAGCTTGGTGGAAAGAAGCAGTTGCTTATCAAATTTATCCACGCAGCTTCTATGATGCAAACAACGATGGAATCGGCGATATCCCGGGTATCATCGCAAAATTGGATTATCTGAAAGATCTCGGAGTCGATGTGTTATGGATTTGCCCGATGTTCAAATCACCAAACGATGACAACGGATACGACATCAGTGATTATGAAGACATCATGGACGAATTTGGAACGATGGCCGATTTTGATTTATTAATGGAAGAAGCACATAAACGTGATATTAAAGTATTGCTGGATTTAGTCGTCAATCATACGTCGGACGAACACCCGTGGTTCCTCGAATCCCGTTCGTCAAAAGACAACGATAAACGTGACTGGTACATCTGGAAGGATGCAGTTAACGGCGGCGAGCCGAACAACTGGGAAAGCATCTTTGGCGGTTCAGCCTGGGAATACGATGAAAAGACCGAGCAGTACTTCCTGCACGTCTTCTCACGTCGTCAACCCGACTTGAACTGGCGGAATAAAGACATGCGTCAAGCGGTTTACACGATGATTAACTGGTGGCTCGATAAAGGGGTCGACGGTTTCCGGATCGATGCCATCAGCCACATCAACAAGGATCAATCGTATGCCGACTTGCCAAATCCACTCGGTATGCCACACGTCCCTTCATTTGAGATGCACATGAACGTCGAAGGGATTCACGAATATCTCGAAGAATTGAAAAACGAGACATTCTCCAAATACGACATCATGACAGTCGGTGAAGCGAATGGTGTAACGCCGGAAGAAGCAGATCTTTGGGTCGGAGAAGAAAACGGCAAGATGAACATGGTCTTCCAGTTCGAACACATGGATCTGTGGCGGGCCGACGCGGAAAAAGGCGTCGACGTTGTTAAACTGAAACAAGTTTTGACGAAATGGCAAAAAGGACTTGAAGAAACAGGCTGGAACGCCCTGTATCTTGAAAACCACGATAAAGTCCGCTCCGTCTCCCTTTGGGGTGATGAAGGACAATACTGGAAACAAAGCGCGAAGTCACTTGCGATGATGTATTTCTTCATGCAAGGAACGCCGTTCATCTACCAAGGGCAAGAGATCGGGATGACAAACGTTCAATTCCCGGACATCTCTGACTACGATGATGTTGCGACGAAAAACATGTACAACATGCAACTGGCATCAGGGAAAACACATGAAGAAATTATGGAGGTCATCTGGAACTCGTCCCGTGATAACTCCCGGACACCGATGCAGTGGACGAATGAACAAAACGGTGGGTTCTCGGAACAGTCGCCATGGTTCGGCGTCAATCCGAACTTTGCGGATATTAACGTCGCGTCCCAGCAAGCAGATGAAGACTCGATCCTGAACTTCTACAAACGGATGATTCAGATTCGGAAGATGGAAGAAACGTTGATTTACGGAGAATACGACTTAATCCTTCCTGAGGATACAAAAGTGTATGCTTACACACGAACACTCGGAAATGAACAGTTCCTGATCGTGACGAATCTAAAAGATGAAGTGGCGGAAGTCGATACCGACATCATTCTTCACTCGGATAACGTCATGCTCGCGAACTACGAGACGACGTATCACGAAGGAACAGAATTGACGCTTCAGCCGTTCGAAGCACGTCTGTACCGCGTACGCTGAGGAAAAGACTGGATTTGGCAGATGCTGAATCCGGTCTTTTTTGTTCCGGCACGCGGAAAGCAGAAGATGCAGGACATCAGAAAATCGTGTACGCTAGACGGTGAGGTGATAAAAAGTGAAACCAACACGTTATCCGGTGCGGTTGCGACAAGTCACATCGATTCAAGATGAAGCGATGCGAGAATCTGTCGAGCTTGAAACCGATGGCACATTGTTTGAAACGAAGGACGGGTTTGCCCTGAAGTTCATTCAAGAGGACGATCAACCGATTGACACGACCATCAAATGGTCACTCGATCAGGTGGCGTTGAACCGAAAAGGTCCGGTCTCGATGCACCATGTCTTCATACTGGGTCAAAAGACGAAAAGTGGTTATGAAAGCCAGTTTGGTCAGATGGTCATGGAGACGGAAACCGCAACAATCGAAATGACAGAACAACGCATGCAATTCCAGTACGACCTGATGATGAACCATCAGCCGGTCGGCACGTATACGATTGAATTAACTTGGGAACGGAGTGAGACAGATGGCATTTGAACAAACGGTAAAAGAGATGGAACAGATGCTCGAAGAAGATTGGTTCGAGTGGTTGGAAAATGATGAACCGAAATACAACGAATGGCGCGATCAACTTGAGGCGCTTGCAGAGCAGGTCATGACGGAATACAACTCGAAAGTCGATTCGGACGCGATTGATTCCTTATTATTAATTAACGAAGACTTACCGGTCTTGTACGGTGAAGATACGGTCATGCTGTATACGGCGTTACTTCATTCACGAAAAGAAGATGATTCGGTCTACGAACGTTATTTGACGATCTTAGGTGCCTTTTCAGAAGAAAATCATCCGGCGATCCGGGAAGTTGAACAGGCCGTGTCGAAAAAAGATTACAAAACAGCATATGCGCGTGCCGTGAAATTACCGCAATCGCTTGGATTAGAATAAGTATGTGCCAGAGCAGTTCCATTCAAAGGATATTTGAACGGGCTGCTTTTTTTGATGTTCATTATGAGGGGGGATCAGCATGAGAACGTTATACCGGATTGTCGTCGGGATTGTCAGACAGGAGGATCAGTTGCTGTTGGTCAAAAATCAGGTAGATGGAGCGGAATCGATCTGGAGTCTTCCGGGTGGTGTGATTGAAGCCGGCGAGACACTGGCGGAAGCTTTAAAACGGGAGATGGCAGAAGAAACCGGACTGTCCGTCGAGACGTTCCAACTGGCATACGTGACAGAAAACTTCATCGAACAGTTTGATGCCCACAGTCTCGTTACCTATTTTGAGTGTACGGTCACGGGAAGTCTGATGCTGAATAATCCCGATGGTGAAGTCGTCGCCTGCCGATGGGTGCCGATCGAACAGTTGGGGGACTATCTCCTGAATCATGATGTGCTTGAGCCGTTGCAGGATTATTTGAATAAAGCATCTAAATCTTATTATTTATATGAACAGATGGTCTGGTAATCGGGTAAAAGAGATAGAAAAGTTAAGCGATGGAGGCGATGAGATGAAAGCTGTTCAAGTCAATGGATACGGTGGTGTCGAGCAACTCGAAGTCGTCGAACGTCCGGTCCCGACACCGCGCGCCGGGGAAGTCCTGATCGAAGTGAAAGCATGCGGCATCAACAATACGGAAATCTGGATGCGGGAAGGCGCCTACGGAACGGACACTCAATCAGGCTGGAAACCGGAAGGCGTTCAGTTTCCCCGTGTCCCGGGTTCTGACATCAGTGGACGGATTGTGCAGGTCGGAAGCGGGGTCGACGAGGCACGCAACGGTCAAGACGTCGTCTTGTTTCCGTTCACTTCAAGCGGCGCAGAAGGAACGGAACATATCAGTGAAGACATGGCGTTCATCGGATCAGAGTATGACGGAGGATATGCCGAGTATGTCGTTTGGCCGGCAGAACTGTGTTATGCGATGCCGCTAACCGATTACACAAAAAGTGCTGTTTTCTCCGTCAGTGGATTAACGGCGTGGCATATGAACGAACAAGTGCAACTGCAACCGGGGCAAACGGTTCTCGTCACAGGTGCAAACGGCGGCGTCGGCTCCTTGAATGTCCAGATTGCCGCCCGCGTGTTTGGGGCGACCGTCATTGCCGTGGTCGGAGACTTGAAGACGGAAGAGGCACTCAAACGTCTTGGCGCCACGCATGTCTTGTCGTACCACTCGGAACAATTGGCGGACGAGATCATCGCCGTTAACGGTGGACCGATTGACGCTGTTCTTGACGTGGTCGGGGACCCGTTGTTCAAGACGGCACTGACTGTCTTGAAAAATGGCGGGAAGTTCTGCATTTCCGGTTCTGCCGGTGGTCAGCAGACCCACTTGGATTTCCGGACGCTGTATTTAAAGCATTTGACGTTTTACGGATCTGTTCTCGGAACACGTGCTGAATTTGCACGGATGCTTGACGCGATTGCTGCCGGCAAACTGGAACCGGTCATCGATCGGACATTTCCGCTGGAAGAGGCTGCGGCAGCCCAGACGTATTTTAAGGAGACAGGCAAGCTCGGGAAAATCGTATTGATACCGGATCAAAATTAGAAAAAACGTGTTGTTTTCACTCGCTTGAGGAAAGCGAGAGAGAACAACACGTTTTTTGTGTGGTCTTTCATCTAACAGCGCGTCAGAAAAAAACATTAAAATAATGAATGAATAGCCATTCATTATATGCTATACTCATATCAAATAATGGCTTTAGGGGGAAAGGGGCTTGTTTCATGGGGACGTTTTTACTGATTAACTGGATTGCCTTCCTGCTCGTCGCAGGTTATGCAGGTTATTTGTTCGTCACGCTTGTCAAAAGTCGGTATGAGGCGATCCGCAGGGGGAAAAAAGCGGAATGGACGCTGACGAACAAAGAACGGCTCAATGCGGTTCTCGTCAACGTATTCGGTCAAAAGAAACTGTTGAAGGATAAGAAAAGCGGTACGATTCACGTCATGATGTTTTATGGATTTTTACTCGTTCAATTTGGAGCGATTGATTTTATCTGGAAAGGACTCGCGGTCGGACAACGTTTTCCGCACGTCCCGCTCGGACCACTGTATCCGATCTTTACATTTTCCCAAGAAATCGTCATGCTCGTCATCTTAGTGGCTGTTGTTTGGGGATTCTACCGCCGCTATGTTGAAAAACTGGTTCGTCTGAAACGGAATTTCATGGCCGGACTGGCGTTGATTTTCATCGGTGGATTAATGGTCGCCGTCCTGTTCGGAAACGGATTTTTCCTGGTTTATGAAAATCATTCGACGTTCGGGGAACCGGTGGCGTCAGCGATTGCGTTTTTATTCAGCTGGGTGCCGGAACAAGTGGCGTTTGGTCTGTTTGTGTTCTTCTGGTGGGCACATCTCTTGTTCCTGCTGAGCTTCATGGTCTACATTCCACAAGGAAAACATGCGCATTTGATTGCCGGAACCGCCAACGTTTGGCTTGGTCGGACATCAAAAGTCGGACGGATTACACCCATCGATTTATCGGTCATGGAAGAAGCGGAAGACGACGAAGCGGAATTCAGTTTTGGTGTCAACCGGATTGAAGATTTTAATCAAAAACAACTCGTTGATCTGTATGCCTGTGTCGAATGCGGTCGCTGCACCAACATGTGTCCGGCGAGCGGAACCGGGAAGATGTTGTCACCGATGGACTTGATCGTTAAATTACGTGATCACCTGAATATGAAGACGGCGGCGATCACCCAGAAGTCACCGTGGGCACCGGCGTTTGCCTTCGAAGGATCACAAGGCAATCAAATTGCGTCACTTGCTGCGGCAGGACAGATGGATGTTGTGCCGGATTCATTGATCGGCAACGTCATCACAGAAGAAGAAATTTGGGCCTGTACGACATGCCGGAACTGTGAAGATCAATGTCCGGTCATGAACGAACACGTTGATAAAATCATCGACCTCCGTCGTCACCTGGTGATGATGGAAGGAAAAATGGATCCTGAGATGCAACGGACGATGGCGAACATCGAACGTCAAGGGAATCCGTGGGGGATGAACCGGAAAGAACGCGAAAACTGGCGCAAAACGCGCGAAGAGTTGGTCGTCCCGACTGCAAAAGAAAAGAAAAAAGCCGGCGAAGAGTTCGAATACCTCTTCTGGGTCGGAGCAATGGGCTCATATGACAGCCGCAGTCAAAAAATCGCGATGGCGTTTGCGCGAATCTTAAATGAAGCGGACATCTCGTTTGCGATTCTCGGCAACGATGAGAAAAACTCTGGTGATACACCACGCCGCATCGGGAATGAGGTTCTGTTCCAGGAACTGGCGGAAGCGAACATCAAGTCGTTTGAGAAATACGGCGTCAAAAAAATCGTCACGATAGATCCGCATGCGTACAATACGTTTAAAAATGAGTACCCGGACTTTGGTCTCAGTCCGGACGTCGAAGTGTATCACCATACGGAATTGCTCGCCCGGTTGATTGACGACCAACGGATCAAACCGATCCATGAGGTCAGCGAACGGGTCGTCTATCATGATTCGTGTTATCTTGGTCGCTACAATGATATTTATGATGCACCGCGCTACATCTTAGAGAAGATTCCAGGAATCACGCTTGTCGAAACGGAACGCAACCGGGAAAAAGGTATGTGTTGCGGAGCCGGAGGCGGCATGATGTGGCAGGAGGAGAAAGTCGGGGCACGTGTCAATGTCGCCCGGACCGAGCAGTTGTTGACGGTTCAACCATCCGTCATCGGATCTGCTTGTCCGTACTGCCTGACGATGCTCAGCGACGGAACGAAGGCGAAAGAGGTCGACGAGCAAGTCGCGACCTATGATGTCGTCGAACTGCTCGAACGGTCGATTGTCGGAACATCGATGAAGGAAGCGGTAACAAACTAAGTCTGAAAAATAGCTTGAGCAAACGGAACGTCTCCTCTAAGAAAGAGGGGGCGTTTTTTAAGGTGCCTAATAAGCATAACGTTGTTGTGTACGGTTTAACCGTGGTATGATAAAAGCATTATCTAATGAGAGGGAGGTGAGGATCTTTGGGAAGGCGTTGCTTAAAATCGGTCAGGTCGCGGAGGCCACCGGCTTATCAAAACGGACGATCGACTACTATACATCGCTCGGTTTATTAACAACAGAGCGGACAGCATCCGGCTATCGTTTGTATACGGAAGATGTCATCCAACATATTCAAAAGATTGAGTATTTAAAAACACAACGGCTGTCCCTGCAAGAGATTCTTGCTTTCTTCACCGAGCGTGAAGTCAAAACGGGTGATGCCATTTATCAGGAAGTACAGCAGCTTCAAAACACGGTCACGGGACTCGAACAGCGTCTGATGCAGGCGACGGATTTTGAGAAACAGGAGATTCGGCTTGAATTGTCGCGTCGGTTAACATTGATTGCTTCATTGATTGCTCAGCTGTAACAAAAAAATGGAGGTGACCCCTGTTTAGGGGATTTTGGATACTATATTATTTATCAATCTATTTTTAGTGGTGTTATTGATCGTGTTGACCGCGTTTTTCGTCGGATCAGAGTTTGCTGTCGTCAAGGTACGGATGTCGCGTCTGGATCAAATGATTCAGGAAGGAAACAAAAGTGCCATCTTGGCGAAAAAGATTGCCGGCGACCTGGATTATTATCTGTCTGCCTGTCAGCTTGGAATCACGGTCACGGCGCTTGGTCTTGGGGCACTCGGTGAACCGACCGTCGAAAAAATCTTACACCCGGTATTTGATGAATTTGGTGTGTCAGCTGCCGTCTCGACCTTATTGTCATTCGGGATTGCCTTTATTTCTGTGACGTTTTTACACGTCGTCATCGGAGAATTGGCACCGAAGACACTCGCGATTCAGTATGCGGAAAAAATGACCTTATTGTTTGCCCGTCCATTGTATATTTTCGGGAAAATCATGTACCCGTTCATTTGGTTGCTGAATGGTTCGGCCCGACTGTTCCTTGGATTATTTGGTGTCAAACCGGCTGGACACGAACAAGCCCACTCAGAAGATGAGTTGAAAATCATCATGGCACAAAGTTTCCAAAGCGGTGAAATCAATCAGACGGAACTTGCGCTCATGCAAAACGTCTTTGCGTTTGACGAGCATGTCGTCAAAGATTTGATGGTTCCACGGATGCGGATGGCGACGATCTCAGAACGGTTGTCAAAAGACGAATTGATGGAAATCTTCATGGACAATCCGTTTACGCGTTATCCGGTCACGGAAGAAAATGATAAAGACCGGATCCTTGGCTACATTAACGTCAAAGAGATGTTGACGGACTTCGCAAACGGGAATAACCATCCAGTCACACATTACGTGAAAGATTTACCGGTCGTCTCGGAAGTCACATCGCTCCAAGACACATTGCGTAAAATGAAGAAAACGCGCTCGCACATCGTATTGGTCGTTGACGAATACGGTGGAACAGCCGGAATCGTCGCAATGGAAGACTTGCTCGAAGAAATCGTCGGTGAGATCCGTGACGAGTTTGACACGGATGAAGTCGAAGAAATCCAAGAGTTGCCGAACAATGAGTATCTGATTGCCGGGACCGTACTGCTTGAAGATCTTGAATCCCGATTCGGCTTGACGTTTACGAACGATGAGGACGTTGATACGATCGGCGGTTGGATTCAGATGCACAACATCGATTTACAACCGGGAGAACATATCGATACGGAAGCCTTCTCAGTCGAAGTGATCGAGATGGAAAACTATCAGATCAATCAAATTAAATTATGGTTGCACCCGCTTGAACAAGCGGAATAACCTGTTGCGTCTTTCGCCTTGTGCGGAAGGCGCTTTTTTTCGGGAAAAGATCAGTCGGAAATTGAAATTCACGGCGAATGTGTAAAGAATACTCCGGTTGGTAGGGAAACGGTGAAGCGACCGGGAAAGAGTTAACAAGATTAAAACAGATAGTTCAATGAGAAGGGAGGTTTCCAGTGCTTGAGCAAATTCCGTTTTTACTCAGCCGTTTAGGCATGTTGGCTTTACTGGCCTTTTTATTATCGCAGTGGCGAACGTCACGGCACCTATTTCGGACTTCTTCGAGACGTGCCCATCACTTAGTGTTGTTAAGCGTGTTTGTCGTGTCCGGCATCTTGATGAATTATGCCGGGATCGGGCTGTCAGCGGACAAGACGATTGACCCGTTGCTTGGACTTGCGGTCTCACCGGATCAATGGATTATCGATACCCGACTAACGATTATCGTGACGAGTGGTCTGCTTGGCGGACCGCTTGTTGGAGGAGTGACCGGCTTGCTCGTAGGCTTTCACCGATTTTGGCTCGGATCGTTTGGTGCGGAATCCGGTTGGATCATCGCCGTTTTAGCAGGATTGTTGAGCGGGCTATACAGTCGACGCTGGCGGATGAAGGATCAGTATGCCTTGCTCCAACCGATCGGGATTGTCTTGAGTGCCGTCATTCTTGATATTGGGATTGCTCTGCTGTTAGCTTCAGATCAAGCGCTTGTCCTGGAATTGACCCGCCAGGCCGTCTTTCCGATGTTGTTCGTCAATGCCGTCGGAATCAGTGTGTTCATCGCGATTCTGCGAGCACAATTGAAGCTTGAGCATGAATTATTTGTCCGCGAGTCGGCGCGTGCGTATCGCCTGCTCGATGCCATCCGTCCGTTACGTAAACATGGATTGACGGTCGACGTCGCCCGTCAGATCGGCACGACGATTTTGGCTGAGACGAAGATCAACCGTATGGTATTGCTCGGAGCAGACGGGATTCTGGCGGATGTCCGAACGGGATACGATACCGCCGATTTGTTTCAACATCAGACGATTATCGAGTGGGTGGAAGCCGGCGTGGTCCACCGGTCGGAGGATCCGCTGACGCACCAAATCGTCTCGTTTCATCCACTGCAGATTGAAGGGAAAAAGGCCGGTATTGTCTGTTGGTTCCCGGCCAACTTGTTTGACGATACGATGGAACAGACGATGGAACAATTGGTCGGTTTGCTTGTCCGAGAACTGGTGCTGTATCAAGACAAGCAACTCGAGCAATCCCCGAACCAAACGATCAAACCGATTTTAAGTATTAATTATCTGCTTGGCATCGTCGATGAAATCCATCAAACGGCGGATCCGGATACACCGGTCAAACATCAGTTGGGTGCATTACGGCAACTCTTGACGACAGCTCGTCGGATGGATCTCTATCCGCTGCGCGAGGAATTGCTGACGCTGAAGTCGTACTTATCGCTTGAAGGGACGCGCCGGCATCATCCGTTGACATCTGCTGCCGTCACGATTGATCTCGACATCGAGACGACCGTCGAAGAACATTTTGTTTTTCCACTCCTTGTGACGCAACTGGTCGATAATGCGTTACGGCATGCTTTTCCCCAAAGCGGACCGAACCACCGGATCGACGTCCGGGCATATCAGGAGGAACGCCATTGGGTGCTAGAAGTAACGGACAATGGAATGGGGTTGTCGGTCGAGTTTTTGAAACGATGGGAACTGGACAAAAAGCTTGAAACGAGTAATCTCTTTTTGTTGCGCCGGGCATTGATGCGGCGATATGGAACCACTGCTCAGTGCACGATCCATTCACGAACCGGGAATGGAACACGGATCAAAATCGTCCTGCCGATGGAAACTGACTGGACCTGACAATCGTTCGATTCTGCCTGCTGGAATCGGACGATTGTTTTTTTTTAGCTGATCCTGGGTAAAAATGAAAGCAAGAGCAGATTGATACAGGAGGATAAGGCGCATGATTACAACAAAAGAAGTCGGGTATTCCGGCGAGCAACCGATCATCGCTTTTACATTGATGAATCGCAGTGGACACAGCGTAGAGCTACTCAATTTAGGCGGGAAAATCACGGCAATCCGCGTTCCGGATCAACATGGAACGATCGAAAATGTCGTCTTGGCCTTTGATGATATCGAAGAATATTTAGAAGATCCACATCATTTAGGAGCGACGATCGGACGGGTCGGTGGTCGGATTGCCAATGGAGCATTTGCGCTCGAAGGGATGAATTATATCCTCGAACAAAACGAAGGGGATCATCATCTGCATGGCGGAAGCATCAACTGGTCCAACCGATTTTTTGATCACGAAATCGAAAATGAAACCTTACATCTATTGTTGACGAGTCCGGATGGCGAAAACGGTTATCCGGGACAACTTGATGTCCGGTTGACGATTGACTGGACCGACGACGACGCGTTGATTTTAACGTACCACGCGACGACGACGGCTTCGACACCGTTCAGTCCGACGAACCACACGTATTTCAATTTGACGGGAAATGCGAAAACGACGATTGAGCAACACCGTTTGCGGATGGATGCACCATTTTATATTCCGTTAAATGAAGAATCGGTTCCGACGGGTGAGATTTTATCCGTCAATGAGACTGTCTTTGACTTCCGGACAGCGCGTTCTCTGTATGAAGTGACACATGCGAGTGATGAAGCATTACGTCAGGCCGGCAGCGGCGTTGATCACCCGTTCTTATTAAAAGAAGGCGGGGAAATTGTATTGGAAGAGCCGGTCAGCGGCCGGACACTCCGTGTCGAGACCGATCAACCGGGCGTTGTCGTCTATACGGGTAATCATCTGGCAGGAGACTTTACCATCGCCGGACGTCGCGCAACACCGTATCTTGGCATTTGTCTTGAGACCCAAGGGTTACCGGATGCCATCAATCAGCCGGATTTTCCGTCTGTCGTCTTGCGGGCAGGCGAGGTCTATGAAAAACGGACGACCTTCCAATTTAGTCGGATGCAGTAACGTTTTTTTGCTAACATCCTAAGCGAGTATGGTAGGATAAAGCGAGAAGAATCTAACGGAGGCATAGGAAAATGACTAAAATAGCATGGGTGACCGATAGTATGGCCTATTTCAAAAAGGAAGAGGCAGAAGCAATCGGCGTCAATGTCGTACCGATTCAAATTTTGCTCGGTGAGACAGCCTATAACGAAGATACGATTACCGTCGAACGGTTATTCCGGGCGCTTGAGGCAGACAAGAAGCTGGTTGCCAAAACTTCGCAACCAATTTTTGGGGAATTCGTCGGGACGTATGAACGATTAAAAGAAGAAGGATATGACTGTGCGATCGCTGTCCACTGTACGAACGGTTTATCGAGTACGGTGCAAAGCTCAGCATCGGCAGCGGAAGCAGCGAGCTTCCCGGTCCATATCATTGATTCCCATACGGCGTTTGAAAACCAACAGGAATTCATCCGTTACGGCATGGAGCTCGAAGCAGCAGGCAAGTCGGTCGAAGAAATTACGGCAGCCTTGCATGCACTGGCGAAGAAAACACATTTCTATATGATCGTCGGAAACATGGAGACGATGCGCCGGGGCGGACGTGTCTCGTCCGGTGATTTGTTCCTCGCCAACCTGCTCAGCATCAAACCGATTATCACGACGGACGAATCCGGAAAAATCGTCCCGTTTAAAAAAGCGCGGTCGCTGAAAAAAGCGTACGTTGAAATCATTAAACAGGTCGAAGAAGCGATGCGTCAGTACACGTTTTATAAAAACCGGATTTATGTCGCGACGACGATGGCACCTGAGATGGCAGCTGATTTACGGACACAAGTCGCAGCAAAGTTCCCGGAACTGACGGTGCTCGACGGCACGTTTGGTCCGGCAATCGGAACACACGCCGGAGCAGAAACAGTCGGCTTGTTTTGGCTGAATGACTAAAAAACAACGAAAAACCAGAAGCGATTCCTTGAGACAGGGAACCGATTCTGGTTTTTTTGCATGTAGATCAGGCAAGAATGATTCCTAAAAAAGCGGCACCAATCCCACAGAGGTAACTGAGTCCGAGATACAGCACCAATGTCTTTCGATTTTGATTCTGAACGAGTTGCAACGTCTCTAGCTTAAAGGTCGAAAACGTCGTAAACGAGCCGAGGAATCCGGTCCCGAGCAACAACGTCCAAGTCGAATCGAGGTGGGAGCCGATGACGAGACCGAGTAAAAACGAACCGAGCACATTGATGACGAACGTCGCCAGCGGAAAATCCTTTTTCCACAACGTTTTGGTCCACTGGCTTAAGGCGAAGCGGCTGATTGCCCCAAAAAAGGCACCGGTCGCAAGAGCGAGGAGATTCATGAGACCTCCTCCTTTTGAAAGCGGCGTAACCGGCGTGTTCCGAGGAGATAGCCAACGTAAGACAACAATAAACCGCCAAACAAACTGAGACTGATATAGGCGAACGCATAACTGTACACACCAGCCCGCAACAATTCAACCGATTCGACACTGAACGTCGAGAAGGTCGTGAAGGAACCGACAAAACCGGTTCCAAGTGCCGTCATCGCATACTGATGCAGTAAGGTCGTTTTAAATAAAAAATGTGTCGCGTATCCTAACACGAAGCAACCGATTAAATTGATGGTTAACGTCGCCCACGGGAACACACCCACCGCAACGTGTCCGACGAGCAGACCAAGACCATACCGGGCAGAGGCACCGAGTATACCGGCGAGCCCGACTAATAGATAGAGCATCAGGAGCCTCCTTTCACTCATTTTGTATTCAACATACGCTTTTCGGAAATCAAGCGTCAAGTCATGAAAATTTTCATGGAGACTAAACGTCATCTCAAAATCGGACGATAAGAAAGTGTATGAATCCAACAGAAGGAGTTTTGCAGATGGTCTCACCGCTTGAACGATTGAGTACAAAAATACTCTCTCGTCTGATTCCTGTATTGATTACAGTTGCCCATCCCTTGATTTTTATTTTTGCCCAAATCGGCTATGTTCCGATGAGCGTCTTTTATCAGTTTTTAGCCGGCGGACTGTTATTAACAGTCACGTTGCTTGCCGGAAATCAATTTTTTGGCGATAAAACGAGTGGGAAATACATTCAAATCGTCTTGACGTACCTCGTTCTTGCGCTGGTGATTGTGACTTTGCCGTCCCAAAGTATCTGGACGATTGCCTATCTCTATCTGGCAATCTCGATTGTCTATCTCATCCCGCACCTGGTCGTACTGGCGGGTGTACTCGGATTGTTTGAATTGGTTCTCTTTACACTGTTTGGAACGATCGTGTTTACGAATACGTTTGACATGATTGTCGCTTTCGTCATCTACTTGATGGTCTTCTTGGCAGCGACATTTGTCGCCGTATTTGGGCGAAATGTTATGCAGGAAGTGAAACGGCAACAAGAGAAGGCGGAGCACTATGCAGCAACCTCTCAATTGACACTCAGTCAATCGGCAGCGACCGCGACGGATGTTACGACGTTCGCGGAAGAGATGAGTGAAACGGTCGATACGGCAAAAGCCTCGTTTGAAAAAATTGATCAAGCGATGGAGATGTTAGCTGACAATTCTTCAAAAAATGCTCAGTCCGTCCGACAAATCAAACGGATGAACACCGATAATGTCGAGCTAATGGCAGATGTGGCAACAGCCGTCGATCGGGCACTTGCCCTCAGTTCGTCATCAAAAGTCACGGCAGAGCAAAGTCAGGCTACCATCAGCGAAGCCGGCGAGTCGTTACAACAATTAACCGAAAGCATGGATGAATCGGTCACCGCTTTTGGACAGCTCGCAGGACGCTTCAAGGAGATCGTCAGCATCACCTCGAGTATCAATGCGATTGCGACACAAACCAACCTGTTGAGCTTGAATGCCTCAATCGAAGCGGCACGTGCCGGTGAGTTCGGGAAAGGCTTCACCGTCGTGGCCCAGGAAATCCGCAATCTGTCCGCGCAGACGGCAGCCGCTTCGACGGAAATCAATCAGATCATCGAACGGGTCGATTGTGACGTCATGCATACCGGTAATTCGATTGATGCCAGTACCAACTTACTGCGGGAGCAGGAAGCACGGATGCAACGGAGTCAAACCGCGTTGCAGACGATCGCAACTGATTCGAACGATTCTGTACAAGCGATCAGCGGAGCGCAACAGCAATTCGTGACGATCACGAATAGTCTGACGAACATCGCACAGGCAACGGAACAGCTCGACGCCTTCATGGATCTGTTACTGACGAGCAGTGATCAACTGTCCGGATTGACACGGTCACAAGTCGAACAAATCGTTGATTTACAGCAAGCCATCCATACGTTAAATGCTACGGCATTAACACTGCAACAGACATCCCATGCCTGACACACGTGTACCGATTCTGACGAGTCGGTACACTTTTTTCGTTTGTCGCAAGTGGTGAACGGGAACAAGTAAGAGGTACAACAATCAGAGGAGGAAATGACATGAAAGCAGCCTATATTGAACAGTATGGTGGTTCGGAGCAATTTAAAGTGGGGGAACTGAACCGTCCGAGCATTGGAGCCGATGACGTCTTGATTGAGGTTTATGCAGCAAGTGTCAATCCCGTTGATTGGAAGTTGCGTGAAGGATACTTAAAAGAAATGCTTAGTTATGATATGCCGCTCGTCATCGGTTGGGACGTGTCCGGTATCATCGAAGAAGTCGGGGCGAATGTCACGGACTTGAAGGTCGGCGACAAAGTATTCAGCCGTCCGGATATCGCCCGTCAAGGGACTTATGCGGAATATGTCGCGGTCGACGCCCATCTTGTCGTCAAGAAACCGGAAACGCTGACATTTGAAGAAGCAGCGTCACTCCCGCTCGTCGCCCATACGGCATGGCAGGTCATGTTTGAAGTGATGGACGCGAAAGCAGGGGATAAAATCTTTATCGGTGCCGGTTCAGGCGGCGTCGGAACAGTCGCGATTCAACTCGCGAAAGCACACGGGCTGCATGTCATCACCTCGACGAGTACGAAAAACGTCGACTGGGTCAAAGCGCTCGGAGCAGACGAAGTCATCGACTACAAACAGGAAGACCCGGCAGATCGTGTCCGCGATCTTGATTTTGTGTTTGATACGATGGGCGGCGACGGACAGGCGAAGCTCTACCACATGCTTAAACCAAACGGAATGCTCGTCTCGATTTCCACACCACCCGACGAAGATCAAGCGAAGGAAGCACAGGCACGCGTCGCCTATGTCTTCATGCAACCGACAGGCGAGCGGTTGCAACACATTGCCGAAGCAGTTGAACGGGGAGAGTTAAAACCGGTTGTCGATCGGATTTTTGATTTAGACCAGATTAAAGAAGCGCATGATTACGGCGAAGAAGGTCATGCTAAAGGTAAAATTGTCATTAAAGTGAAGTGAGCAAGAAAACAGAACGGGTTTTCAAGTAGACGAAAGTCAATATCCTTATGAGATACACAGGCAAGACTTCGCTTTCCTCGGGCGAAACGTGAGCCTCCTCGTCGCATGTGCGACTTGCGGGGTCTCACCGGTTCCGCTTTTCCCGTAGGAGTCTTCGTCTTGCCTGCTTCTCTAGCAAGCTACTAAAAATCACACAAGAAAGCCGATCCTTCTTTTTTTCGAAAGAAGAGGGATCGGCTTTTTGCATGAAGCTGGATCTGATGGTCTCAATACACCTGTTCGGTTGCTAACAGTCGATCGAGTAACTGTAACGTATCCGGCTGACGGACGAGCATCTGTTGCAAGTGTGGTAGTTCTGCCTGCAGAAATTCCCGGTAGAGCTGAGCCGCTTCGCCATGCATGGCCGGAACGAGAACCGCATAAATCGCTTCCAGGCGCAGACGTGGAGCGTCCGGTAAATAATCAGGAATCGTCTTTAAGCCGAGTTGTGCCCGGTCGGGAACATAACGGTGCAGCAACACTTTGGCGAATTTCGTCAAGGCACTCCGCAACATTTCAACCGCCCATAAGGCATTGCCGCGTCCGGCCGCTTTTTGGTATTGGAATAGGAACCAGATCGCATCAATCGCTTCGTCTTCTGCTTCTTGTGTACTCAGTGCCAAAGAAGACGTATCGGTATAGCGCTCGAGTTGTCCGGCCGGATCGTACAGAACACGGATCGTATCGTGGTGATTCAAGGAATCGAGTGTCACCGTAAACAAATCAATATGTAAGAGGTCGTCATAGACGGCAATCAACTGCGGGGCGACGATGAAGATGTCGTCTTTCCAGATGATGGGTCGGTAAGCAGACAGATGATCCATCCGACGTGTCAGGAAGTCAGGCATTGTGTCATCGGCGACCAGGCAATAGAGGTCAATATCTGAATAGACATCTTCCTCTCCACGGCCAAATGATCCTTTCAGAAAGACGGCTTCGACAGCCGGATCTTGTTTTAAGCTTTCAAGCAACTGTTCAATCGCATAAAGTTGACGCATTGGTTTCGCTCCCTTACGTAGTTTATTCCGTCAGTTTACTTAAATGGATACTAAATGGCAATTGTAAATGTTAAAATATTCTTAAAAATCAAGAGGAGATGAGCGAAATGGCGACGACTGTGCCGGAAACGATTCGAACATCGGCAACAACAGGAGAACGTCTGTTGTTTCGAACACTAAAAGAATATCTACCGGATGACTATATCGTTTATTTTGAACCGGAAATCAAAGGAGTACGCCCTGATTTTGTCATTATCGGACCTGATATTGGTTTGCTGGTATTAGAAGTTAAAGATTATACAAGCAATACGTTGTACCAATTAAATCAAGATCAGTGGACCATTCAATCGACGAGCGGGAATTTACATACAGTTAAAAGTCCATTGGTCCAAGCGAGAGAATATGCTTTTAAAGTGGTCGACGTATTAAAAAAAGACAAAAATTTGATTCAAGGCAGCGGGAAATATCAATTTCAGCTTAAGTTCCCTTACGGTTACGGCGTCGTATTCACCCGTCTGTCAGAACAGCAGATTGTCAAAAATCAGTTGTATCATGTAATCGATATGGAATCGATGCTGGCACGTGAGTCGATTAACCCGGAAGATGATCTTTTTTCGGAAGAACAACTTATTGAGCGCTTGATTGGAATGTTTAAAGTGAACTTTAGATTAAAAGAGCCGCTGACGTATGAAGAGATTAATACCATCCGGTACTATCTGTTTCCGGAAGTCCGACTAGGTGCAGAATTTCAAAAAACGATTCCTCATCAAGATCAATTACTGTTGTCATTGTATGACATCAAAACAATGGATTTGCATCAAGAAAATCTGGCAAAACAGATCGGAGATCGCCATCGGATGATTCGAGGTGTGGCGGGAAGCGGGAAAACGCTTATTTTAGCGAGTCGTGCTAAAATGCTGGCAAAACAGCATCCGGATTGGAAAATTCTTATTCTTTGTTACAACATTTCATTGTCACAAAACATCAAACATATGGTGCAAGCGATGTATGCCCAGCCGGAAGATTTATTTGATTATGCTTATGAACAGGGAGACGCAGTAACAGGTAAGATTCCTGAGAATCTCCATATTTTGAATTTTCACCAATGGTTAAAGCAAAGTCTCAAAACATCAGAGCAGCGGATTGATGGACTGATTGAGTCGCTTGAAAAAAATGAAGCGATTGTTCCCAAATACGATGCGATATTAATCGATGAAGGACAAGATTTTCAGATGTCTTGGTTGCATCTTGTCAGCCTGTGTTTAAATCCTGAGACACAATCTCTTTTACTTGTAGAGGATCGTGCGCAATCGATCTATAAGAAAAAAGGAAGTTACGTAAAAGAAACGGGACTCGATTTTAGAGGACGCTCAAAGATCCTGAACATCAATTATCGAAACACGTCACAAATCGTTAAGTTTGCATGGGAGTTTTTCCAAAATCATTCTGTGCTAAAAAATAAAGTTGTATCAGGACAAACGGAAAGTGTCGAATTGATTTCACCGTTAAGTACCCGGCGAAAAGGACCAGAAGTAGCTCTAATGAAGGTTGACCATTTTGCGAAGGAAGTGGATTTAGTCGCAAGACAAATCTTACGGCTAAATCAGACGAAGCAGGTACCATTCTCAGAGATGCTGATCCTATATCGGGTAAAGCGAACGCATAAACATGATGTCGTTGATGCCCTACGCCGGAGCCTAACTCGATACGGCATTTCGTATCAATGGATATCTGAGAATGAAGCATCCAAACGTTCTTATAATCCGGAATCAAACAGCGTTAAGCTGAGTACAATCGACAGCAGTAAAGGACTGGACTTTCAAGCTGTTTTCATGATTAAGGTAGACTTAATGCCGTTTCCTCTGGAAAAAGATGTCGAACGTGAAGTTTCTTTAATGTACATCGGCATGACGCGAGCGAAAGAATATTTATACCTGTCCTACTCAGATGAGTCCGAGTTCACGACATATCTAGATCAAGTCAAGACAGCTCAATCATCTGAGTCATCTAAACAAGCATAGTAAAAACTTACGGGGGGGAGATGGACACACCATGTGATTGTTCTTTCTGCGCCAAATGGTCGACGTGTTTTTCGCCCCACGCGTTGATGGCGTTGAGGACGGGAATGAGCGTCTTGCCATAATCGGTCAGTGAATATTCGACACGGGGCGGGACAACCTGATAGATTTCCCGGTGGACAATATCGTTCAGTTCCAGTTCCCGGAGCTGGGCCGTCAGCATTTTTTGCGTGATGTTTGGCAGATGCCGTTTCAGCTCGCTGAAGCGAAGGGTGTCATGGGTAATTAATTCGAGCAAAATCGACGGTTTCCATTTTCCGGTCAGAATTTCGAGTGCGGTCTCGACGCGACAGCTGGGTGTCTGTTCCATCATGGTGCCTCCTTCGTGGTATCGTTTAGGATACTATACCACCTTTTAGTGCCTACTTCCGTTCCGGTCGCTCCTGATGGATAATGAACACACGAAGCGAATCCATGAGGAGGAAAAAAGATGAACATTGACCCAAACATTACACTCGGACCCGTCCGTTTACGGATTACGAATTTAGCTCAATCGATTACCTTTTACCGTGATTCACTCGGCTTGACGGTCTTGGCACAAGACGAACAGACGGCCACACTCGGTGCCAAAACGACACCGCTCGTAGTGCTCGACCAGCACAGTACGGCAAAACAACTGCCGAACAATTCGGTGGCCGGCTTGTATCATTTTGCAATTTTATTGCCGAACCGAAAAGAGCTCGGATTTGTCATCCGTAATCTGATTGCCCAAGGGGTTGAACTCGGACAAGGCGATCATCTCGTCAGCGAAGCGTTTTATTTATCGGATCCGGACGGGAACGGCATTGAAATTTATGCCGATCGTCCACGCGAGACGTGGACCTACGAAGCGAACGGTGACGTCAAGATGACGACCGATCCGGTTGACTGGCAAAGCATGCTCGTTGAAGCGGGTGAGGAAGAGTGGTACGGAATGCCGGCGGACACCGTCATGGGGCACGTTCATTTCCACGTCAAATCGCTGGAAGCGGCGCGGAAGTTTTATGTCGAGACGCTCGGCTTTGATGTGGCAGCGGATGCTTCGCGGATGCGGGCATTGTTCCTTGCTGCCGGTGGCTATCATCACCATATCGGAACAAACGTCTGGGCAGGTGTTGATGCGCCGGAAACACCATCGGACGCCGTTGGACTTTCGTACTGGACACTGATTTATCCGACCGATGCATCACGTGAAGCAGCAGTTTCGGCAATCGAACAGACATCGTATGAGATGAAACGGACGGACGACGCTATTTACGTCACGGATGACGCAGGAATCACCGCGCGTTTGCTTATAAAATGATGGATGGACATAGAAAAAAGCGATTTCGGTAGTAATCGAAATCGCTTTTTTGCGTGATATTCAGTTTTGCCCGGATAAGGCAGATGGGGCGTTGCCGTCATATCGGCTGATCAGTTCATACGGTCTGACTTTATATAAGGCATGCGGGAAGTAATGTGGATCCATCGCATCAAGCGTCCGTAACTGGAAGTGTTCCCGCTTGATATACGTATTGATATTGTCGCGTGTCAGCGGGAAGAACCCGACTTCCGCCGTTTCCCCTTCTTGCGGACGAAGTTCTCCGCTTGTGTACGTACCGCGGAAAGCAACGCAGAGCACGTGGCTCGAGATGTTTTGATAAATCCCCGTGATGCCGTCGATTGTGACATCCGCGCCGGTTTCTTCTTTGACTTCCCGCTTGATGGCATCAAGAATCGATTCATGGTTTTCGACCTGACCGCCCGGCATCTCATACGTGTCACCACGATGGAGATTGCGGACAAGCAGAACTTCTCCGGCTTCGTTCGTGATATAAGCGGTGACGCTGACGATGGCACGCGGCGGGGCATAAACACCGGTCGCCGTCAAAAAGTCTTCCGTTGATTTAATATAAAGGTTTTTTCCGAGACGAGCGCGTTTTTTCATCGCTTCGCGGCGCAGCGTGCTGCCACGGACGTCCCGGTCGACTTGTTCGTAATGTTCACGATCACGGTATTCCCAGATCGCAATGACTTCATCTTCTGCTTCGTTTACCCAGCGACCGACAAGACGGGCGCCATGGCTGATTTGTAACGGGTAGAGATACGTGTGAAAGAACTCGGTAAATTCCTGCAGTCGTTCCGGGCGAATCGTATAGGTCTTCCGGCGATGTAACATGGAAATTCCTCCTCTATCGTTTCAGCAGTTATGTTCTTAGACTACCTTCTCGTACTCGAAACGAAATCCCTGCTTTTCCCCGGAATCCGTTCACGAAAAAACGACTTCGCGTCATGCGAAGTCGTTTGGGATGTGTCGTTCAATGAATCGTTTCAGGAGGCACCGCTGAGATCCGCATCAAGCAATTTCACGCGGCTTTTTTTCATCGAGAATCGATGTGTTGCGTTTGACGGCATGCACGATTTTCGCGATGGCACCATCACCTGCAACGTTAGCAGCTGTGCCGAAGCTGTCTTGGGCGATATACAGGGCAATCGCCAGACTGACCATCGTTTGGTCAAATCCGAGCATCGACACAAACAGTCCGGTCGCAGCCATGACAGCCCCGCCTGGAACGCCCGGTGCAGCAATCATCGTGACGCCGAGAGCGAGAATGAACGGGAAGATTTGACCAAATGTCACCGGCAGATTGTTCAAGTAAAGAATCGCAATGACGACAGAGGTCAATGTGATGGTTGAGCCGGCGAGGTGAATCGTCGCACAGAGCGGGGCGACGAAATTGGCGACTTCCTCATCGGTATCGTTCGCCTTCGTTTGACGCAGCGTAACCGGAATCGTCGCTGCCGAAGACTGTGTCCCGATGGCAGTGAAGTAAGCCGGCATCATCGTTTTGAGAAGGCGGAACGGATTTTCTTTATTGACGATGCCTGCGATGACATATTGAAGCGTCAGCATGACAAAATGCAAGACGATGATGACGACGAAGACAAGGGCAAAGACAGAGAGGATTTCTGCGACTTGACCGGCATACGTCATGTTCATGAAGATACCCGCGATGTGGAATGGAAGTAACGGGATGATGACTTTCGCAATCATGAGTTCAATGATGCTGCGGAAATCAACCGCAAGTTCCAACAGTCGGTCACTCTTGACGGCAGCGATTCCGATGCCGAACACGAATGCCATGACAAGGGCTGTCATGACGCCGAAGACCGGCGGGATTTCGATTTCCATGAAGCCTTTCAACAACGCTTCTTCCGGGTTTTCCATCTTGCCGAATGAGCCGCTCAACATTTTAGGGAAGAGGCTGACGGCCGTTCCATAAGCGAGGAGTCCGGCGGTAACCGTTGACAGGTAAGCGATGAGGGCAGTGATGCCAACCAGCTTTCCGGCACCTTTACCAAGTTCTCCGATCCCGGGAACGATAAAGCCGAGGATGATGAGTGGGATGGCGAACGATAAGAATTGACCAAATATGCCGTTAAACGTTACAAAAGAACGGACGATCCAATCGAAGCGTTCGGTGACGAGACTACCTACTATAATTCCAAATGCGATGGCGATCACGATACGTCCCAGTAGACCAATGTTAAACTTCAAACCAATCATCCTTTCTCAAAAGAGTAGTAAATCTGAATAGGTGCTATTTTCGCACATTCAAAATAGTATTACCACCGTGTTTGAATCATTCCGATTATTTCGAAAACAGAAACCGGTTGCAGGGTTTTCTGAAAAAATGCTTGATTACTTTAGTACAGCCACTTCTAATCGAAACAATGTACAGATTTAAAATCATATTTTTAGGATATCGTGAAAATATAAGAACTAGTTAAGAAAAGAAAAGGGCTCAACTATAGAAAAAAAGGGCATACTTGAACTATAGAGAGAAAAAAGAGGGAAGTGAGAGAATCATGGATTTTATGGCGTTGGTCCGGTTAGCGGGCGGCATTATGTTTACCCCTTTATCGGATGATGTGCTGATGATGGGACACGTTGCATTACGATTACGGGAAGGCATTCATCCGATTTTGATTTGGCTTGCGGCATGGCCGGTCTTTTTTATTGCGTTTACTTGGTTTTATCTGCTCGCACGTTTTTTCCGGGAGATCCCGCTCGTGAAACGTTTCATGAAATCCAAATTTCTGGAACAGGCCGAGTCGATTTTGGAACGCCGCGGGTTGTGGGCAATCGGGTTATCGTTCTTTTTACCGGGTGTCCGGCACCCGATTCATTACGTTGCCGGGTTGCTCGGTTATCCGTTACCGCGCTATTTGGCGATGACATTCGCTGCGGCAGGTCTCTACACCGGGTTATGGACGTTTTTGATTGTTCGAATCGGAGAGGCAGTCACATGGTCGGAGCTTTGGATGTGGTTAACTCAAAATCCGAGTATGGTGCTGCTGATCTTAGCTGTTTTGTTAACGGTAGTTGTTTCAAGTGTCGTACATGCGAAACGTCGGCAACGCATTAAAAAAGAAGAAAGTTACGTGACGGAATAAGACAACTGAACACTGAGAAGTGGACAGGTTGTCTTTTTTACATAAAAAGCCCCCCTTCAGAAACGAATTCTGAAGGGGGGCTTTGTTCATCCATTAATCTTATGCGTTTTGACGTTTGCGAGCGAGGACGATTCCGGCTGCACCGAGTGCGAGACCGAAGAGTGCGATCGCACCAGTCGTTGCTGCTGTGTTGTTGTCGCTCATGCCGCCGTTACCTGTGTTTGGCATTGAGCCTGGTGTACCGTCCATGAACTTCTCTGGTGATTGTTTGACGATTGCGTCACCGAGGTTTGCCCCCACGCCGTACATGTAAGCGTAAGACTCACGGAACGTATCAACCGATCCTTTGTAGTCGCCTTCAACATACTGCATGAACGTGTCTTGGACATAAGTCTCGTGGCCAGATACGGCTTCTTGTGCTGCTTTTGTCGGAAGGTTTTCTTCCGTTGCTGCGCCAAGGAACGCACCGAAGTCATTTGAGAACATTTTGAGCATCTCTTGAGCGTCACCCATCAATTTCTTGTCGTCATTGATGGCTGCTGTGACAAGGTTGGCTTGTGCTTCGATGTGGTTTTTCGTCCAAACTTGCTCGAACTGGTCCGCGCCTGCTTGACCGTAAACCGATTTCATTGCTGCTTTGAAGTCAGCTGTGTGCATGTCTTCCGCCCAGTTTGCTGCATCGTAGTCTTTCGCTTGATCGACGCCTGCTGTCATGCTGATGTTAGCCAGTGCGACGTGCTCTGCTGCCAGACTGTTGAGTGTTGACCGGAGGTCAGCTGCTTTTGTATCCGCTTTTGTGTTGTCGAACTTCTCAGGCATTTGTGTTGTGATTGCGACTGAGAGTGCTTTCGAGATGTCATACATGCGGCTGTATCCTTCGCGGAACGTGTTGTACGATCCTTCGTAGTCACCGGCTGCATATTGTTGGAATGTTTTATAGACGTCCGCTTCATGGGCACGGAGAACTTCTTCCGCTGCTGCCTTCGGCAGTTTACCTTCTGTTGCTGTATCAAGGAAGCTCGAGAGGTCTTGGACGAATTCTTCCGTTTCCGCTTTTGAAGCGTTGATGCCGTCTTGGTCGTCCGCTTTCACGGCTTTGACGAGATCTGTTGTGTATTTGTTATGGTCGACGAAGATTTTCTCGAACTGTTTCGCGCCTTCTTCACCGTAGACCGATGCGATTGCTGGTGTCATGTCGAGTGCGTTCTGTTTGAGAGCCGCTTCGTAATATTCTGCGTCTTTTGATCCGTCATATTGTTTTTTCATGTCCATGACGGCAAGCACGAAGTGCTCAGAGAGTAGTTGATCAAGTGTTGCACGAAGGTCAGCGGCTTTTGTTTTGACCGTGACGTTTTTCGCGCCGTCCTCATGTTTCATCTCATCTCCGCCACCAGAAGCGAATGCTGCTGTTCCTGGTAATACGAGTGCTGCTGCCATTGCTGTTGCTGCGAATTTTTTCGTGTTTTTCATTTTGTCTCATCCTCTCAAATTTGGGTGTGTATTTTAACCAATCTGGTAATTCATTTCCTCATCGTTCTGAACAGCATACGCACCCGGATTTGATTTGGATTTAAAAAAGATTAAAAAATATGGAAAGATTTCAAAATCATTTAGAGAATTTGTAAAAAAGTAAGTACTATCATATAGAAGTTATGAAGTGATTGTGGAGAAAGAACTCATAATCTCACTTAATTAATACGCAGAGATAATGACATAAATCCAAAAATCTTATTATTCTATTACCATTTGACTTTAAGTATTTCAGTTGTAACAAAATCACTTTATTTTACTAAAGCAAAACAAAGCGAGATTACGTTTACTTCTAAACAAAAGGATAAATCCTTAGTGAAAAGTAATCGTATTCTCGCGAAACTATTTTTTATGGTATATCCTACAAAAAACAAGATGGATTGGAGTAGAAAATACATATTTTTTCGAATAGTAGAATGGTAATAGAATTCATTTTTTATACCTGTTTTAAAAAGTGACGACGCAAATGGTTAAAAGTAGCAGTAGCATTCTTTACTTGAATTTTTTCTTGTATGATGCCACGATCAATCCACCAAATTTCGTCAGCGAGTTGCGAAGCGATATCTAATTGATGAGTAGAGAATATGATTGAGCATCCTCTTGCTGCTTCTTCTTTAATTATAAGTGACAACTCATTCATCCAACTGGGGTCTAACCCATTTGTTGGCTCATCTAGTAGAAGAATTGCTGGTCGAGTAACGAGTGCTTGAGCAAGAAGGAGACGTTGACGCATGCCTTTTGAAAGCATTGAAATTTTTTTATCCTGATGTTCTAAAAGACCAACACGCTCTAAAATAGATTTTTCAGATACTTGGCCTTGCATCGCGGTTAAATAATCGTAGGTTTCTCCAACAGTCCATATGGCTTCGAATTCAAAATCATCCGGCATGAAGGCAACTGACGTGGTATCTATTTGGATGGAACCTACAGTTGGTCGAATCGAGCGAGTAAGTAGATTTAGAATGGTGGATTTTCCAGCACCGTTTGGTCCGCTTAGGGCAAGAATTGTACCAGCTTGTATCGTTTCGGACATCGGCTGTAACGCCCACGTTTTCTTGTATCGTTTGCCGACATCTTGAAAGTAAATCATGTCATTCCTCCTTTGTCATTCTCCGCATGGCTAGGTGTAAAAAGAGACAACTAGAAAGCACCAGATAGGAAGCAATTAGCAAGATGCCTCTTCCACCAGCTAAGACGCTCATGAACGGCTCGAATAATCCACCGAAGACGTCAGGTACAGCTAGCCGTGCGGTCATGAAAATCCGAAGAAGTTCCGTCCCGTTCAACAGTGTACTGACAATCATTGTCGTCAGCTGGCTATCGTAAGGAAAAAAAGAGACAATGGTGACAAGTAAGGTCGGCCAAAGAAGGACAAGGAATACCCAAGTGAAAAAGGCGATGATAACAGCATGCAGGCGTGAACGACTCCATGTTCCGATCCACGTACCAAGAGCGGCGCAAAAAACAATCAGCCCAGCAGCATACAGAAAGAGTCCAAGCCAGGCTTGAGTGGACACGGATACAAAAAATGATGCTACACCGATTGCAAACAGCAAGACGATCCATTGTGTCGTGACGAACGTCGAAAAACGTGTCCAAATCAACCGGAATGGATGGATCCGGTAGGTCAGATAAAGACGAATCCGCTTGGATTCTCGCTCACTGCCCCATTGAACGGCGGTCATCAGTAGCACGAATAAAGGTAAAATCAGACCAATGATCGTCAGAAGCGTCGAGCTGATATTCGTATAGTCCGTTGCAACGGGTAGCGCTTGACTGAGACCTCCGAGTAAGACTAAAACGACGAGCCACGCAATCAAGAAAAAGTACGTTTCTTTTTGACGCAGTGTGCGCTGCCATTCGACGCGCCAAAAACGAATCAATGGCTATGTCCTTCGTCAGACGAACTATCGTCCATCTTCATCTCGCTATCTTCTCCGTCCATCTTCATTTCCATCTTACCGCGTTTCCAGTCGTGCTTTTTCAAATCATCGAGATCCATGAGCTTTCCACCATGATCCTTCATGTAAGATTTGGCATCAGCCGCTTTACCAAACGATACGATATTGTAGGCCATAGGTGTTTTTGCCATCTCGTCGTAGACGTAATGTCCGTTTTCTAACTCCACCCATGCTTTTGTCTTGTAATCCTTAACGTACATCGCGGCGATCTTATCTTCTTTTTGTTTCGGGTACCAGTCGCGCATCAGACATCCGATATCATCAAATGCGTATCCTTTTCCATTTTCCATAACCGCTTCCGCAGCAAATTGACGATCTGTCACTTTCATCTTACAGACTTCACATTCAGTTTTTCCCCATTTGATTTCAAACGGCTCGGCAGAAGCAGTCGAGCAGGCAGCAAGAGTCAAGCTTGCACCACCGATCATTAGTCCAGTTATCCATTTTTTTGCTGTATTCATATTCGTTTCCTCCCTAAAATCCATAATAGTAGTGTTGCTCCAATTAAGCAGAAACCTAGCAGATTGGTATTCCATTTCAAGTCAAACGCATGATGTTTCGGGGTAGCGTCTGTTAATGTGACTTCCTCTGGGCTTCTTAACAGATGACCTAATATGAACAAACCAGGGGAACCGTAGAGCGGTTCAAGTGCCTCATATTGATCGGTCAGCAAGAACAGATACGGATCGGTACGGCATTTCACTTATACCGTCTCCATTCAGATCAAGTGTCTGGCTACCCCAGTCGTTTCCTTCCAGCTGATTGTCTGCGGAATCAATCATCGTGACCGGATAGCGATTACCCCGGACATCGTTTTTAGAGATCGTCATCCCGTTGGCTTGCTTCATTTGAAATCCTAGAACATTGCCTTGAATGTCATTGTTTAGGATTTTCGTATCTTCCGATTTTTCGGCATAGATCCCGACCCGGTTCCCCGTTACATGATTGGATCGAAGTACCGTTTGTTTAGCATCGAACAACATGAATCCGTTACCGGAGGCACTCTTTTGATCGAGCAGTCGACCATTTGAGACCGTGACATCGGTTGTTCCCATGATCATCGCGCCTGCTTGGTTCTTCGACATCTGCGGACGATCGATGGAGACGTGACGTGGGAACATCAAATGAATACCGTAGCGGGATTGTTGTGTCTCGACGTTTTTCATCGTGATATTTTTTCCACCTTCGACATAGATGCCGTCACGAACTCGCTTGATCTGAATGTGTTCGAGTGAGATGTGTTGTCCATCAAATAGGGCGATGCCCTCTTTTTGTTTAGTCCCCGAGATGCGAATGTCTTGAAGGTCGACTTGTTTTCCGTCGGTCATCTGAATCCCTACATTCGAGGTATCAATCGAAATGTGGTGCAGGCTACCACTTGATTGTTTCATCAAAATAGCAGGGTGTTTCGTGCCTGGACACATTTTGATGTGAACATGCGTCAATTGAACATCCGTCCCGTTAATTTGAAAAGCAGGTTGATTACAGGAAATGAATGTCTGTCCTTGACCATCAAAGTGCTCACCGTTATGTAAGGAGATCGATTTCTGTACGACTGTATGTTGCTCAGCAGATATAGTCGATGGAGACGACAGAGCCACGATAAGTAGAATCATCCATAGATAGCGCATGTATTCCCCCTTTTTGGAAACGGTTACTGACACAGTATACAAAAACATCCATAAAAAAATGTGTCATTTAGTTAGTAATTCACACCTAAATAATTCATATTTTCTACATACTATTTATTAATAAAAATTGTCGGATAACAACGTGGAAGAAGAGTAATATCATAAAAGAAATCAATTTTCTGAAATAAGAAATGATATATAAAAAAGTGAAATCATTGTCAAAAAATGGCGCTGAACACTTCTTAAAAGACACCTGATTTACACACCGGATTGGCAATTTATCGTCACAGGTAGCTGTCTAAAAATGGTTTGTAACCGCTTATACTAGGAAGTGTTCACAGAGTGGACATATTTAATTGGGGTCAAGGGGGATCACGATGAAAGAAGAACAACAACAAGCTAAAAGAAAGCGGCAGAGTTGGTATCAATCGATGTGGCGGTGGCATTTTTATGCAGGTATTATTTTTGCACCAATCTTTATTATTTTAGCTGTCACAGGATCGATTTATCTCTTTAAACCGCAAATTGAAGATGCCTTATACGGCGATATGATTTTTACACAAGAAACAGGTAAACCCGTCACGCTTGAGGAACAGATGGATGCGGTCAAAGATACGTATCCAAAAGCGACGATCACGTCGATCGGTCAATTCGAAGACGCGGACCGGACGACACGGATGGGGATTCAAGTTGGGGAAGAAGCTGGATATGCCTATGTTGATCCGTACACTGGAGAAGTGAAGGGACAACGGATGGGGGATGGACCTCTTGGATTCATCAAAACGATTCACGGGGAATTGTTCGCGGGAAAAGCCGGGAACCTACTTGTTGAACTCGCAGCCAGCTGGGCAATCATCTTATTGATCACAGGTACATATCTCTTTTGGCCGCGTGGTGAGCAAGGGAGCTTTAAACGAGTATTCCTACCGTCATTCAAGAAGTCGAAAGGATCACGTAACTTCTGGAAGGGACTGCATGGATCGGTTGCGGTCTGGTCAACGCTTGGTCTCCTGATCATCATCGGCTCAGGACTAGCCTGGTCCGGTGTAGCAGGTGAATGGATCAACACGGCTGCGACGAAGACGAATTCGAATTTCCCTCAGTATGCCTTTGGTCCAGACGAGACGATGCAATCGCAAGTCGTCACGAAGGATATCGCACAGGACATTCCCTGGGCGACGCAAAACGATGTCGTCCCGACTTCTGGACCGGCAAAGCCGATCTCGATGTCAGTGACGGAAATTGCGACACAAGCAAAACAACTCGGCATGGAACGACCTTATCAAATCAGTTTGCCGCAAGGGGAACAAGGGGTTTATACACTCTCTTCCTTGCATAGTGAGCCGCTGAAGGAAAAAACGATGAACGTGGATCAGTATTCAGGCAATGTCTTGTCGAACGTCACATTTGCCGATTACGGCTTCATGGCAAAAGCAATCTCGATGGGAATTGGATTCCATGAAGGACGTCTCTTCGGTCTATTGAATCAACTCGTTGGACTGGCACTATGTCTCGGATTAATCTTCATCGTCGTCAGTTCGTTCGTTTTATGGTGGAAACGCCGAAATGGTACGGGTCAATTATCGGCGCCAAAACGTGCCGTCGATCAGCGTGTCAAACGAATCGTTGCGCTACTTATCGTACTGATCAGTCTGACGATGCCGCTCGCAGCGCTTTCCGTCTTCATCATCTTGATTCTTGATTTCATTTTGTTCCGTCGCCGGACAGGAAAAGAGGAGGTAGCAGCATGAGACGACTTGTTACGACAGTAATGATTGGAAGTGCCGTGTTATTAGCAGGCTGTCAGTTCGAGACGAAAGCGGCTCCGGTCGCTATGAAAGTCGGATTGTATGCGCCGGAAAAAATGGAGTCACCTGCTAATACGACGGTGTCCGTTGAAATCGAACATCCCGAGAACGTCGATGAAGTTCATGTTCAAGTGACACCATATGGCAGTGAGGAGACAGAAACGTTCGAGACGACACATCGGGAAGGACATTATGTCAGTAGTATCCCATTTAAGCAGGCAGGGATATATGTCGTCAACGGCATGGTACACTCAGGTCAAGCCGTTTATACACCTAAAGCACTCGTTCGAGTCGGTAAGGTGTCTGACGCAGATTTCGAAGACGCACAAGCAAGTTTTCAGTCGAACGTGTCAACGAGTAGTGGACACGGACAACATCATCATTAATCATGAAAGTGAGCTAGCGATGAGCTATCTCACTTTCATGATTTCATAAGAATATTTTAGAGAACCGAGGTAATGTCATGAATCAACCGCAAACGATGACGGAAGAGAAACAAGTCACGACGTCATCAAGCAAAGCTTACCGGACGATTTGGCGGTGGCATTTCTATGCCGGTATTATCTTTGCACCGTTCCTAGTCATGCTCGCTGTGACGGGATCAATCTATCTATTTAAGCCACAAATCGAAAATGTCCTGTATCAATCATATTATGAAGTCACACCAAAAGCAGATCGTATCACGGCGACGGAACAGATCGACCGTGTCAAAGCGAAGTATCCGGAAGCACTCGTCACGTCATACCGACCGGGTGAATCCGACGATCGCTCAAGTGAAGTGAAGGTCTCGTCACCAGACATGTCGGCGACGGTCTTCGTCAATCCGTATTCCGGTAAAATCATTGGAACATTATCGGACGATGACCGGATCATGAATAAAATCGAAGAAATCCACGGGGAACTGATGGCAGGAACGACCGGCGACCGGATCGTTGAACTTGTTGCATGTTGGGCAATCGTCTTGATCGTGACGGGACTGTTCTTATGGTTTCCGCGTAAGCAAAAAGGACTGTCAGGTGTTTTGTTCCCGCGTCTGCGTCAAGGCAAAAAGTTATTTCGTCGTGATCTCCACGCCGTTCCGGCATTCTGGATCACGGGAGGGATGTTGTTCCTCATCTTGACAGGTCTTCCGTGGTCCGGCTTCTGGGGAGCAAACTTCCAGTCCCTCGTCACGAACCAAGGACTTGGTTATCCCCCGTCGATCTGGGGTGGGGAAGCACCAACTTCGACACTTCAGACGAAGGATATCGCGGAAGTCCCGTGGGCTGCTGAAACACTGGATGTCCCGCAATCGAAAGTCGAAGGTGCTGTTCCAGCTTCAATCGATGACATCGTTGCGATTGGCAAACAGCAAGGGATGGACCCAAGCTTTAAAATCAGTATTCCAAGTGATCCGGGCGGTGTCTATACACTGTCCGCGTATCCGGCGAAAGCACAGGATGAAGCGACAATCCATCTCGATCAATATTCCGGTGCCGTGCTCGCCGACTATCGCTATGACAACTATGGTGTCGTCGGTAAGATCGTCGCGACCGGGATCACGCTCCATAAAGGAACGGAATTCGGTTGGTTCAACCAATTGGTCAGTCTGTTGATTTGTCTTGGAATCATTCTCGTGGCAGTCAGTGGTTTTTATCTCTGGCTGAAGCGAAAACCAAGTAAAGGCATGGGGGCACCGAAAGGTCCGAAAGCGTTCATGCTGAAAGGATTCCTCGCGGTACTTGTCGTGCTGGGGATCGTTTTCCCACTCGTCGGACTGTCTTTGCTCGTCGTTTGGCTACTTGATTTTCTCGTCATCCGTCGTATTCCGAGTGTAAGGAGGTTCTTCAATGCGTAAATCGATGCAATCCCTGTTGATTGGCGGTCTTCTCGTTACGACGGCGAGTCTTGCCGGCTGTGCGGTCGATTCCAATGCAGCCGCACAATATGCCGTATCTAAGCCATTATCGGTCAAACTGAACGTCCCAAAAGACGTACAACCAGACGCACAGAAAAAGCAGACGTTCGAAGCGACGGTCTGGCGTGAAGCGAAACCGGCTCAAAAAGTCGATTACGTTCACTTCGAAATCTGGAAAGCGGACGGAACGGTACGCTATAGCATGGAACCGGCAGAGGAAACGAAACCGGGTGTCTATACGATTGCAAAAGCACTTCCGAAGTCAGGCTTGTATTATGTCAAAGCACATGCAAGCAGCAATGGGGAGATAATTATGCCGACACGGCAGTTCATCGTCGGTGAGTTATCGAAAGAAGACTTGAAGATTTTACAAGGTGGAGCAAAACCAGCTGGTGGCAGTAGCGGTCATCATCATTGATCTAACTAAAAAAGAGACGTCCGCGGACGTCTCTTTTTCTATTTACTTGAAACAGCGCAATTCGTGGCTTTCGCAAGAAGTTTCGAGTAGGCACGGGCACCTTTGATGTTCAAGTGGACGCCGTCCTGTTCGAAGTACGACGGATGTTTGACGGCAACGGCATGCCAATCAATGAGTGACACCCGTTTGCGTTCAGCTGCTTGTTTCAGCATGGTGTTGACTTCTTGTTCCCACGGACGCGGGACCCGTGTCGTGACGAGGTACACTTGATCGGCGTTTGCGAACTGGTCGAGCAGTTCCTCTAATTGATCGGGACGGAAGCTGCCGTTTGTCCCGAGATGCACGACGACTTGATGTTCTTTTTGATTGTATACCGCATACTTCTTACTGAGCGGAATGGCTTCCCGGAGCTGACGTCCGAGCTTGGCATCAATCGTTACTTGTTGAAGCGTACTGCCGAGGTAATCTTCGACACCGAGCAGAACCGAGTCACCAATCGCAAGCGTCGGTCGGCACATCGACCGGATTGGTGTGTCAGGCACCGGATGCTCGGGTTTTTTGACAAGTGCCGGTTTTGAATGCGGTGCCGCGACTTTCGGAATCGTCTGTTGAGTCGGTTTGTCCGACACGGCGAGAATCGATAAATTCCCGATAAAGCTGAGAAGAAGCAGGCTGACTAGGGAAACGGAAACCCACTTCGTCCAAGAAAACTGCCGGAAGGTCCGGGGATGAATCTGAAATTGGCGGATGTATTCGAAAAGACCAAGCCGCCGGATCGGACGTTCGATGAACTGATAGGACAGTTCAGTCAGAACAATCAAGACCGTCAAAATCCCAAGACTGCGGATCCATGAAAATGCACCGATGTATTCGACCGGCGTCATCAAGGTAATCAGCGGAAAATGCCACAAATACAGACCGTAGGACCGTTTTCCGATGGCGATCAGCCATCGTTGTGCAAACAGACGGCTCCACAAGGATGCCGGATGGGCGACGACGGCAATGAGTAACGCCGCAAGGACAGCGACGAATACAAATCCTCCGTAGTACAGAAAACGTCCGGACTCACTGGTTACGAACATCAGCAGCATGAGTGCTGGAAATGCCACGGCACCGGTCACATTCAACAGACGGACACCCCGTAACGGAATCGTTTGTTTGAACCGTTCTGGGCGCCAAGCGAAGGCAAGCAGACTACCAATCAACAAGGCAAACAGCCGGGTGTCCGTTCCGTAATAAACACGGCTTGGATCCGCACCGGGCGTAAAGAGAATGGCCATCAAGAGCGCGGACAAGACGGCAAGCAGCCCGATTCCTCGGAGCAACATCCGTTTGTATGCGAGCCCGAAACTGATCACGATCGGAAAGACGAGATAAAACTGTTCCTCGATTGCAAGCGACCACAGGTTTTGAACCGGTGACGGTTTACCAAATGATTCGAAGTAAGAGACGTTGTGTACGATGTACCACCAGTTCGTCGTGTACAAGAGAGCAGCCATGATATCCTGACGAAGCGTATGCAACAAGCTCCGTTCAAAGAGCGTGACGTAACTGAGAACCAGGACCAACAGAACAAACAGAGGCGGGAATAACCGGCGGAAACGATGTACCCAAAACCGTTTTAAGTCGATACGACCGGTCTGTTGCCACTCACTGAGCAACAAGCCGGTAATCAAGTAACCCGACAGGACAAAAAACAGATCCACTCCGAGAAAACCTCCGGTCAACATGGGAACTGACAGATGGTACAAAATGACAGCGATGACTGCGAACGCACGCAGACCATCGAGTCCGGGCATATATGTGGTCGAACGGTTTAATGATTTCATAAGTAAGAAACTCCTTCACGATTATACCTAAAGAATGACATTCTCTAGTGTACCGAATTCCATTTCAGAAGGAGTGTCGAAGTAGTAACAACAAACAGGACAAATTCAAAAGTTTTGAGTCCGTCCCGCCTAAAATTCTATTCTTGAGGAGGAGGTAATGTAATGGAGACGATGAACCGGTGTTGTTCCGACGCTAATTGCATCGTCCCGTTGTGCCGGGCAACGATTTGTTCGATGATCGACAGACCGATGCCGGATCCACCATTGGACCGTGACATGTCGGACGTGACGAAAGGAGTTGCCAGTTCCGTGAGTTGCTGAGGCGTTAAGGTCTCAGCGATGGCATTGGAACAACGGAAGGTCAAGTGACCGTTTTCTTGGAGCACTTCGAACGACAAATCACCTGTTCCGTGAAGCGTCGCATTCCGCACAAGATTTTCAATCAAGCGCCGCAACAAGTTGGGATCAGCCTGAACAGTCAGATGAGCCGGTCCCGTGTACTGATAAGTCGTTTCCGGATGTTGTTCAGCGACCTGATGCAGGAGCGTCACGAAATCCAGTGATGTCATGTGCACGGGATAATCTTTATTCGACAATTTTGCGAGCATGAACAGTTCCTCGATCCGTGAGGCAAGCGTCTCCGATTGCCGGCTGAGGATTGCTAACACATCGGTTCGTTCCTGATCGGATAATGTCGTGTGATGTTCAGACAACCACTGAACGAATCCTTGAATCGATGTCAAGGGGGTGCGCAGATCGTGCGACAGACTGGTGATCAGGCGGAGTTGTTCCGTAAAACGTTCCTGCTCGTTTCGTCGGAGGACATCGAGTTCGTCGCCGACCCGTTCAATCGAATGGGCAAAGGCTTTGAACTCACGCGGTCCTTTGACCGGACGAAGCGGGCTGATGGCTTGATCTGGTTCGACAAGCCGTTCGAGCCGCGTCTCGAGCTGGCGGAACAGACCGGCAATCCAGCGGGTCATGCCAAATAAAAATAAGATGAACAAGACCAATTGTAAAATGAAAAATGCTGTTGAATTACCGACCTGGTATTGATTCAGACGGGGTGTGACCGTTTCGATGGAAAGAAAATAACCGGGTGCACGTTCACCCAGGTTAATTGCCTGCATATGATGCAACGTCCGCACTTCCGATTCGTCAGACGGTTCCCGTTCACCCGGCGTTTGCGCGGCTAATAAGCGACTCGGAGTCATTGTCCGCGGAAAGTCGGGTGAGGCGTCGACTTGCGTCCCGTTGGACCGGTAGACGGCCCACTCATAATCACCGTTCGGAGTCTGACCGGATTCGTAACGTTTGATATCGCGTTCGACCCGCTGCGTGATGTCCTGTTCCGTCGGATAATAATAACGGGGAACGTTTTTTGTTCCGAGCGGGAGTTGGCTCGCGATCAACCAGGCCAATGCCGTACTCAAAAACGCTGCGGCCAACAACAGGACCGTCATCCAGGAAGTCAGTTTGAAGCGGAAGCGTCTCATGGCTCGACCTTGTAGCCGACACCCCAAACGGTTTGGAGGTGACGCGGCTCTTTCGGCACGTCCTCGATTTTTTCCCGTAACTTATGAATCAGGACCATGACGGCATTGGTCGCGGAACCAAGCGCTTCCTCCTGCCAAATCCGTTCGTACAATTCATCCGCTGAAAAAACGCGGCGCGGATGATTCAGTAAAAGCGCCAGGCAGTCAAACTCCCGGCGTGTCAAGGCTAAGGGAATCGTTTCTTTTGAGATGACCCGCTCCTCCTGACGTAAGGTGAAGGGACCGACTTGCAGGCTGCTTGCCGATAGCGGGACTTGGTACTGGGCGACCCGGCGGAGCATCGCCTTGATCCGGGCGATGACTTCGAGCGGATTAAACGGTTTCCCGATGTAGTCATCGGCCCCGAACGTCAATCCTTGGATTTTATCGAGATCCTCCTGTTTTGCCGTCAGCATCAGGACCGGGAAGGTATAGTTCGCTTGCCGGATGGCTTGGACGGTCGAAAAGCCGTCCCGGACCGGCATCATGACATCGAGGACCATCAGGTCGATTGGCTGTTGCTGAACAAGCGCAAGGGCTTCTTCGCCGTTGGCTGCTTCGAGAATTAAATAATTTTCGTTTTGGAGATACAGTCGCAATAATTGCCGGATATCGGCTTCATCATCGACGATTAAGATTGTGGGCACGGAAGATCCTCCTTTTGGACGCCTTCAAAGACATAGGCGGGCGGCATGTTTTGCAGTGTGTAGGAATAACTGTGCTCAAAGAAATACCGGCGGAATGTCTTGAAATGGAGTTTGGTATATTGAAAGGCGATGAAATGACCGCCTGGTTGCAACAGGGTCTGGAAGGTTTTGAGCAATTCATGGCGTAACGGAAGCGGGAACGAAGCGAACGGTAAGCCGCTGACCAGAACACCGGCCTGATGATGCCAGTCTTCAGGACAGTTTTGGATGTCGCCGATAAATAGTTCGACGTTCGTCTCATCAGCTAACAGCTTCGCCAAGGCTTCTTGAAACACCGGATTTTGTTCACAGATCAATAAAGTCGTTTCCGGGTGTCGCGCGCGCAATAAGGCTTGGGTAATCGCGCCGTCACCGGCACCAACTTCGACGATGACGGCTGGTTGATCAGCGACCGCCCGCTGCGCCATCATGTTCGCTAACCGGGAACTGCTTGGGGCAATCGCGCCAATCGTTTTCGGGGATTGGATGGCTTCTTTCAAAAAATCAAACATGCGAAACCTACTTTCTTCTTGAGTATACCATCGATGATACAGGGCATATCTTTCACAAACAGGAGAGTTTTCTTAAGTTTGTCTTAAGAAAAGATCCATGCCTGATTTTCGGCGACATGCAGGAGGGGAAACTCGGTATACTGAGGAAAAGAAGGGGAGGGCATGAGATGAATACCTTACCGGAAACGGATTATTATGCAGCACTCGTCCGCCGTGACAGTTCGTACGAAGGGACGTTTTTTGTCGGAGTCAAGACGACGGGAATCTTTTGCCGGCCGACCTGTCCGGCGCGGAAGCCGAAGCAGGAGAACTGCGAATTTTTTGAGACGGCAAAAGAGGCGTTACTTGCCTCCTACCGTCCGTGTTTACGCTGTAAACCACTGGCTTATCCCGGTGACAGTGACGTCATCAGCCGCTTGGTTGCCGCCGTCGAAGCGAGTCCCGAAAAACGGTTCAAAGACGCCGACTTTCGGGAATTGTGGCTCGATGCCTCGACCGCCCGGCGGCAGTTTAAAAAACGGTTCGGGATGACGTTCGTCGAATACGCCCGGTCCCGTCGAATGGGCCTGGCGATGAAAGAAATACGGAAGGGGCAACCGGTCATCGAGGCGCAACTGGCGAGCGGCTATGAATCGAGCAGCGGTTTTCGCGATGCGTTTGCCCGCATCATGGGCGAGACACCGAAACGATGGGACGGAACATACCTTCAAGCGAAGTGGCTCGATACGCCGCTCGGACCGATGCTGGCGATTGCCGATGAACAAGGACTGCACTTACTCGAGTTTGTCGATCGTCGCGGGCTGGAACGGGAAGTGGAACGCTTGCGGCTCGCAGCCCGCGCCGTCATCATTCCCGGTGAGACACCGGTGTTTGAGCAGGTGACGGCTGAACTGGACGCGTACTTTGCGGGAACACTTGACCGGTTCGAGATTCCGCTCGTCCTATACGGGACGCCATTCCAGAGACAGGTCTGGGAACAGTTGCAACAGATTCCGGCGGGTGAGACGATTTCCTATCAGGAACTGGCCGTCCGCGTCGGAAATCCGGCAGCCGTCCGTGCTGTCGCCCGGGCAAACGGCGCCAATCAACTGGCACTGATCATTCCGTGTCACCGGGTCATCCGCTTGACGGGCGATCTCGGCGGATATGCCGGCGGCTTGGCACGAAAGGCGGCCTTATTAAAATTAGAACGGACGAAGAGAGGATTGAATCACATATGAGTTTGATTAAAGATGTGTTTACACCAGACTGGTTGAATCGATTGGGGGAAGCGGTGCAGGCACCGGACTTTAGAGACGTCGTGCAACAAGGAGACTGGGAGGAGCTGGCGTTTAAGCAACGGGTCCGCCGGATTGCAACCGAGCTCGAGCGATATATGCCGGCTGACTTTGAGCAAGCGGCGACGCACCTCGAAACGATCGCTCCGGAGTTTCCGGGACTGCCGGGCATCGTTTTTCCGGACTACATCGAAGTCTATGCGCCGAGTGATACCTGGGACCGGGCAATGATAGCACTGGAACGGTTGACCCGGCACTCGACGTCAGAGTTTGCCGTCCGGCGGTTTCTGCTCGAAGATCAAGAGCGGTTTTTAGAACTCGCCGTTCGGTGGAGTCAGTCGAGTGACGAGCACGTCCGGCGCCTGGCGTCAGAAGGAACCCGTCCGCGCCTACCGTGGGGACAACGGATACCGGCATTGATTGCTGATCCAAGTCCGGTTCTGCCGATTTTAGATGACTTGCTGCAGGACGAGGCGCTTTACGTCCGCAAAAGTGTCGCCAATCATTTAAACGATATCGCGAAGACCCATCCGGAACTCGTCATTGAACGATTGGAACAGCTCGGGACCCATCCGCATACGGACTGGATTTTACGGCATGCCTCACGGACACTCCTGAAACAAGGACATCCGGACGTCTTGAAAGCGTTTGGTCTCGTCACGCGGGGGACGGTGACGGTCGACGAACTGACAGTGACACCCACATTGCCGATTGGCGGGGAACTGACGTTTACGTTTACCCTTGCGACAACCGAACCGCAAGTCCTGCGGATCGAATATGCCATCGACTATGTCAAAAAGCGGGGGACGAGTCAAAAGGTCTTTCGGATCAGTGAACGGCAAGTGATTGGACGGGAGACGTTTACGAAACGACAGTCGTTCCGGAACTTGACGACGCGGGTCCATTATCCGGGTACGCACCAGCTGACGATTTTGATTAACGGTGAAGCATACGCGACGGCAGCTTTTGACGTAGAGGAGGAAACAGAATGAACGGTCGCCATCCGGATTTTACGACGTCCCGCTTGTTTATTACCGCAACCGATATGACGGACGGTTGTGTCTGGACACTGCAGACACGGGACAAACAACAGATTGCAACGATTCAGTTCAGCGGTCGGCAACTCAGCTATGACGCAATTGATCCGACCGACCGGGCGGGCTATATCGAAGAAGCGTTGACCGTCATCGTCGCATATCTGGCCCGGACGTTGTTATTGCCGTTCGTGATCGGACAGGACGGAGAAGCAGCGGTTTGGCTCCGAAATGGGTTTCATGGGGACGGACCGGTCTTTCGGCGTGACTTGATGCATTGAAGTGGGGAAAATCATGAAACAAAGTGAGCCAAGAAGCATCTTTCCTCCGCTCGCTTTTCTCAGGCGGAACGCAAGCCTCGGTCGTCCCCTGACGACCGGGTCTCGCCTGTTCCTGACGGAAGCACGCTTCCTTTTCCTGTAGAAGTCGAGTAGAGTCGACGATTCTTTTGACTAGGAAAAAATAAAACCGTCTCCTCAGAAAACGTGCTTCTGAAGAGACGGTTTTTCGTGTTGGGATTACGGTTCTGAAATGCCGTTTGCGAGCAACAACAAAAAAGTGATGACCGATAACGACAGTAAAAAAGCAATGTTCGCGAAAATACTGAACCATTTAACGTAGTTATTTGTCGACCGGAGACCAAGCACTAGCGAAACGATATACCCGAGTCCGACCAAGATGTTGAGACCAATCGGCACCCACAGGCTGAGATTCGGGAAAAACCGTCCGCTCAGTAAATAGGACGTCAACATATTAAACAGCAGCAAACCGAGCGTCAAGAACACTGGAAAATACGTTTGTTTGGATTGGTTCATTGTTCAACCAGCTTCGTTGACCAGTTAAAGTGTCGGCAAATCGTTTCGGCACTTTTGCCGGCCGAACGCCCCTCGGTATCGAGGCGGAGATAGTTGGGATACGGCAGTTCTCCCGGGAGTGAATGCGTCCGGTACTGTTCGGCGGTTTCAAGCAAGTTGGCTTCCGACGCAGCGATGTCCCGTTTCGTGAACTTATGGAGTAAACGGTTCTCGGTCTGGTTCCGGGTCAGACGGGTGGACAGTTCAGCTTCCAGTTCAATGATGAAGACTTCGGCGCCGGCTTCTTCAAACAGTTGAACGGTCTCTTCGATGAATTCGATGCCGCCGTCTTCGACGCCAAACAAGCACAAAAACGTAAAGATCACCCCTTCGAGATCACTGACCGCCATTTCCTTGAACATTTCCCGCCGGATCAAGTCCTTCAGCTTATGATGCGCCGGTTTCGTGAAATCAAAATACGGATGTAACAAGTCGATCGTCTGATGGTTATGGAATAATTTCATGCCCGTTTTTTGTTCGAGTTCCTGACCGATCGTCATTTTGCCGACCGCTTGCGGACCAAGTAACATAACAAACTTCATCCTGACACCTCTTCCTTTTTTTGTTAATACTAGCATAGAAAAACGGAGTGTTCACATTAGAACGTTTGTTCGTTAAATGGTATAATGACAGTAAGAAATGTTGTCGTTTTAGGACCGAATGGAGGTCATTGATTATATGGAACATTGGAAGGCAGTACAGGGCTATGCAGGCATGTATCAAGTCTCAACATCAGGGAACGTCCGGTCGCTCGACCGGATCATCGAGACGAGTCGTGGTGTTAAACAACGACGGCAAGGTGTCGTGTTGCGCCCACGGATCAATCAAGAAGGCTACCGGAAAGTGACGTTGTATAAACAAGGACGCGGGGAACGGTTTTATATCGCCGAGCTTGTCGCTAAGGCGTTTCTCGATCCCGAGGCCACGCACGACCGGATTATCCGGGCGGACGGTGATCGCGTAAACGATCAGATTGATAATCTGACCGTCAAACCGTCGACGACTCAAGCGTACGCATCGCTCCTCGACGAGTTCGACCTGTTATTGACGCAACATGTTGAATTATCACCTCGGCAGATTCGGGACATTCGGCGTCGGTATCAAACCGGGCTTTCGATTCGCCGGTTGGCGTTGACGTATCAGGTGACGGAGAACCGGATTCGCAACATTATCGATAAAAAAGAAGCACAGTATATTAGTTAAGCAATAAACAGACCCTGTGCTTGAGGCACAGGGTCTGTTTGTCTTTAATGCGACGGACCGACAATCGTCCGGTTGAGGGACTCGATTTGTTCGCCGATGATGTGACCATGCTGTTTCAATTCCTGTTGGCGGGCACTGTTGGCCTGCATGTTTGCTTCAAGGGATTGACTGTAGTGGGTCAGTTCAAACAGAATCGTTTCAATCAGTTGAAAATGTTCCCGAATCCGCGGTTGTAAAGAATACACGAGTGTGCGGTCCGTCTCGACCTGGACGAGCGCGGCTTCAATCTGTTCCGCATGATCGAGGACGGAAGCAATCCGTCGGGTGCTCAGTGTAAGTTGTTCGTGTGTCGTCTCGATTTGGGTCGTCATCTGGACGACATCTTGTTCGATTTGTCCGATGCTGGCCGTCAGGTCCCGGTTCGCCTGATTGATGTGATCGATGCTCCGTTTGATGTCGAGGGCGAGTGACTCGACTTCTTTTGCGACGATGACGAAACCACGACCTTCTTCACCCGCCCGTGTCGCTTCGATCAACGCATTCAGCGATAAGCGGCGTGTCGCCTCCGCCACTTGTTGGATGTAGCGGATCGATTCGTGCATTTGTTGATTGCGTCCGGTCGCTTCTTCCAGCGAATGTGACGCATTGACGGACAGGGTCCGCAACAGCGTCGTATCCTGTTGCAACGATTCGAGAATCCGATGACTCGTCGTCGCTTCCTCATTAAAGGAGCTGACGCGTTGGTGGCTCGTCTGGATCGATTCGTCCATCGTCGCGAGCGCCTCGATCGAGGTCGTCAACAGTTGCCCCGATTCCGTGATGATCTGTTCCATCTGCGTCGACTGCTCTGTCAATGACGTCGCCACTTGATGGACGGCGAGGACGGATTCATCAATCGAGGCGAGTTGGGACGAAAAACCGGGTTGGGTCGCCTCCAGCCGTTCACTCGCAATCGCGATTTCTTGTGTCAAACTGCCGACTTGTTGCATCAGTTGGTTGTATTGGTGCGTCAATTGCTGTAATTCAAACGTCGTCGTCTTGATGCTGATCGGCTGATAGGTGCGTCGTGCATAGGCCTCTTCAATCTTCAAGGACAAGACGGACAGCGGAGCCAGTTGTTTTTTGATACGGGCCCGGATCAGCAGACTGACAAAACAGAGGACAACAATCCCGAGGATGCCTAACTTCATCGCTAGTGCCTTGGCAGGCGCGACCAACCGTTCCTGATCGACCGATAAAAACAGGACATCATTCACTTCGGGAATCGACATCGCGAGAATAAACCGGTCGTTGCTTGTAAATGTCGTCACGCGTGCTTGTTTTAATTGTTGTGTCACGTCTTTTTTCTGTTGCGCCGTCAACTTCAACGGTTGAAGGGCTGTGTTTTTAGTCGCTAACGACTGGATCGCTGCATCATAATCGTCGCGTGCCATATCGGCGAGTTGTTGATTCTTCAAACGTTTAATGGCGCGTGTCCTTTCCTGTTCATCTTCCGGATAGGCTAAGTAAATCGAGCGGATATTGGCATCAAGCATCGTCATCTCGCGTTCGAGCCGTTCACTGACGGACTTCGTCGAGGTCCGGTATAATTCTTCGACGCTTAAAGCGCTGATCAATAAGAGCCCCATTGCGACGATTGGGATTAGCCAGTTGTTTAATTGTTGGGCAAGCAGTCTTTTTTTCTCTGTAGGTTGCTTCATCAGTTTCATCTCCTCCATGCTTCCTATCGGGAAGTGAAGGGGCAGATTGTATGAAGAAAACGTGGTGTTCTTGTAAAGGTTTGGTCCACAAAAAAAGGACATCCGAGGATGTCCGCTGTCAGCTGGCATGCGGCAGGTAAGTCGAGACGAAACTGGTCGTCATCTGTAACAACTGTTGGGTTTCTTCTTTTGGTTCGGAGGTGACATAAATAATCAGTGCTGCGGCGACGGCAACAAAAATGATGATGACGAGAACAACAAAAAATGGCATCTTACTTTTACGTTTTTCTTCTTTCATATCCATTATAATACTCCCCCTTAAAAATGATGAGAACGTCTAAGGTGTTGTTTCCCTTCTTGAAGAATTGGAAACATTTTGGGACTTGAAAGAGGGACGCATTCAACCGATAGAGAACATAAGTAAAGAGCTAAAAATCGTCATGGAAAAGGAGTGTTCCGGTCTTATGTTGATCCTGTTTAATCAGTTCCTGCTAAATTTCTGTCTGTTGATCACCTCACTCCTATTTGCATTTTTGCCATTTCGGCATGTAGAACGGATTTCTGCAAGCTCTTCTGTCCGGACACGCGTCCTGTTTGGATTAGTCGCCGGATTGATTAGTGTTTTGCTTGTCCTCAACAGTGTCACCTATGATGGGGCAAAAATCGATCTACGCCTCGTCGCCTTAGTGACGGCATTTTTTTATGGCGGATGGATCAGTGGCGGAATCACATTCATCGGCATCGTTGGAGCTCGTTTCAGCATCATGACACCAGGTGCCTATGAAGGAGTAATATTGACGATTTTAATTTGTGTGTCCTTACTCGTGACGGCAAGTATCTATCGTCGTTTTTCGTCACGTACGATGAAGGATTACTTGATCTTGATTAGTATCGGCATTGCTTACAGTTTACCGGCTTTGTATTTGTTGACGGATACATATGTTCATTTTCTTAAGATTTGCTTTGTATATATCATTTTCATTTTATTAGGCGGATACGTGACCTATCAATTTCTTCAGGAATTACGGAAACATTTCCAGTTCGTCCAGACGCAACAGGAACTGGCGTTGACCGACGGACTGACGAATCTCGCCAATCGGCGAAAGCTCGACGAGACGTTGGCACATTACGACCAACACAGCTATGCGTTCTCCGTCCTGATCGTCGACATCGACTTCTTCAAATCGGTCAATGATACATACGGGCATGACGGGGGGGACGTCGTCTTACGTCAACTGAGTCAGCTGTTGCAACACTGTAGCCCCGACGAAGCCGTTGTTGGACGTTATGGCGGGGAAGAGTTTGTTGTCTTGTTACCGGACATGCCGCTTAATGAAGCCGTCCGGCTCGGGGAAACGATTCGCCTGGCGTGTGCTGATCAACATTTTGTCTTCAGCACGTATCCGGCGTTCCATGTCACGTTATCGATCGGGGCGGCCTCGTCAGATCAAGGCGAGACATCGTTTGAAGTCGTCCAAAAAGCCGATCAGTCCCTTTATCAAGCGAAGCAGACGGGGCGGAACAAGGTCGTCGGTTACAGCGAAGAATAATCCAACACCAACAGGCGGGCTCCTCGGAGTCCGCCTGTTTCATGCTGCACGTAAAACTTATTCGCCGACCATCCCGTCATGGTCATTGTCCCGCATATGAGGATACAACCAATGGTCATCTGTAATCGGCATGCTGAATCCGGCGTCTTTGGCTTCTTGGATTGTGACTTGTCCGTTGCCGTTCGTATCGACGGTTGAGACATCACCCGTTTCCGGGGTAGGTGCTGTTTTAGCAGTGGCTTCTGCTGTCTTGTCCTCATCTTCTGTCAACCCGAGTGCGGCATTGACTTCATCCGGATTCACATTGTCGAAGTCATCGACGATTTTATTTCCTCTTAACGTATACGTATAGCGATAATGAGAAGGAATCTGAGTTTTAGTATCAGGATACGTAATCGTCGCTTCGAAGTCTGTGACATTGCCGGCCTTGCGGATATTGTTTTCCATATAGGCTTGATCGCCGTGGCGGTTGAGTGTGCTGTCTTGCGGCGTGATATTGTAGGCGTTCGAGACACCACCGAGCGAATCGGCAATGACATGTCCTTCATCAAGCTGAGGACTCTCGACACCCGGAACCTTCGCTTCGTCCGAATAATAGCGACCGGATGACGTTACGTCTTCTGTATCTTGTTGGAGCGTAATTTTTTTTGCAGTAACTTTAACGAGTTGGGCGTGTTCATTCGTAAAGGCCCAGTACTCGCGGTCGCCAAAACCGATGTTGACGACGACATTCGGTTCCCGGTCACCGGACAGATCGCCGCCGTCGACTTCAATCGGTGTGTAGCCGGGGAACGACTCCGTTGCTTCTGCCTCGGCAGTTTCTGCGGAAGGGACATCAGCAGGTGTTGTCTCTTGCTGTTTTTCCTCGGTCTTCTCTGCGGAAGGCGTTTCTTGAGATGCCGCCTGGTCGACCTTTGGTGTCGGCGCAGATGATTCTTCCGCAGCACATCCCGTCAAAAGCAGGGCGGCTAGCGGTAAAGCAAAATAAGTAAAGGATGATTTCATCATTGGACTCCTCGCGTGTCATGACATACTTGTCCATTGTAGAAATCTTCCAGTCCGAATACAAGGTGATTTTTAACATTTAACGATCTAAATAGAACAAGAGATGCAGGTAACGAAAAATGGGAGAGTACTTCGAGGGCGGGAGACAATGATTCGAAAATCGCAGAAGGACGTTATCTTGCCTTATAATGGGAATATTGTGTAAAATAAGCATTCACCACCTGAACAGATCGCGAAGCGTGACGATGTCAGAGGAGGGATGGTATGTCCAAACGGATGAAGGATTATGGTATCTCGTTCATCATTTTAGGAATTGCCGTAATATTGATTGGTGTACTGGATTTACCGAAAGGAATAAGTGCCGTTGCTGTGATTTTAGTAGTGGTACTGTCTGTTTTTTTATACGAATTCAGACGTTTTTTAAATCAGGATGCAAGAAAGTGATTGTTGGCAGCACGTTGTCTGAACGTACCGTTTCAACGAGTCATAATCAGACAGAAAAGGTGATCCACCCGTTTTTCCGGGAGGATCACCTTTTGTAATGCAGAATGTATGGAACACTTATGTTAAGACAAGCTTCTGAAAAATCTGATGCCGTTCAAAGTCAGTTAAGATGCTCGGCGCAATCTGTTGCCGAATCAGCTGTTCATCGGCCCATGAGTAGGCGTCATGCTCTTCCGATAACGTTACACTGCTAGTCACGGCTGTACAGAAGTAGACGAGCAGGATGACCTGGCGATCGGGATGTGTCAGAATGCTCGAGGCATAAGCGATTTTGTCGATAGTCACCGTCAACCCCGTTTCTTCACGGATTTCACGAATCAGACTGTCTTCCGGTTGCTCCCCAAAATCGATTTTTCCACCCGGGCATTCCCACGTCCCGCCACCCGAATCGCTAGCAGCACGCTGAACGATCAAAATCCGGTTGTCGTGCCGCACGATTCCTTTGACGGCTGTTACGATGGTCGACATGTCATCTCCTCCTTTCGCTTCAGCACAACAGGGTCCGGTCCTTCCTGTTGCACGAGCTGACCATTCTGAAGTTGAATCCCGGTGCGTTCCGGTAAGCCGTAACCGAAGCGACTCTGTGTTGCTTCAAACGCCTGCAACAAATTCGTCTCTTCCTGCCACGTATCATAGTGGACGGAAATCACGGCGTCCATTAGACCGAGCCCTTCAAGGACGAGCGCCTTGCCCGCCCGTTGATCGATTGCGGGAATCCGGCATTCGTTTGGTGTCAGTAAGGCGCCGGCAGAAAATCCGGCGACCGGGACACCGTGCTGAAACCGTTCTTGAATGAGTGCTCCGATTGGTGTCTGCACGATGAATTGTTGGTACAGTTCCGTTTCGCCACCCGAGATGATGATGCCGGCGCATGTACTCAGCTGCTCGAGTTGGTCGGCTGTGGGCTTTGCGGACAACGGCAAATGAAAAAATGCTGTCGCACCACAAGCGGTTAACATCTCCGTATAGATCGGCGCGTAATCGGACCAGGACGAACCGGGACGCGGCACATACAGCAAAGCGACGGGACCTGTCCCGTTCAAACACGAGACAAACGTTTTACACAAATTCGGCGGAAACGGGGGACCATCGCCAAATAAAAAGAGGTGTTGATTGACCATGACTGCTGCCTCCTTACTCAAACTATTCTCTTAGAATAAAAGAAAATCGAAAACAAGGGTACCTGACTCTTTTTTTGGATAGGTAGAAAACGGAAAATGAATTACAATGGTAATACTAGGGAGAAAACGAAAGGGTTAAGTGAAATGATGAAAAAGCACATCAATCAGATAACATACCGGGAATCAGGCATGGGGAAAGGCCAAACGTTCACGTGGACGAAAGCAACACGGGAATTACGGTTAGAAGATGAAGACGGAAAAGTCTCGGAAGACGTTTATCTGTTATCGGAGCACCAACAAATGGAACTCGAGCAACTGTTGCTCCACGTCGATCTTATGTACTGGCAACCGGTTTATACGACGGAGTGGCTGATTCTCGACGGCACGGACTGGGAAATCAGATGGAGCAGTCCGGACGGGAACGGGACGTCTCGAGGCAGTAATGCTTTTCCGGACAAGTGGGAGCTTCTTCGGGACTGGTTTTATGGTCAGTTTGCAGAAAACGGGGAGGAAGACAGATGAATCAAAGCAGTGAAGCACTTTTAGAAGCGATTATCGAGATCTTAGGAACAGGGCGACAACTGGATTTAGCGGAGCTTTATCAGTGTGTACGAGAGCGGAGTGATTTGGACCTTTCTCGTTTTTCGACGGAAGCGGGATTAGACGCACGCATTCGAAAATTGATTTATCTTCATGCGAGTGAGTGTGAATTATATGAAGGAACGCAGGATTTGTTCTACAGTGAGACCGGAAAAGGGACAGGACGTTGGGGATTACGCAAATAAAAAACACGCCACTAAAAGTGACGTGTTCCAAGTCATTAAGCTAACCCTAAAATCTCAACTTCTACCAAAGCACCTTTCGGTAACTCTTTGACGGCGATACAAGAACGGGCCGGGAAATGGTTGTGCGGAGCAAAGTAATCCGAGTAGATATCATTAAACGCAGCGAAATGATCCATGCTCGTTAAGTAACACGTCGTTTTGACGACACGGTCCGGTGTCAGACCAGCTTCTTTTAAGATGGCATCAACGTTTTTCATGACCTGCTCCGTCTGTTCCGTAATGCCACCAATGACCATTTCACCCGTTGCCGGGTTGATCGGGATTTGACCGGATGCGTATAACGTACCGTTAGCGATGAAGCCTTGCGAATAAGGACCGATGGCAGCCGGTGCGTTGGTTGTTTCGATTTTTAAAAATGACATGTTTTAGTACCTCAATTCTTATAATAATTTTTTGCTGAAAAGCAAAAACTAAAATATAACTTAAAATTACTTTTGTTATAATAATTAACAATACAATATGAATAAAAAACCATAAATGATATAATTTATTAGGGAAGTTGTTACAAATAATTATGAGAAGTAAGGAGATTTTATAATGCAAAACCATATAAATCCTTTTGTTTCATTTATGCATCAATATGATTTAACTACAGCAGATTACTCTAAAATTTTTGACGAACATACTAAAAAAATAGAATATAGCATCGATACGAACATTAACAAAAAAATTATTGAAGAGCTCTCAACGTCTCCTCGCTCTATCATCATAACAGGTAATGCTGGAGATGGAAAAACTAGAATTTGTAGAAATGTGTATGATCAATTAGTTGAACAAGAATTTGAAGGTTGGCCAGAATCTGGTATTGCAGAGATTTCATATAAAAATTATAAAATCCGGATAATCAAAGATTTATCAGAACTAAAAAATGAAATTATTGTTGAGGAACTTGGAAAGTTACAGGAGTCACTAGAAAACAATGAGTCAAATGTATACTTTCTCATTGCGGCTAATGAAGGGAAATTAACGCATACTCTTGTAAAATATCCTGAATTAAATAAATTAAAAAGTGTCATTATTCCTCAATTTATATCAAACAATAAGGAATTAGAAGCGACGAAAGAAATAAAAGTTTATAACTTGTTGTACGCATCATCGTCGATTTATGCTGAAAAAATCGTAGAAGGATGGAATGAAGAACAAAACTGGAGTATTTGTAGTGATTGTTCTAGTAAAAATAAATGCATCATCAATAGTAATCATTTAGCTTTGAGTGATAAAACAACGAAAAATCGAATAATGCGTATGTATAAATCTTTGGATATGAATGGTAAGCATATGACAATGCGAGAGCTACTCATTCACTTAGCCTACACACAAACAGGTGGAATGGCTTGTAAAGATATACATGAAGCTTCTAATAGTGAATCAATTCAAGCACTAGCAAAAAAATCGTATTATGAGAATTTTTTCGGTAATAATCTAAGACCAGAAGTTTTTGAGGAAATTGGTGGTATTCAAGAATTTAAATCGTTAGATCCTGGATACATTTCAGACTCTTTAATTGATGATTTTTTACTTAATGGTGACTTAAGTAGTAATGAACAAATAAAAGATACACATCACACTTTGTTTGGTAAGGATATTGATATTGAGAACGGCGCTTATTACGAAGATGTAAAGATGTATCGTTCAAATATACATGGTGATAATGTGAACGGTATTGAACTAATGAATAAGTGGTTTCCAAGGTTAAGAAGAAAATATTACTTTGAATCTCAAGATAATAAAAAGGTTGAAAAATTAATCCCCTATCGGCATCGATATGATTTCATAAGTATTCTTCATAGAGGAAGAATTGAACATAGTGTAAAGATTAAGCTTGTCGATGGATTAAATACATTCTTCGCAAAAAGAATGGTATATTCTCCCTCTCATCAGCTTTATGTATCTTCAGATAGTTTATTAGTGCATCAAATTATTGGACTAGATCAAGTTGAATTTCATATTCAAGGTAAAAATGAAACAATAGATCAAACGGGTACAACATTAACTTTGAAAGTACAAGGAATAGAATTAGCTATTAATTTAGTAACGTTTGAGTATTTAATGCGCTTGAGTAACGGAGGCATGTTAAACGTTCTAAGAGAACACGTAGAGATATTACTTAATAGTTTTCGAAATAGATTGATTTCGCTAAAAAAACAGGATGAGAATATTTTACAAATTTTAAAGTTCGATCGTATTCAAGGAGCATTCGTATTAGAGACAATTGAAATTTCTGATGGCGGAGACTCTGTTGTAAATATTGAATCTGAAGATGATGATTTTTAAATCTAAGCAAAAGTAATTGAAAGGGTGTTAGATATGCAAGAAGAAAGTGCAAAATTTTCTAGCAAGATTGGTGCTGAAATATGGGGACATCGGTTTAAAGATGGTCAGCGTGGACCAGAGTATACTTTAGAGTTTTTAAATGTGTTTGCTGGAACAGGTTTTAGCTTGGAAAAGAAGTATTATGATCGAAGAAAAATGATTGAATTTCGTCAGTTTGTCTATGAAGGAGAAAAAGAAGGTGCGAAAGGTCATACTGCAATTTTCGAAGAAAAGAAAAAAGATGTAATTCGAAAGAAGCTTGGAGTAAGCGAAAAACAATTAGAAGATTTACAGGTGTTCTTTAAAAATTTAACTATACCTCTAATGACACCGATGGGAAAACCAGTTGATCGCTCGTGGTACGCTCAAATGATGTATCCTCTCCACGAATCGTTGCTTTTTTCTGAAGTTCGTGTAAATAGAGATAAAGGCAATTCGAAAAATTTAACAATTAATTATGAACGTAATTTTTTTGCTCGTGGCGGAGAACTGTACTTTTTAATGTTGCATTACGGAACATTAAATAATCCTGAATTAAGAATTAATATCGAGAAAAATATGAAAACTCTATTATCTAGTTCTAGTGGAGTAATTGCTGTCATTAATCAAATTAACGAAGCATTTAGTGAGTACAGTACTGGAGATCAGCCTGCACCACTAATCAAAGATGAAGAGTTATCAACTGTCATTACTAGTTGGGAAAGCAGTGAATACCCAACATTACCAAATACAGATTTAGCATTGTATAAAGAATTTGCAGAGGAACTTAATGCATTGCTTATGCTAAATATTGATATTTATGAAATGTTTGATATTTTAACTTCGCTCATAACATTCCAACTTCATCGTTATATGATTTTTCAATCAGAACAAATTATTGGTGAAACGAGTAATTATTTCATTGATTGCTTAGAAGGTCAAAATAAATCAATTAAATTTTTAGCACAAGATTCTTATCGGATTCACGAAACTATAGTAAGAGAAGCCTATAAAACTTTTGTAGAAGACCGAGTAGAAGAAATATTCTCTGAAGTCAAAGCAGAAGAAAAAATTTATTCTTGGAGAAATAGCCTTGATAGCTTTGAAAAAGATAAAGTGAAGGGCTATTCTAGATTTTTTAACGAATTAAATTTTACTAGTCTTCAAGCAGCCAAAAAGAAAAAACTTATAGAGGCATTAGAGACTGAAGATATTAATAACGCTAAAAAGTTACTTAGATTACGCATCGTAGAACTTTATATGGAGGATTTATCGAAAACACAAGTTCCTATTCTGAAAACTTTAGCTCGTGATGGTCAGTTCATCGTTTCGGGAAAAGGATCTAAAGCTCGATATGTACTACATGATAATGTCTTAAGTGCTTTAGTGTATGCAACACTTAATGGTCAGAATAATTTACCGTATGATGATTTTCTAAATGAATTATTCCAAAAATACCGCATTATTATTGGAGAAGATGCCGCTAAAAATTCTGGGTTATATTCAAAAGAAGGAATCAATCTAACTCATTTTAGAAGTAATGAGAAAAAAATGAGACAAAAATTAAAACAAAATGGGCTTCTCCAAGAATACTCAGATGCAACAGCACTAGTTACAAACCCTTATTTTAATTAATTCAAAGTACTGGGAGGGAGCATTAAGAAATGATTGCAAGAATTACTCAAAAAGAAAAAATAATAGGCAGCTGGATTGCACAACACTTACTTAATTATCTTAAAGATCATAAAAATAAAAATGCTGAAAAAGTATTAGTAAAAATAGAAGGAATTAATGAAGAATACTTTCCAGCCATCTTGAACGCTCTATTAGAAAATCAAGCTCAACTCAAAAGCTTTTATGAACCAGTGATACGAACTATAAAACAAATTGATGGTTATGATTCCTTTGTTTTAAATGAAAATGAAAATGGAGTATGGTTGCGAAATAATGTAAAAACGAATGAAGCATTAATTTTATTGATGAATGAACGAACACCAGAAGCTCAAAGCTTAAAAGATATTGTTTCTATTGATGAAACACAGTTACTATCATCAGATGGCTTTTTCAGTTTAGATCAATCTCTTCAAGAAAGAGGATATTTAGAACCACATCAGATAAAAGACTTACTCAAACTAATTGGAGCATATCAACATAGAGGAGAACTTGATTTACAACTTTCGATGCTTATTGCTTATATTGAAAGTGTGTTACAAGAGAAAGAAATATCCAATGATACATTTAAAGAGATTTTAGGGAAATCTTTACCTCATTTTCGATTATTTAAAGACGAGCATTTAAAGTTTGAGTCGTTAGAGGGACTTCGTAATCAGCTTAGAAAAAACTTTTTATTAAGTCACTTAAGAAAAAGTTTAGTAAATTATTTAGATACAGAAAAATTGATAAAAAATGTGGATAATTTCATTCGTAATGAAGAAAAAAATAATTTTTCAAGTGAAGTTTGGAAAAATTTTAATAACGATAAAATATTATTTTTAGAAAAAACAATGGAGTTTGTTGAAAGACGAAATAATGATCTTTTAAGTCTAGTTTCTTACAATGATGCAGAACGAATTTTTGGTTTTAAAGTGTCTAATTCTTTAAAAGATAAATTAAATAACACAAGAGATATAATTTTAGACAATTTTGCAGAAAAAATTAGAGAAGCAAAAAATATTGAAGAAGAGAACCAGTTAAAACAAGAAAAAATGGAAGATGAAAGTCGCTTTGATCGTGGTGTTGAAGCCGTAAATAGTAAAAATGATATTGAGGCAATTCGAGAATTTCGAGAAGAATATGAACAAGAACTTGAAAAAGAAGATATATTGAAAAAAATTATTAATATTGAAAATAAGCTTGAAAATCCATCTGAGTATATTGATATTTTTGAAGCGATTTTATCTGAAACCTTAGTGATGTTAGAGGAAATAGAACATGAAGAATTCAATGGTAACCTCTCCTTTGAAATTTCAATTGATCAAAACATAGAAGTTTCTGAAGAACAAGCTAGATTCTTTAATTTCCATCTGAAATCTTTATCAATGCTATCTTCAAACGTAATTGTTCTTTCTGAATTGAAAAGTTCCAATGAAGCATCAAAAGACATCGATGTAATTCCTGTTAAATTAAGACTCTTAAAAAATGAAAATTCGATATCGAAATCTATCGTTAAGGTCGATGCTAGTAGAATGTTAATTGAAACGAGTTTCTCAAAGTTTATTAATCAAATTCAAAACGGATTTTTACAGTCTATTGTTACGAAAAAGGGTACGCCAGTTGAAGAAGATTTTAATGAGTATTTGAATGAACAACAACATTATACTTTGATGTCTGATAAACGATTGTTAGAACCCATCGAGCAATTTAAAAAATACAATACAGAATACACTAGTATTCTTAAATCTATTATCGACGAAAATAGAGGAATAACCACTGAAGATTTAAATCGAGTAGCTGCCCTTAGCGAATCATTTCTAAAGTGTTCTGATCATGATGTAGATAGTGTTAGAAAAATATACTCACTTCTGAATGAAATTGGAACAATAAAGATTTTTGAAACTAAAAATGTTAAACAATCAGAAGTTGAACGGAAAATAGTATCTGTGTTCAATCCTATTAGATTTATTGCTTATGGATTTAAACTTATTCATTTTGGAAATTTACTCTCTAATATTTCTGATACGTCTGAACAACGTAATAAAATCCAAGATGTAGAAGATTTAAAGCAGTACAAAGAGTATCTAAGAGGATCGTTTACTAACTTAGCACCATCTTATTACGTATCTAAGGATGGGAATCATCTATTTGCACAAGATGAACTATACGGTCAGGGAACGTATATCGAGGGTGGAGAAGTTGAGAGTGTTTCTTCCCAAGCAACTTCCTTTGCGAAAGAAATTGAAAAAGTTACGAACGATTATGTTCGAGTTTATCCATATGCTGCCGATTGTTTAGATATTTTATTCTTATATGTTACCAATTTAGAGTTTGTAAAAAAGAGTGTGGAACAAATTTTGAAAAATGATAGTTTAAAAAAGTTAAACATAACAATTCACAGTCCTGCGAGAGCTGCAATGCTTTATGATGAGATCAATCAATGGATTCAATCGCAAGAAGAGTACATTAACGCTGTGGATTCGTTTGGTGAATTTCCTAGATTAGAAATCAATGTATTACCATTTAGCGATCCTAAAACACTTGAGGAAAAGATAGATACATCCATGCTAGACTTTGATTTAGCAGTGTTTATTGATTACTTCGGTCAAAGTGACAATTTAAAAATTCCACATCAATTTTACTCAGAAAGCTACAAAGAATGTGAGCTTACAGATAAAAATTGGGTCTTTTATGAGAATCGTGAATTTAAAGCTGTCAAAGAAGGTACTCGATTAATCAACTATGTTTCACCTAACCAACCAAAGTTGATGCAACAATTTTATAATATGCAAGCGATTTTGAAAGACGGATTAGTCATCGAACCTAACAAGATTGGTCTATTAAAAGGTAGATTATCTGTAACACGTACAGAAACAAATACACTATATAAACTTGCACATGAAAAGTTTAATTGGGTTGTCACTTACGATAGATTTATGGATCCTTTATTAATGAAACAAGTAGCCGAAGGATCGAATATTATTCGTTATCATGTAAATCGATTAGGAAAAGAAGAAATTAAAGTTCTTGTTTCCTCTTCAGACTCAATTAGAAGATCTTCAAAAGTGGATATGGAAGTCAATTATTACCGTGATCGTCTCCATAGTAGGTTAAAAGATCAGTTGAAAGTTAGTAGTATAGACATACAACAGGTTGATAAAGCTCTTAAAGTTGTAAAAGAATTATCCGGTGGTCTAGTGCTAAGAGCATTAGGACCTGGGAAATTTGTTAACGAATTTTTATCAGTATATTTAACTGTTCTACAGGATGGAAAGTCTGATGATACAGTAGTTTTATGGGATATGTGTGATGAATTAGAGTGGTTTAGAACCCGGCAAAAACGTCCGGATTTATTAAAAACAACCATTCAATATTTTCCTGAAACAGAAACGTATAATGTTAAATTTGATTTAATAGAATTAAAGCTTATACAGGAACAAAGTTATGTTAGTGAAGTAACTGACGCTAAAGTTCAATTAATATCAGGTGAGAAAACGTTGAAAAAATTCTTTAGAAGATTTGATTCGGCACTCGAAAGAAATCTATATTTAAATTCATTTTTGCTTCATTTAGAAGATAAGCGTGCATATGAAGAATTTGAATTAGCGATACTACATGAATTAAGAAATAACGAAAACATTCAAATCAATTTTGAATTCACAAAGTCAATTTATGCTTATATTCATAATAAAAATATTGAATTTGAGGGTCGTTCAGAACTTTCACCTGGACATTATTACGAAAGAGAAGACGAAAATGAAATAGCAGTAAATACTTTTACTAGATCATACATTTTATCTGAAATGAATGTTCCTGATCATGAAGTAAATAATGAACTGCAGGACGAAGAAGCATTATTAGAACAGGTTGCTATAACTGATGATAGTGAATACTTTAATCACTATACCCAAATAGATAACAGCAATCTTATTTTGACTGAAATACCGAAGGACAAAGTTATAGAGGAAAGCGACTTACAGAAGCAAAGTGAATCGAATATAAAAAATGAAATACGAGATATCGAATTAGTTAAAGATATTGAGGAATCTCAATACCCAGAAGATCACGCATTAAAGAACGTTCAAGCTCTACAAACAGAATCACTTGATGAAGCATTGAAAAAACAAGGGGATAGTTACGCGGACACTCTACAGACTAAACTTAGAATAAACAATGTTCAGTTTACAGTAGAACGAACTATCGTAGGTGCTAGTGTCATTCGTATTATTGGTAGAATTCCGTCGGATCAGAGTATTACAGCAGTTGAAAAGAAGGCTAAAGATATGCCTTTATGGCTGCATATCGATTCGCCACCAACTATTTTTAGTGATCGAAATGGTATCAATATAGACATTAATCGTAATGATCCTGATACAATTTTCTTCTCACAGTTCATGAAGTATGTTCGAAGAGATATCACAGAAACAGAACTGAAAAATGGTTTTCTTGTTCCTATTGGACTAAATCCTTTAAATGAAGTGATGTCAGTTGATTTTAACGGTACAGAACCTCATATGTTAGTCGCCGGATCAACAGGAAGTGGAAAAAGCGTAAGTTTGAATTCCATTGTCATGTCTATGATGTGTCTATACACACCCGAAGAATTGAAGTTTGTATTTATAGATCCAAAACAAGTTGAATTCTCTATGTTTGAAGATGTTCAGCATACTGATAAAGTATTGTTAGATTTAATGGATTCTGCTGATTATTTAGATGTTATGATTATAGAAATGGAAAATCGATATAGTAAATTTAAAGATGCTTATGCAAAAAATCTGAAAGAATATAATGAAGCGCTAATTGAAGAAAATAAATCATCAGAAGTTTTACCTCGTATTGTTATTGTTTTTGATGAATTTGCTGACTTCATGATGCAGGATAAAGAATTTGCACAACGCATCGAAACTGCAATCAAAAGGATCGGTCAAAAAGGACGAGCTGCGGGAATTCATATGATAGTTTGTACACAATCGCCTAAGGCGGAGATTATTAGTACTACTATTAAAAATAATTTACTAGCACGCTTAGGATTAAAAGTAACAGACGCAGTTGCATCGAATGTTGTATTAGATACAAGTGGTGCAGAAAATTTAGCAGGAAAAGGTGATTACCTCTTAAAGAAAGATAGAGAACCAGTTAGAGGGAAAAGTCCTTATTTAGAACCACAATCTTTACGAGCTTTAATGAGGTTCTTTAAAAATAACTAAACTTACAAAGTAGCCAAGAGTAATCTGGCTACTTTGCTTTGTTAAAATTAAGGTGGGTTACGAATGGGTTTTGGACAGCATCAGAGTTTTTACTTACGTCCGCATTGGCTGTATAAAGGATTAAATGAAATTAAAAGCGATACTCGCTTTTTTTATAATGACACACATTTTGAACAACTAGGTTTAGGGAAAAACATGGCGAAGTCAGCGAAGTATTGGTTACTCTCAACGGGTCTCATGGAAGAAAAAAAACAATCAGGAAAAACGGAACATCACCTTACTTCTTTGGGAGAATTAGTTGATAAACATGATAAATATATTCAACATCCCGTTACAAAAAGTGTTCTGCATTATACTTTAGCCTCTGATCCAAAAATCGCAACAAGTTGGTATTGGTTTTTTAATGTGTTTAGAGAATCAATTTTCGACAAATCGATATTGATAGAAACGTTAGAAACCTGGGTCAGTCATACACTAGAAAAATCAGTGTCTTCTAATTCACTAAAAAGAGATATTGATTGTCTCATTCAGATGTATAGTCCAAATAATCTTTCTTCTACTCCTGAAGATGTTATCAAAAGTCCGTTCGAAGAGTTAGGGTTGATAAGCAATACAGTTAAAGGTACTTATAAAAAAACACCACTAGATATGGCATTTAAGCTTGAAGTACTTTATATCACTTTTTTGATCTATACAGAAAGAAATGAACTCAATGAAGTGAGTCTTGATGAATTAATAGATGGTGAGAATCTATGGGGGAAAATTTTTAATCTTTCAAGGTCTGAAATTGTCAACTGTCTAGAGGAGATGCAAAAAAGGTATCCAATAATTTTTACTAGAACGAACCGTCTCGATGTAGTTAGAGTTACTGATAAAACTAGTTACTTAGATTATATGGAACGATTTTTTGAAAATGAGGTAGTGCTATGAAAAAGTTTCAACCTAGTATCAATGTAGTGTACGACACAGGAAAGTCCGAACTGTTTGATATGTTTGTTCCTAACAATGATCAGTTAGAAATTATGGAGAATATAATATCAAGTCTATCCAAAAAAAGCTTAGTCAATTCTCATCTTATGATTGGTCCATATGGAGCAGGAAAATCCATGGTTGGGGCAATTACCGCCTCGTTAATAACGGCAAGAAAAAACAGTAAAAATGTAAAATCGTTCTTATACAACGTGAGCGGTTTGAACAATGATTTATCGGATAAAATTAGAAATAATTTATACGAGAACAGTATCAAGTGGATTCCGATTACAATTACAGGTAAAAATGGACGAGTTGACGAAATCATTTTAGAAGCTATTCAGTTGAAATTAAAGTCAGAAGGAATTGTTTTATCTCTTAAAGGAGATAGTGAGCAAATTCTTCAAACGATTGAACTGTGGAAGAATGACTATAAAGATACGTATTTGAAATTAGTAAATTTGTGTACATCTTTTGGATGTACTATAGAGGAATTGATTCAAGGAATTACTATAAATGATGAAAGATTTATAGTGGAATTTAAAAAAATGTATGGTACTTTGACTTCTGGAGCTACATATATTTCAGAATCGAAAGCATCATTTGTTGAAAAAATTCAACACCTAACTAATCAATTATCTATAAAGAAAATGGGACTTTTTATTATTTATGATGAGTTTGGAAGGTTTCTTCAAGGTGTAAATCAGTCGTTGATTTTTCAAACCATGCAAGATTTACAAGATATCGCTGAATTTGCAAACCGGTCTTCGAACTTAGGCTTACTTTTTATTACTCATACAGGTCTTCGACAGTATTCAACAGAGAGTAATAACTTATCTAAAGAAGAATTAGAAAGAGTTGAAAAAAGATTTGAATCGCATCGGTTAGATAGTGATCCTTCTTTATTTTATAGAACAGCATTTAAAATACTTGAGATTGTTAAAGAAGATAACGAACCAAACTTATTTTTATTAAACGATATAGAAAAAATAAAGAACGATTTAAAAAAGTATAGTCTTTTTCCGGATATGGAAGTATCTGAAGTTGAGAACTTTATTTTAGAGAAGTGCCAGCCTATACATCCATTAACACTTAGATTATTACCTATTCTTTCGAATATGCTAGGACAAAACGATCGAACATTATATACATTTTTATCTCAATTTGATGAGACTAGTCTAGAGACTGATTGGTATTATGCGGATCAGTTATTTAATTATTTTTATCCAGATGAATCTTCATTTTATCTAATTGATGATTTAAAGTATTATCGACTATCAATGAGTTACCAAATATCAAACGAAGCAAAAAGACTGGTAAAGTTAATGACTTTATTGAATATATCTAATAAGCCTTTTAAACTTTCTGTAGATTTTTTATCCTTTTCACTAGGTAGCAATGAGATGAAAATACGCGAAAGCATAGAAGAACTGAAAAAAATAAAGATTATAAGATACAATCCGCTAGCTTCATCATATGAGTTATATAGTGGATCTATACTCTCTTTAGAATTCCTAATAGAAGAATATCGTTCTAAAACAGTTATAAATGATGGAACTAGAATTAAATTTTTAAATGATTTTTTACCTAACAAATATTTTCTACCTCATGAGTATAATAGCGTTAAAAGTATGACCCGTTTTGTGAAATCCCAATTTGCCTGGGGAAACGTTTTAAATTTAGATACCCCTATTGGTGATGGAATGATACTATATATGATCTATAAAAATGATCAAGAATTAAAAAATATCCAGGACTTCGCAATAAATCCTGAAAGAAAAGATATCTTAGTTTGCATTACGAAGTTAAACACTAAAGATTTAATTATTAAATTAGATGAATTTATGATCTTAGATCTTCTATTAAATACTTCAGAACTAATGCAACAAGATGAGAATTTAGAAGCGGAAATTTTGATTCATTTAGAGAATATAAGATTTGAAATCGAAAAACTTTTACGACCAATTAGGCATTTTGAGAAAGATAATTTAACTTGGTATATCAATAATGATGTTGTCAAAATCGATTCAAAGAATTCACTCGAAAAGAAAATTTCAAATTGGATGTTCGAGAGATTCCCAGCAACGCCGGAAATTAGAAATGAAGGATTCAACAAAAAGAATGTTACATCCATTCAAAAGAAAGCTGCTAAAAGTATCTTGTCTCAATTACTTTCACCTACATTTTCAGGTAGGTTTGATATCCAAGGATTTGGTCCGGATTATTTAATTTATGCAACTATGTTTAAAAATACAGGGATTGATACAAATAATCTAAGTCAAATAGCTGATGATAATCTGCTGAAATTAAGGTACGATTTACTCTCGTATCTCAAACAGAATAGAAGAGGTAAAATTGTTGGTTTATACGATTTATTGAGACATGAACCCTATGGCATTAGAGAACCACTAATACCACTATTACTAATAGCTCTATTAAAGGACGCTTGGCATCAGATGGCGTTTTATTCAAATGATTTTTATATCCATGAATTGAATGCAGATATGCTATATGAAATTTTAGAGTTAAGAGCAGATTTTTATGAATATGAACTATATGAATTATCTTCAGCAAATTTAAATCTACTCAAAGATTTAAATACTACTTTCTTTGATGGTACTTTATCAGAACAGCCTGTAATCATTTTTACAGAGCTAACCCGATGGTTACGGAACTTGCCAAGGTATACTCAAGTAACTGACCAATTAACTAATGCTGAAAATCAATTCAAAGAAATTATTCGACATAGTGAAACCGACCCACTAGCATCGGTTACTAATCTAGCAAAAATTATTGAAGATAGTCGTGATTTAAAGATTTTAAAATCAGGATTAGAAAACCATTTAAGTCTTTTGAAAGAACAGATTAAAGAAGAAGTTCTTCTTAAGATGGAAATCGAATCAAACGAAGACATCCATAAGTGGGCTGATAGCAATAAAGAACTTGTATTAAACAGCTCAATATTAGCTGGATTCGTTTCAGAGTACGCTCAGAATAAAGATTGGTTAGCGTATTTGATCGAAAAAATTGTCGGAGTTGCATTAAAAGATTGGTCAGATGTCACATATGATTCGTTTTGGATGAACTTCAAGCAGTTATTGATGACTAACCAAAATCAAGATGGATTAATAAAAATAGTGACTGACAATCAAACCATTATGGAAATTAAAGAAGTCGAGCTCTCTGTTAAAGGTAAGACTATCTATAACAATGTAAGCAGAATCGTAAATGCTGGTAGTAGAACGATGTCGGATGATGAAATTCGCTTCGTTGTGTACAAGATTTTAAGTGAGTTAGAATCTTGATAGATACTATGATCATCTAGGAGCTAAAGTACGTTTATTTATCAAGTTAAACTATACAAAAAGGTAGCGGATTTTATCCACTACCTTTTTGTATAGTTTTTATTTATGAGAAAGAACATACACAAGGAATAGTATCGTCTTTTTCACTTAAATATTTTTCAATTCCATCTCTATCCATCAGTTCTCTGTATTCACGCAATGTGAATGGTCCACCATTTCTCTTTAAAATAGAAACATCTTTCTCAAACTTACTACGGAAGCGTTCTTCCATAGCTTCTTGCTCCGCGTATTGCTCAGGCCAGACATTATATAAAAGAGCATAATGACCTAGGCCTCCTCGGACACATCGACCAGCACAGTTTGCGTGAGAAAAACCTAGACCATACATTCGCGGTAATGCAATTTTCCATTCGTCACGAATAATCTCTTTCGTATCAAGATCGCCTTTAAAAGTTTCAATCATAGGAAAACGTGTTTCGATCGGTTCAATTGGATTATGCTCGTAGAAATTTTGAAGGTTGATAGCTCGATGTTGCTCATGAGGTCCAATACCGAAATAAAGTATTGGTTCAAGATTATGCTCATCTCGGAGTTCTTCTAAATAAATCATTGTTTGACGAACCTTTAACTCCTCTGAGCATTTAGCCATACGTGAATTACCTAAGAATTTAACATCGTGGAAAACTTCATCAGGCGTTCTTCCATCTATTCGAGTAGTAATCTCCATACCGATATACTCTGCTACTTCATCCATGAATCGATAGTTATCGATATCTTCCCAAAGTGTATCAGTGAAAAAAAGTACGCAGTTCTCTTTTCCATATTTCTGAACGATATGATAAGCAACATATGCTGATGATGCACCGCCACTAAACATTGCTACGTGCACTGGCTTTCTACCAGATAATGAAGGAGTAGTACCTGCTTTTAATACACCAAGTGCTGATCGATCAGAGGTTTTTTGAGTTTTTACGTTATTCATATTCATTTTAAAACACCTCTCTCTCGAAAACAAAATATCCATTTATTTTCTAATTATAAGTATAAAGCTCATTTCTAATAAAAAACAATGATATGTTTTGTGGCTTCAATTATCTAGTAGATACTTCTCTCCATTCTTCCTAATCTTATCTACCACAATCTCTTCTACATCTACATTTAACTCACTACACAACGTCAATGCATAAATTAACACATCGGCAATTTCTTCTTTGATATTTTCCTGATTTTCTTCCCACGCTTCTTCGCTGGTTCGCCACTGGAAGGCTTCAAGTAACTCGGATGCCTCGATGGACAAAGAAATCGCTAAGTCTTTTGGATTATGGTGTGGTCGCCAGTTTCGTTCGTCACGGAAGTCATCGATTTTTTGTACTAATGCTTTGATTTCGTTCATAGCTGTGTCTCCTTTAGTTGTAATAATCGTGCGCGTAATTGAGGGTTCGTTGCGTACAGATAAAGCCCTTTGACGCCACGCTTCAGCAGAACGTTCAGGGAATTCAAAATGATTTCTTCCTTGGCACGTTCGTTTTCTGACCGACTCAAGTCTTGGCGGGAAACAAATGCTCCGGTGTCTTTGTATGACGTTGGATCGAGCTTCAATTGTTGAGTCGTTTCATCGTACTGAATCGACGGACCGAGGACGACACCGACGTAGTTTAAATCAAATCCTTGAATGGTATAAATCGATCCAACTTCTCGAATCGTTTCCGGTTGTTCTGCCCATGTTGTATGGGGGTAAGTACGATTCCACGGAAGGTTGATTCCGTCTTCGTTAACAAAGTAATCGGCCCCATCTTTTTTATCAAAATTAAGCGAGAATACTCCCACTTCTAAACGAAGTGAAAGTGGGAGATGAATCGCCAGCCTGCTTTTCGGGTATATTTTCCTTAAAGGAGGTGAAAAATGATGTTGAAGCACAAGGCCTACAAATTCAGAATCTACCCCACAAAAGAGCAGGAAATCCTGATCGCGAAGACGATCGGGTGTTCACGCTTCATCTTCAACCACTTCTTGGCGAAGTGGGATGAAATGTACAAGACCACTGGAAAAGGACTGTCCTACGGTTCTTGTTCCAAAGAAATTCCTTTGTTGAAGCAGGAGTTCGACTGGTTGAAAGAAGTTGATAGTACCTCTGTTCAGATCAGCGTCAAACATCTTGCTGATGCGTTTGACCGCTTCTTCAAGAAGCAGAACGAACGCCCTCGATTCAAGTCGAAGCGCCATCCCGTCCAGTCGTACAAGACGAACATACAGGGAAAGTCTCAACTTCCTGAAGTCTCTATTGGATGCAATAAGCTCAAACTTCCGAAGCTGAAATGGGTACGTTTCGCCCATTCGAAACACATCATAGGCCGTATCTTGAACGCCACGATCCGACGTAACGCTTCAGGCAAATATTTCGTCTCCCTGCTCGTCGAGCAGGAGATCAACGAGCTGCCGAAGACCGGTTCATCTGTCGGCGTCGACGTCGGACTCAAGAACTTCGCCATCCTGTCGGACGGCACCGTATACCAAAACGACCGTTACTTCCGTTCGCTTGAGAAGAAACTGGCGCGCGAACAGCGTAAGCTCTCCCGTCGTCAACGCATCGCCCTGAACAAGAAAATCACGCTTTCTGAGGCGAGAAACTATCAGAAGCAGAAGCGGAAGGTCGCCCGTATCTATGAGAAGATCGCCAACAAGCGCACTGACTTCCTGCACAAGGTATCGACCGAAATCGTCCAAAACCACGACGTCATCGGCATCGAGACCTTGCAGGTGAAGAACATGCAGAAGAATCGCAAGTTAAGTAAGGCCATCTCGGACGTCAGCTGGTCCGAGTTCTTCCGCATGTTGGAGTACAAGGCGGACTGGTACGGGAAGACCGTCGTAAAAGTCGGCAAGACCTTTGCTTCCAGTCAACTGTGCTCCAGTTGCGGACATCAACATAAAGACGTGAAACATCTTGGCTTACGGGAATGGACATGCCCGAGTTGCGGCATCCATCACGACCGGGATGTGAACGCAGGACTGAATCTCAAACAAGAAGCCGAACGTATCTTAGCTTCTTCAACCGTCGGGACGACGGGGTTAGCCTGATCAATTTTCGACCGTTAGGTCGGATAACTCAGGAATCCTTCACCTCTAAGTAAAGCGTAGGTGGAGGTAGTTCAAGCAGGTAGTCAAACGTCGAGACGATTCGGGATAGCCCGTGCTGTTCGTTTTTCGAGAAAATCGCCTGCTTAAAGACTTCCGGGTCCTCGAAGATTTGTAAATCATAATTTAAATCACTCGGAATCGGTAAGAGCTCGCGTTCCACAAAACGATTGATCCAGTGCAATGTCTGCTGACTCGCTTGCATCCGGAATTGATTGGATAATTGCAACATCTTTGTCGAAAAGGGACCGACGATGTCTTGCAATGTCGTATGTCCCCAGTGACTTTTAATCTTGAGGACCTGTTTCGGATCAAAGATCAGAATCGTGATTTTACTGCGTGTAATGATTTCATGCAGCTGATTTTGTTGGTGGAAATTGTTGTAGACATCTTCTTTTGTGAGTAACAGATGGGCTTCGTCCACGAGCACGATGTCCGCAGTCCGCTTTTGTTTATCTAATGTATTCAAGAAGGGTGTTGGCTTCTGAAACTGCTTTTTCTTTAAGTTCGGTAGGCTGCCAGCAATCGATTTATACGTCTTGAGCATTTCACCATGGTTGACGAGCAGGTAGTTATCCGTCTGATACAGTGCAGAATCGGCTTCTTTCGTTAAATCCTGGATCGTATTGAACAAGGAGCTGAGTAACACACTTTTTCCTGTTCCGGCGTCACCTTCAACAATAAAAACATGGTGACCGGTTTCGGTGATTTTTGTTTTACAAAATTTTAAGATTTCCTCTTTGACTTCCAGTTGTTGCTCAGACAATTCACGAAACGGAGAGAGTTTGTAGACGTCTTTGTTTCGTAACTAATCGAGTGTTCCTTCCGCAATCTGCTCCTCACGTAACTGGTGCCAAATGTTTTCAAAAACCGTCTCATTGAAAAAATCTTTTCGGAAATAGTTGTGCATCTGACGGGAGACAGTTTGGCTGACATTTTGCAGTGTATAGCGACCGTCTGCAATTAAAAAGTTAATCAAATTGGATTCGATATTGTAAGTAGCCGATTGGTTAAACTGTTCATGCCCAATTAAAATTGATTCGTCGAGCTGCTTCCGACAAGAATCTTTTAAATGGGCTTTTAACCGTTGATTTTTTTGAACCGTTTGTCCGACGTAAGCTTGTGCTTTTGATCGGTTATACAACAGATAAACGATTGGATAATTGTCTATGTAGAGCGTTCGACTACGCGTTAAATCAGCGTAGTTAAACCGGTACTTTTCAAAATAAAGTTTCTCCAAAACATGTGTCCATCCTTCCAGTGATGTTACAAGGTGTATAAAAAGTAATCCTTGTTAAATATAGCATGACACGTGAATAATTGTTATTTAAAGGGAATTTAGTTCGGGGGGGATTTAAAAGAACAGCCCGTTGTGGACTGTTCCTTTTGCTTATACATACTCAATCAATGCTGGTTTAATCTCCATCTCTTCAAGCGTCGTCCATAATGATTCCATTGCACGATCTGCGTCTTGATAGAAATGACGACCACGGACACGCCAAAAGTTCCAGCCCGCCCGCTCCAAGACTTTTTGTCGGAACATGTCCGCTTCATACGCATCTGGTCCGTGCCAACGTTCACCATCACATTCGACAGCAAGTCGGTTGTGTTCCCCTTCGACGACAAGATCGATGCGGTAGCCGTTGACTTGGACTTGAGGCGTGACGAGGTATCCGCGAGCGACCAGACGACGGTAGACGGCTTCTTCGAATGGTGAGTCAAAGCGATGTTTGACGCTCTCGAAGGAAGCTTGGTCACCGAGTGGATTTTGACAATAACCGAGCAACTTATAACGCATGCAGTTGCTGTTGCCGATGTCATTCAATGAGACCGAATGGAACAGAATCATTTGATCACGGGCCCGGCTCGCTGCGACATTAAAGCGTTGGCTATCGGTTTCTTTTGTCATCGCCATGAAGCGTTTGTTTGGGGCGACGACCATTGAGAGCAGCATGACGTCGCGCTCGTCTCCTTGGAAAGTGTAGGCATCCCCAAAACGGACTTGATGTTGCATCAATGTCTCGATTCCGATTTCGGCCGTTGCGATCCGTTCAATCTGATTGGCCTGGGCGTTACCGAGTAAGGAGACGACACCAAACGTCCGATTTTGATAAAGCGGATCTTGCATCATTCGTTTCAGTTCAGCGACGATGGCACGTGCTTCCGGTAAGTTCACCTTGTCCATCGTCGTCTCGTCGACGTATCCATCATGAACAAAATGATTTTTGACGGCTGGATTCAGTCGTTCAGCACGTTGGGGCAAGCGGAGCGGGACAATCGTTCCGTCATAGACGTGAGCGTTGCTGAAGCCAATGATTTCTGGTACACAGCGGAAGTGTTCCCGTAAGCCGACTTTCGTACTGAACTTAACGGAGGCAAGGGAATAGAGACTACTTGTCCCATCAAACAAGGTCATCGTCGAATCGTCCCCGAAATACGTTTTTCGTTTTTCTTCGACATTGTCGCGGTTATCAAAACTTGTTGGACTAATCTGTCGGTCATCCCCGACGATGATCGCTTTTCGTGCCCGCGACAGGAGCGAAATCGCATCCATCGTACTTTGCGAACTTTCATCAAAGATGATGACGTCAAAGAGATCGCTCTCAGCCTTAAAGGATTCAAGGACACGGTTGACCGGCATAATCCAGACCGGAATCGCGTCTTGGGCCTGCATCATTTGCTTGGCAGCTTCTTTCCGGTAACGTGGTGCATGTTTACCCGTTCCTTTTCCGACTTTTCGAATCAAGGTCGCCCAACTATTGAGTTGTTCTTGTTTCGAAGGCGTCATTCGTTTGAGTTGCTCTTTCCAAGCGAGTGTCGCACAGAGACGAGCGACGGTCTGTCCTTCTTCTTGCTCAAGACGATGGAGCTGCTCGCGTTCGTCTGCATCACTCAAGGCTTCAAGTCGACTCTTGACGTAGGCAAGGTGCCACGCATCACGAAGTTCAAGCGCATGAAACGTTGGAGCACTGTTCGTTCGTAATGCCGTGAGCCAGTTCGGAGCAGCCTGTTCCAACGTGTTACTAAGTGTTTGTAAGCGACTTGCCCGATGCTCATTCGTTTCCAGGAGTCGTAATTCTTCATAAATCACTGTGTAGCGAGTAGCATCCCAATCACGAATCGCTTGCTGTAGCTGAATAGTGATAGGGTGGGTGAGTTCTGCTACATCGAGTAAAGATAACCAGGTTTGTTGCTGCTCGTGCAGTTCATCTAGACGCTTTAGTTCAAAGAGTGCCTCTAGGGCATTGGTTTGAAGTCCGAGCCAATCTGATTCATACGTGAAGTCATGATTTTCATAACTTGCGTGTAATGGACGGAGGACTTGCGTAAAGTGTTGCATGATACTGTCAAGTTGGCGGAAAACATCGAGCGCTTTTCGGTACGTCGTTAAAGGACCAATCGGAATTTCAATGGAATGGTGTTCAAAGCGATGCTTAAACGTCCGCTCGAGTTTCCGAAGCGACTCTGTATACGTCAAATGTTGCAAGAGTAACGTAACATCTGCGGCACTCGCCATCTTCTTCCCGTCAATCGTCACTTCATCTAAAAGAAGGGCGTATTTTTTTCGTTTTGTCCATTTAAAGAACATCCCATCGACCTTGTTTGCTTCAAACAGGGGCAAGAGTTCCGTTGCGAGTACAGATACATCTTGATCAGTTGTCGGAAGAGCGAAATCATGCAACGAAACGGTCCGCTCGAGCTGTTCAATCTCAAGAAGTGTCTGTTCGAACGTCAATCGATCTTGCTCGAGCTCATCGAAATCAGAAGGATGCATCAGCCAATGACGATATAAGGCAAGCGTCCAGTCTTCAAGGTTCGTATATTGTTGAACGGACTGCTTGAGCCAGTCGAGCAGTTGATGTTTGGTCTCATCCGACGCAGATTTCATCCATGCAACTGGTAAAGCAGTCGGTTCGATCAGTCGGAGTGCCGTTACTTCGGCGACGAGTTCTTCGAAGGTCAGGGGTTCCGCAAACGCCGTTCGTGTTGGTCGGCGACCGAGAATCTTGAGTTCGGCAAGTGCTTCTTGATCCTGCATCAATTCATACAGTTCTTGAATATCGATGGCACTCATCGGTGCTTCTTCAGACAAAAGCGGTGTTGGAATCTGTGTCGAAATCGTGGATTGACTCATCCATTTTGCCCACTCGAGTGGCGTCTTCGTTTCTTGACCAATCGTAAGGCCATCGTGTTCGATAATGGCTTGATCAAGCATCATCCGACGCGTCGCCGCAATCTCGCGACGAATCGTTTCAAGATGATTCCGAATCGTTGTGGCACTTGCTTCTAGTTCGTCAGCTGACGTCTTATTCAAATAGCTCGAGATACCATGTAAAGATGTTTCCGTTTGTTTAATCGTCTTGGAATCAGCGCCTAAAACAGAGACCGCCAGTTCACGGATTTCAGCAGGCAATTTATCGCGGAGGACCGTTAAGGCATGTTCTTTTTCACTTGTGACAAGGACTCGTTTCCCGTGAGCGAGAAGATGCGAAATCAAGTTGGAAATCGTGTGGCTTTTTCCGGTACCCGGCGGCCCTTGAACGACGACACCTGCATTATTACTTAACTGCTGAAGAATTCGTTTTTGTTCTTCATTGTAAGGAAGCGGGAATAAAATCTCTTCGCCGACAGCCTGCCACTCGGTACGATCTTGTTGATCTAGGGCAGCAATCGCTGCATCGTCTGAAGTAAAGAACTGTTCGAGAGCAGGTGACAGCGGTAAGTCCTGCTCGATCGCTTCCGCAAGATGTTCATGCTCTTCGACCCAACTGTGATTGGATTTTGGACGCCGATAAAGGCGGACACCTGGCATGACGTAAACATCAGCTTCTTGCGCATAAGCATGGTCCGCATGTAACAGCCTTAAAACCTGTTCGCTTCGTTCTTGGAGTTGCGTTTCGTCCCAAGGGTTAAAATCGAAGGCATGGTCTTCCTTGAAATCGAGTTCGTATTCCGAGAGCTCTGCTTTCATCCAGACACTGTCCCAGTTCAACATATCTAACTCAAGTTTCGGAAGAGTTGGTGTCGTTTCAATACGGAACACACTTTTTTCAGTATCAAACTCAATGACAGCGGGACGGACGAAAAGTGGTCGTTGAATAGATTGTGTTGGCCAGTGCAGGTGACCGAAGGACCAAACGATTTCATGGGTATCATTATCAGTCGTTTGGAACTGATACATCCGGTACATCAAGTCATAGAGTGATTGTGCCTTTTCATGCTGACGTTTTTTCTCTTTCCATTCACGAGTAGCTAATTCGTAGGTTGTCCAAAGTGACGTTAATTCTTCTGGAAGAGAAGCCTTTGGTGTAACGTCGTCACCGGTCGTCACAGTCCATTCGCTTAATTTACTCGGGAGGGTAGGACGATCCATCGTGAAGGCAGGATGAAACTTCACTTCGACGATAGTTTGCTGACTTTCATCGCTTGTTGAAGTGACGTTCGGAAAGTTCATCGTCGTCTCATCTAAAATCGTTGTATACGTTTTGGTATCTCGTTGTGTTTTCAAACCAAGCTTCTTGACGGAAGCCATGAATTGAAAAAGGTTGATTGCTTTTGAACGGGTAGTGCTCATTACTAGGTAGCTCCTTATATGTAAATTTAAAAGTTAGGAAATTAGAGGTGGTTTATTGAAAAACGAGGCACTTAATTCCTATTTTTTAGGACAGTATTAGTATACAAGGAAACAGGATGAAGAGAATAGTAGGGAGCAGAAAAAAGACTTTCCGAATTGGTCTTCGGAAAGTCAATCTAGAGGGATAGTGATTGCATTATTGGTAGAAGAATCGACAGGGTTACCTGTAGCAGGATCGGTCGGTAAACCAATCAGAAAATCAAAGGAATCGAGAGTATCTGCAGATTCTTCCATGAAAACATAGTAGCTCCCTCGATCTTTCGTACCTGCTCGAAGAAGCGGGAGGTCTGTGTTTGGATCATAGCTTCGATTTAACGTAAACTTTCCGACGGGATTATACTCATTTGTTCCATTGTTAATAAAGGTACTAGCAAAAGAATAGTAGTAGTCTTGTGGGGTATCATTTTGAACAGTCACAGATACTTTCAACACAGAGATAGGTTCGGCATCAAACATGAATTTCTTCACGAATGGTTCATAGGCAGTGACTTCGCCAACTTCAATTTGATTGATTTCATAAAAGAAGTTTGGAGCAAGTTCGATTTTTTCATTAACATTTTGAAGGTTTACCGGGGTATAGGAAGCGTAATACTTTTTAGTTTGATCATAGACCTTTTCTTCTAGGGCTTCTGCTGCATCATCTGAAGTTTCTTGTACAGATTCATCTTCTGCCTCTTCTATGATAGGCTCCTCGACAGGTTCTTCAGAAATTGGTTCATTTTCAGTGTCGGCATCAGTATCGGTAGAAGCGGGAGCTGCTGTTGATTCTGAATTTGTTACAGGAGTAGCAGATGAAATAACTTCATATGAAACTACTATGAATAAGATTCCAAAAGGTAATGCATATTTCCAAATACGAGGTAAACCTTCATAGGAGAGATGTTTTAATAAAAACAATCCGCCCACAAAAACACTAATGATACCAATGCAGAGTACGATATAAAATACATTCTCAAAATGAAACAGAGTCGCAAATGCGGTTAGTAAGTATAGAAGAAACAAAATGGCTGCAGGAATGACAATCTGAGGGGAGAGGCGGCGTTTCGAATATTTATAGAGACAGTAAAAAATCCATAAAAACAAAGAGAAAACCGTTAAAAATAAGAGCGGCAGCAGTATGATTTCGAATTGACCGTTTTGACGATAGAGGATGTAACCATTCAGGATAGAAGTCAGAAACAAAATGCTACTTAACCAGAGTAGAAGCGTCGCGTCAGTTAATTTTTCAGGAGGTCTCTCACCTTTGACGACTTGCAGGCGATAAATGATAGCGGCAACGAGGATGGCTAAAGATATGGAGTGCAAAATCTGAACTAGGTACTGCATGCTAATCTCCTTTCTATACGGAAAACAGCGAAGAACCATTAGTAATATTTCCCCGTATTTTACTAAAAACAATCAACTTACATATATTAAATTAAAATAGGAAGGGAAATTTATATTGAATTATTTATTTTTGTAGTTTATTGAAATCTAGTTGCTAAAGTCTAATGAATCTTTTTGAGTAATGGTATTTTACAATTTTTCAGTTTACTGTTCAGCGCGGTAATAAAAAAAGAAACGGATCAATTGCCCCATTCCCGATATGAAAAGAAAATTACCTAATTGGAAGAAGAAACATGTCATCTTTCATTAAGAAAGTCATTTCGCTAATGCTTTTACTTTCACAAGGAGGTCGTCAGAATAAGCTCCTTTGGAGAGGGAATTGATTAACTCCAGAAATGATGCAGCTGCTTGTTGGAAAGCGCGAATAAACTCCGCTGTCTTATAGACGACTTCATCTTGATCGATTCTCAGTGACAAGCTGTGACTCGAGTGCTTTTTGAACGTAACCTCTATGGGTGTGTTGGGATAATAGAAGGTAGCATAATCTTTTTTCAGGTAGCAATCTAGAGCTTCTGTATAGTACTGCCAAAGAGGTGCAAGTTCATCTGAAGCATCCATACCTTGTATTAATCCGTTTCGGTCGTGTGAGAAAGCAATGATACCTTCTAGATTCAAAAATCCGTCTTCGAGCCAATCTTCTTTTTTGTTTACATAAGATTGAATGCGTTCATGTTCCTCAATACTGAGATGACATTGTTCATTTTCTAAAAAAATAAAAGTTTGAATGTTCAAGCAGTATCCTCCTTTTAATTAGTAAGTGCAATCAATCTTGATATGGTCCTCCTTTTTGATTATAAAAGACATTGCATGAAATAATAGGTAAAATATTCCTTGAGTCGGATTGAAGAGAGGGTGGATACCTGTATATGTTCAAGGATGTAGCTTTAAAAACTTCTTCAACAGCGAATCGCCTTGAAGTCCGCATGGGCGAATCTATATCTATTCAAACAAGTCGAGAAGAACAGGAACAGATTTTAGAGCGTCTTCAGTCGCGAGGAAAACGAACGGATTATCAGGAAATTCAGATTGATTTCCCGGGGAATCAATCATTGAATCTATCGGATATCGGATTTTATTTTTTAGCGCTCGATTCCTATCCGCGACTGACGGTACAAGAGCAGTTGAAATTCTTTAAGCAACTCTATCAGAGTGAGAATTCGATTGAGGAGTTGCTTGAACGGCTCCATTTGAAGAAACGGGTCCGGACAAAAGGAAAAGATTTAACCTACTCGGAACAAAAACGACTAGTACTCGGTCGTCTCCTATTACAAAATCCGCGTGTTTTGATGATGGAAGAGCCGATTCAAAATGTCGACTGGCAGACCAAACAACTGATCCTTCGCTTCGTTCAAGAAGCAGAACAAGATGGAAAATCGATAGTTCTTCTGACGGAAAGTTTAGAGAATGCGATGTTACTGTCACGGTCTGTGTACCAATGGCGAAACGGAAACCTGCAGTTTGTGGAACCAGAAATCACAGTTGAACCAGAGGAAGAAACAGCCGTTCCAACCGATATCTCTCCGGGACAACAGACACTTCGAAAAATTGCGACGAAAGTCGATAAAAATATCGTATTACTGGATATAGCGGAGCTGGATTATTTGGAGAGTATTGCTGGCACGGTTCAAGTGAATAGCAATCACAACCAGTATCCAGGTCTGTATACCTTGCAAGAATATGAGCAACGGTTGCAAGCCTATCCTTTCTTTCGGTGTCATCGCTCTTACTTGGTTAACCTCGAAAAAGTAGCAGAAGTGATGATGTGGACACGAAACAGTTATAGTCTGCTGTTGAAAAATGGCAAGGAAGTACCGTTATCGAAAAACCGGGTTGCCCTCTTAAAAGAGATATTGGGTCTTCAATGACGTTCCGTTAAGGGGGTGACAGACGCCTGTCGACGGATCGGATGCTCCTGTCAGCTGTTTTTTAAGGTATTCAAGTTCTCTAGGTTCTATGCTGAGCGTAGAACAGATGAAGGGAGTTTATAGGATGCCGATTATTGAAGTGGATCAGATTACGAAAGAGTTTTCAGGTCAGGTTGCCTTAAACAAGATTAGTTTTTCGATACAGCAAGGGGAAGTGTTTGGGTTAGTTGGACCGAGTGGAGCTGGCAAGACAACATTACTTCAATTACTGACAGGGCAAGTCAAAGCCGACACAGGTCAGGCCAAAGTGCTCGGACATACGACGAATCGGTTGCGGGGAGAACAGTTACAAGAAATCGGAATCATGACAGACAATAGCGGTCTGTATGATCGTTTAAGTATTTACGATAATCTTAAGCTCTATTGCCGGTTATATGGTTGTTCTTTAAAACGGATCGAAGAAGTTCTCATGATTGTCCATCTCGGTGCAGAACAAAAGAAGAAAGTGCAGCATTTATCGAAAGGGATGCGCCAACGCGTGTTGTTGGCTCGCGCCTTGTTACATGAACCTCGGCTTCTTTTTTTGGATGAACCGACATCGGCGCTTGATCCGATGAATACCTATTATATTCATCAAGGATTACGCGCATTAAATCAAAAGGGAACGACTATTTTTTTGACGACACACGATATGCGGGAAGCAGAGGCACTCTGTCACCGGGTAGCATTTTTACATGAAGGGAAGTTGCCGTTAATGGGTTCACCAACCAAGTTACGCGAACGGTTTTCTGACGCAACCGTAACAGTACGTTTGACAGGGAGGGAACCAATGATTTTGCAAAATGGACCGGAGGATGCCAAAAAGATGTATGACTACTTTTGTTCAAATCAAGTCGTTACGATTCATTCAAACGAACCGACACTGGACGAAATCTTTATTCATGTCACGGGGAGGGGACTCGTATGAATCTGTCCATCCAGCGAACACTTGCAATCTTTTTGAAGGATGTTAAAGATGTGACCCGGAATCTCTTCGTCACGACCACGTTATTGGTTCCGATCCTACTAGCCATTGTCTATAGAAATCTTGGCGACATCACGCTTGAGATTCATTACACCGTGATCAATCTGACGTTTTCTTCTGTCACAGCGTTTGTTCAGTGCACACTGATTGCAGAAGAAAAAGAAAAAAATACGTTACGGACCCTCATGTTGTCGCCTGCGACCACAAGTGAAATCTTACTTGGGAAAAGTCTTTTGAGTTTGTTGATCACACTCATAACAATTCTGCTGTGCATTCAAATTACAGGATATGTTCCAGAACACGTTGGACTGTTTGCGCTTGCGATAATCGGATCCTGTTTGTTTTATCTCGGACTTGGAACAGTACTTGGTTTAATCACAAAGTCAGTCATGGAAGCATCGGTTGTTGTCCTCCCAATCATGTTTTTATTTGGTTTTGGCACGATGCTTGAGACATTGGCTTCAAATAACGCTTACTTGAAGTTGCTTGAATATTTACCGAACTTACAGCTGTTACGATTCGCTGAGCTTTTGGAACAACAAAAGTTCACATCAATTGGACTGCCGCTTTTAGTGATTGGAATCTGGAGTTTACTAGGTGCTTTGCTGGCAGTGATGGTCTATCGGAAACAACTACAGAAACGATGACTGATGTATCTTTTTGAAAGACAATTCAGACGACATATGAGCTTAAATAGCAGTGAAAGCAGGTAACGGAATTCATAGCGGCTATCACATATCTAAAAAAATACTCAGGGCTCCACTCGTGAAGAGAATAGAAGAAAATCCAACGTATTAAGCAAACATAGGAGGTCAAAATGGAAAAACACCAAGTTTTAGATTCAGGATGGAAACGTCAAGCGATATGGGAAGGATGCATGCTCGCCTCCATCGCTCACGCTATCTTTGTCGCGAATAATCCTGACTTTGCTTATGAACATTCCTGAGATGGTAACAATTACAGTACAAATGATGGTCAAGGTAGCAGAGGGACAGTTACATTTGGTCAAGATTTTTTTGTCGGAGGATTTAGAAACGAAGAATTCTCTGTAGAGACGACAGAAGCAAAAGAATTGTTAAGCCAAGCTCCACAATTCGTACAAGAAACAGCTGAGCAAGATACCTTTCAATACTTGTTAGATGAGGTTAATGGCGCAGCTCTTCCGATCGTCACTACTGTCTTGTGGGGGAGTGATGATCAAGTTTTTTCTAGTCATCCATATGACGAAATGATTGAACAGGGGGCACGCCTTTTAGAAATACAGGCATCGGAGTACGAAACTGGAGTTAAGTATTGGGAAGAGTATTATGAACTCAGAGAACAACAGCTGACGTTATTAAAAAAACTGTATCACTTGAAGTTGAAAAATCCCGCGAGAACTATTACTTTATCCGCAGAGAATATTCAAGCACTAGATGCCGTAGATGCAGAAGGGATGCAAGAGAGTAAAGTTTCTTTCTCTGAAATGGGTTTCGAGTGGCCAAGTAAATGAATACGCCTTGAACTACTACCACTTACGTTATGCTTAGAAATGAAGGATTCCTGGATTATTCGATTTGTCTGTTGGAAACTCTACGTGACAAATGGCTTTGCCTTGAGACGTTTAGACGATGAGGAAGTTGAATCTTGAAGATTTGTCAGTCTTCCAACTGGATAACAATCTGTGCAAATGTTAAGAAATCATCTATGTGCTTCTCTAAAATAGCCTGGAGAATACTTAAATCAAGTGACGGGTAGTCATGGATTGCGATAGTACAAAATCCCATCATATTCATTAGACTTGTAGATAGGGAAGAATTGATAAAGTCTGCTTCCTCTAATAGTTTAAATCCATCCTGACTTGCTTTAGGTAATCCCAGTTTTCGTGTACTTACGACATACATCGCCATATCGATAGAAGCTTGGCAGATCCGTTGCAAATTTAAGATGATGCTATCTTGTCTGGTTAAATCACTTAAATTTTTGGAGTCATTATTGTAGACTTCGTTCATTCTAGTGATGCAACGTTTGATCGTCGCTTGTTTTTGTAAAAGAATCTCGTTCATTTCTTGAGACGCCTCCTTTCTTACACAGTAGATAATGGTACATCTGATTTTAACCATTCTATAACACCTTGAAAAAAATCGGTATGATCTAAAAAAAGTAACACCCGACGAAATCCGTCACTCTTCCGTTTAAATTAACGCTTTTTAAAGAAGACCCGTGAAATAACATTCGTGATTGTTCCCGCAATGAATGCTTCAAGCGTAGCAGCTATAAAAATAGCGAGTATTTCCTTCCAATCCGGCGTCCCAAGGAAATTTAAAAGGTTCAATAAGAAAAATAAAATGAAAAAGATAACGTAATCGATTTTACGCATAGATTCTCCTCCTTCTTTATCATCTAATAAAAATATTGGTATGTAGTGTCCTGAAAACTAATATGACAACTATTCTGCCAACAAAAAGCTAATAGAACCTAAAATGATGAAGCAGTTTTATAAGTTTGTCATCTTACACTCTTGAAAGACAAAGAAAATTGATTTTACATAAAAAATCCTCCTCTGCTCATTTGAGCAGGGGAGGTTGTGGTTTAAGCCGTCACTTCACTCACTTCATGGTTGAGCTGCCACTGCACACCAAACGGATCTTCGACAATACCGTAAGCTTCACTCCAAAATGTTTTTTGGATCGGCATGATGACGTTGCCGTCTTGCGCCAGTTTATCAAATGTCTCGTGAATGATTTGGATGTCCGGCAGATGCAGGGCGAGTGTGACATTTTGTCCAATCGCCACAGGATCGTGCGGCATCGCGTCGGAAAACATGACGCGTGTGCCGTGAATAATTAATTGCGAGTGCAGGACAAGCGACTGGACGTCTTTTTCAAACGGTTGACCGTCCGGACCATTGCCGGGACCAAACTCCATGATGTCAGGAATGTCTTGCCCAAAGATTTTGGCATAATAATGGATCGCCTCACGGGTATTGCCGTTAAAGACCAGATAAGGGGTAATCGGCATGATAATGCTCCTCTCCATTTGAACACGGCTGACTGATGCTTATAGTATACCAAACATTTGTTCTTATTTAAAGGGTTTCCTGATTAAAAATGAAAGCGATATCATTTATTTTTTTAATTCCAAATAAATTCGCAAATAATGGTTGCGTCTTTCCAGATTCCGACCTATACTAAATTTATCGAAAGCGCTTTCGGTGAAATGGAGTGGTTATATGGGTACAATTTATGATTTAGCGAAAATAACCGGTTTTTCGATCACGACGGTCTCAAAAGCCTTAAATAATTATTCCGACGTCAGTGAGAAGACAAAAGCAAAAATCGTTCAGGCAGCAGCCGATATGGGCTACTTACCGAACGCCCACGCCCAGTCGCTCTCGACGAAACGATCCTGGACGATCGGCGTCATGTTCTCGGAAGCACATGGAGTCGGGATGATGCATCCGTTTTTCAATGCGATCATCGAAAGTTTCCGGAAAGCAACAGAACAACAAGGTTATGACTTGATCTTCGCCTCGCGGAATCTCCGCAATCGGGACATGAGTTACCTCGAGCATTTCCGGCATCGGGCGGTCGACGGCATCGTCGTCATCTGTTCCGATCAAATGGACAAGCATGTTCAGGAACTGATTCAAAGTTCGATTCCAATCGTTGTTGTCGACATGGACAGCACCGATTGCAGTGTTGTCTTTTCAGATAACCTTACCGGAGGCGAATTGGCAGTTAATCACTTATACCAATTGGGTCATCGATTAATCGCCCATATTGCAGGGGATAAGACGACTGACGCAGGATCTGCCAGGATTGAAGGGTATAAGCAAGCAATGAAACGTTTAGCACTACCGATTCCTGACGGGTATATCGTCAACGGAGGATTCTTTTCGGTTGAAGAAGGAAAACAGGCGATGCAGACGTTGCTTGCCTTACCGAAACGTCCAACCGCTGTTTTCGTCGCAGGTGACCAAATGGCGATCGGGGCGATTGATGCGATTCATGAAGCCGGTTTACGGATTCCGGAAGATCTTTCGGTTGTTGGATATGATGACATCGAACTGGCTAAGTTTATTACACCTAAGCTAACGACGGTCCGGCAAGATACGGAAACAATCGGGCAGCATGCAGCAGAATTGTTAATCGAACAAATCGTCAACAAACGACGTGTCATGACGACGGATATCATTCCAGTTGACTTGATCGTCCGTCAGTCGACAGGACCCGTAAAACCATAATTTTTTTTCGGAATCGCTCTCGCAGGTTGTCTTCGAGAAAACGCGAGAGCGGTTTCGAAATACATGATATTTTTTTGTACGTTTCCGAAAGGGCTTTCGGAACTTTTTTTAGACCATTTACGAAAGCGCTTTCGATATTTTTGGATAATAAATGAGACCGCTTACTTAATAGACTACCAACAGACGAGAAGGATGGGATGACATGAAGAAGAAGTTAGTCAGCGTGTTAACAGTCGGCGCATTAACAGCAAGCGTTTTAGCAGGATGTTCAGGCGGCGAAGAGGAAAAAACGAGCGGTGGCAAGGAAGTCCTGAAAATCTGGTCGTTCACGGATGAGTTAAAAGAGCCAATCAAAAAGTTCGAAGAGAAAAACGGCGTCAAAGTCGAATTGACGATCGTTCCAATCGCCGACTACCCGACGAAGTTAAAGCCGGCACTTGAGAGCGGCGTGGGCGCACCGGATATCTTCACAGGCGAAATCGCCTTCTTAAAACAATGGGTTGATGCCGGCTACTGGGCGAACCTGTCGGAAAAACCATTTAATGCGGGTGACGTCAAAGACGACTATATCCCGTATGTCTATGACATGGGGAAAGACAAAGACGGTAACGTTCGTGCCCTTTCATGGCAAACGACACCGGGTGGCGTCTACTACAAACGAAGCATCGCGAAAAAAGTTCTCGGCACAGATGATCCAAAAGAAATCGGTGCGATGATGAACTCGATGGACGGCGTCTTCGAAGTTGCTGAGAAGATGAAAGGCAAAGGCTACAAAATGTTCCCGGATGAAGGATCGATCCGTTGGTTCGCACAAGGAAATGAGCCGGAAGCTTGGGTCAACGACAAACAGGAACTCGTCGTGACGGAAGACAAGAAAAACTACATGGATTACGCAAAAGAATTACGGACAAAACAATACACGGCACTTGCACCGGAGTGGTCACCATCATGGTTCGCCGGGATGGACAAGCCGGTTAAAGTCAAAGAAAACGGCAAAGAAACTGAAACAGAAATCTTCTCGTATGTCCTTCCAACATGGGGCTTACACAGTGTCTTAAAAGAAAACGCGAAGAAATCAGCAGGTGACTGGGCTGTCACAAGCGGACCGAGCCCATACTTCTGGGGCGGTACATGGTTAGGTGTCTACAAAGATTCGAAGAAACAAAAACTTGCGTATGATTTCGTTAAGATGATGACGCAAGACGAAGCGTTCTTGACAGACTGGGCGAAAGAAACAGGGGACGTCCTGGCTTATAAACCGGTTACTGACAAAATCAAAACCGACTTCAAAGATGAGTTCCTCGGCGGACAGAACAATTACGAGTTCTTCCTCGATCAAGCAGACAAGATCACACCGGGAATCGTGACGAAGTACGACCAGCAGCTTGATACGTTATACGGTGCGTCGGTCATGGAATATGTCCAAGGTAAAAAATCAAAAGACGAAGCACTTGCTGAATTCTACAAAAAAGTCAAAAATGCGTATCCGGACGTGACAACCCCATGATTGAAATCGTGGGATTCTGAAGTGCTTGTGCGAGCGCAGTCCATTTCTGTTTTGCTCAAGCCTTCAGATGAGGGTGTGCCATCACCCCTCCTGAGACAGACCGTATAGGTTCTCAGGCTGATTGACTGTTACCGTCAACCACAGGTGCGTATCGAATATTCATCGCACCTACAATATCTCTGTGTTTTTTGAACCCACATGAACAAGAATATGTTCTATCTTTTGCTTTATTGTGTCCTCCGCAAGAAGGGCATGTCTGAGAAGTATATGCCGGATCGACATACTCGACCTTTATTCCTGCGAGTTTTGCCTTGTACTCGACGAACATCGCCAAGCGATAGAATGACCATGTGTGTAGATTCTTATTGTTTTTACGGCTTTTTCTTGCCGTCTGTCGTATGTTCGCTAGTTTTTCTAAACGAATGACAGAAATGTTGTTCTCTTTCGCGAAAGCAACGATTCCATGACTTACCTTGTGATCCTTATCTTTCATCCAGCGTTGCTCTTTATTGTTTAGTTTCTTGATCGCGTTTAACTTTTTCTTTTGACCTAGCTCTTTGCGTTTCACACGAAACTTCCGTTTCATGTATTTGTTTTCTCGACCATTTCCAAGAAATCTGGTTCGATCGCAATCGGTCGTTGCCACTGCGGGTACTTTTAGACCTAAGTCCACACCAAGCAACTTCGTTCCGTTTTTTTCTGTCGTGAGGAGTGTGACAGCAATTTGTGCCATCCATTTATTCGATTTCTTTGTGACACGGAGCGTCCCTAATTTGTTGTTAAGAAGTGAGAAATTACGATTATGTGGATCGACAATATCGGCACGAATTGCAGTCTTTTTTACCTTTCCATCTATCATGATCGGAAGAGAGATGGACTCGAAATCGAACGAGTAATTCTGATTGTTCCATGTGCAATAGGGTTTCTTGAGGACGGGGATGATTTTGTATGTTGACTTTTTCGCTTTTTTGAATACACTTTGAGCGTCTTTAATAACCTGATTCTTAACAGCGCTAGGCAAATGCGAATGGATATGCTTGCTTGTCAATTTCAACATGCTCTGGGATTCGATCATGTCTGAAACAAGCTGATTGGCTGTATGGATATAGCTGCTCATCATGCGTTTCAAAATAGATTGTTGCTCTTTGGTAGGATGAAGCTTGATATTCACCGTCAAGGTCTGAGCCATGATTTCACCCCTTGTTTCTGTGTGTTTAATTGTCTCATACGATACATTACCGGCCGTAAAAACGAAGTAGGAACGTGCCCAAAGACTTTGCGTGTGAAATTACTCTCTCAACTTTTAAAAGTCACCCCTTTGATTTTCATGTCGGCGGGACCTTGTGTTTGCGGCGCGTTAAGCACTATCTGCGAGAGATCTTTCTCGCATTCCAAGGAACTCGTCATGATTTCTAACTCTCTTAAAATCTTTTTCACAAATTGCTTAAAACGTGCTTCTAAGTCATTAAGAAGGAATCTCTTTTTTTCTATAGCGAGGTTAAAAAGGAATGATGGTTGACGAGAGAAATAGTAGCAAGGGTTCTTGGTTATATATTTATAATACCCATATTCCACCATTTTATAGTCCGTACTGTACTAAAAGTTGTTGCTATTACGAAACAAGAAGTTTCAATATCTTCGTTTTACTTAATAGCACTCCGTATCAGAATGAGTGTTCATCCCATTCCTAAGAATGAGCGCTCATGATCGGAAATGCTGTAAAGTACCGGAATAAGGAGTCTAGGTGGGGCGGTCCTCGCTTCACCTCTTCTTGTTTAAGAAAGGGGTTTGACCTGTGAAAAAACTTGATCGCCATGGTTATCTGTTCATCGCACCGTTTTGGATCGTCTTCTTGATCTTCAGCATCTATCCGGTTGCCTTGACGTTCTATTACAGTTTCACCAACTACACAGGCGCAGAAGGCGAACAACTCGTCGGACTCGCGAACTATACGCGTTTGCTCGGAGATACGTACTTCATTGAAGCGTTCTTCAATACGATCAAGATTTGGGGACTGAACTTCATCCTGCAAATCGGGGGAGCCTTGATGCTCGCTTTACTGTTCTCGGATTTACAGCTCAAGATGAAAGGGCTCGCGTTTTTCCGCGCGACATTCTACTTGCCGAACTTGATCACAATCAGCTCGGTTGCCTTATTGTTCGGTATCCTGCTCGACTGGCAGCACGGTTCACTCAATATGATGTTACTCAAAATCGGCATCATCTCAGAGCCGATCAACTGGTTGACGCAACCGGTCACAGCACAGATTTCCGTCTCCCTCATCCTGACCTGGATGTGGCTCGGTCACTCGTTCATCGTCGTCATGGCCGGCGTATCGGGCATCTCAAAGGATTATTTCGAAGCGGCACTGATTGACGGTGCGACACGCTGGCAAATCTTCTCGCGGATCACATTGCCGCTCTTAAAACCGATCCTGCTTTACATCATGATCACGTCACTGATCGGCGGACTGCAATTGTTCGATTTACCGATGTTGATCACGGACGGTGTCGGTGCGCCGGATGGTGCCCTGAACACGATGGTCCTGTATCTCTACAATCAAGCCTTTAAATACAACAACTATGGCTACGCCGCTGCGGTCGCATACGGATTGTTTGCCATCACGCTCGTCTTTTCAATCATCGTCTTCAAAGGGATGTTCCGAAAAGAACGTTCAGCGAAAGGAGCCTGACCGATGGAACGAAATGCAGAAGCACGTCGGATCGTGCCACAAACGGAAGATCAACCGGACCGTTCAGAACGTCCACTGAAATTGACCCCACCACCGAAACAGAAAAAAGCCTGGTTCGGGAAAAGTCTGATCTACGTCGGACTGATTGCCTTGACGATCGCTTGTATCATTCCGTTTTTGATGATGATCATCAACGCGACCCGCTCGAACGAAGAAGTGTTATCCGGTTTCTCATTGATTCCAGGGAACTCGCTCGCTGAAAACTATGCCGCTTTAAGCTCTTACGTCAACATCTGGTCCGGCTTCAAGAACAGTCTGATCATCGCCGTCCTCGTCACCGTCCTATCGGGTTACTTCTCGGCGATGACAGCGTTCGGATTTGCCTTCTACCAGTTCAAAGGAAAAAACGTCCTGTTCGTCTTCATGCTCGTCATGATGATGATCCCAGGACAACTCGGATTGATCGGGTTCTACGAGCTCAGCAAGAACTTGGGTCTACTCGACAGCTTCATCCCGTTGATCGTTCCGGCGATTGCCAGTCCGTTCACCGTGTTCTTCGTTCGTCAGTACCTGCAGACGGTCATGCACCCGAGTTTGATTGAGGCAGCACGGATGGACGGCGCGAGCGAAATGCGCATCTTCCACACGATTGCCTTGCCGATGATGATGCCGGCGATCGCCACGATGTCGATCTTTACGTTCATCGGTTCATGGAACAACTACATCATGCCGCTCGTATTGCTGTTCTCACCGGAAAAGTATACGTTACCGGTCTTGATGGGATTCCTCAAAGGATCACAAGTCGCCGAAAACCTCGGTTCGCTCTATCTCGGAATCGCGATTTCCGTCGTACCAATTATGATCGCCTTCTTGTTCCTCTCGAAATACATCGTCAGCAGCATCTCAGCTGGTGCCGTCAAAGAATAAACTGTTAAAGGAGCTTACATCTATGAAATTTGCACCGAATTTCGTCTTCGGGACGGCGACGTCCTCGTACCAAATCGAAGGCGCACACGACGAGGGTGGTCGTACCCCGTCGATCTGGGATACGTTCTGCGATACGGACGGAAAAGTTTTTGAAAAACACAACGGCGATGTCGCCTGCGACCATTACCACCGGTTTGAAGAAGACATTCAGCACATCAAACAACTGGGCGTCGACACATACCGCTTCTCGATTGCCTGGCCACGGATCTTCCCGAGCAAAGGGCAGTTCAATCCGGAAGGGATGGCATTTTATAAGACACTGGCAACACGTCTGCAGGAAGAAGGCATCAAACCGGCCGTCACGCTCTACCACTGGGATCTCCCGATGTGGGCGCATGAAGAAGGCGGTTGGGTCCACCGCGACTCGGTTGACTGGTTCCTCGACTTCGCCCGCGTCTGCTTCGAAGAGCTCGACGGCATCGTCGACTCGTGGATCACGCATAACGAACCATGGTGTGCCGGCTTCTTGAGCTATCACCTCGGTCAGCATGCACCGGGACATACGGACATGAACGAAGCAGTCCGGGCTGTCCACCACATGCTGTTGTCACACGGAAAAGCCGTTGAACTGCTGAAAGGGGAATTCCAGTCCACGACGCCGATTGGCATCACGTTGAACTTGGCACCGAAGTACGCAAAGACGGATTCCGTCAACGATCAGATTGCGATGAACAATGCCGATGGGTACGCGAATCGCTGGTTCCTTGATCCGATCTTCAAAGGACAATATCCAATCGACATGATGAACCTGTTCTCAAAATACGTTCATACGTACGACTTCATCCACGCGGGAGACCTCGCGACGATTTCGACGCCGTGTGATTTCTTCGGGATCAACTTCTACAGCCGGAACTTGGTTGAGTTCAGCGCTGCGAGTGACTTCTTACACAAAGACGCCTACTCGGATTACGACAAAACCGGCATGGGCTGGGATATCGCACCAAGTGAGTTCAAAGACCTGATCCGCCGGTTGCGGGCCGAGTATACGGACCTGCCGATCTTCATCACGGAAAACGGTGCAGCCTTTGACGACCGGCTCGTCGACGGGAAAGTGCACGATCAAAACCGGATCGATTACGTCGCGCAGCATCTGCAAGCCGTGTCTGATCTGAATGAGGAAGGCATGAACATCGCCGGTTATTACCTCTGGTCGTTACTCGACAACTTCGAGTGGAGCTTCGGGTACGACAAACGATTCGGCATCATCTATGTCGATTTCGATACACAGGAACGAATCTGGAAAGACAGCGCGCATTGGTATGCGAATGTCATCCAGACGCATAAGGCAGCACTTCCACAAGAAGCGTAACGTCGTCGAACAGGCAAGGTCGAATTCATCGCCCTTGCCTGTTTTTCATTTAATAGGGGTAGAGAAAACGTACGTTTTTTGTTAAGGTAGAAAAAAGGGATTTACATCCAATTAATGAATGAGAAGTATGAGAGCGGAGAATGTCACTAAAACTAGGAGGAATGCAGTCATGGTTCGTTCGATGAAACAATACCTCGTATGGTTTACCATACTTTTACTTGGGTCAATCGGCATCAATGTCTCCTCGGCGAGTATATATCCGGACGGTTCGATTGGTTTGCTTCAACTGGGAGCGTCATGTATCTGGCTCATGTTTTTAATTGGTTCGGTTGTGTTTGTTCGTGAAGAAAAGACACTTTTGTTTGTTTTTAATTATCTGCGCTTCGGATTTATTGCAGGAATTGTTGTGTACGTAGTGACGTTTTTTGGAAGGTACTGGCTAGGTTATTCTTGGTTTGATATCCTATCAGGCATTCAATATCCGTTTTACTATCTGTTCGTGGTACCGTTATTTGGCTTTAATACATGGCTCAATATTATGTACGCACATTTTGCGCTGTTTGCCGGGTTTGCTTATATTTTGTTGGCAATCGGATTAAGTGTCCGGTACAAAAAACTAGAGGCGAAGCAATTGCGGTACTGACGTGCATGAATCGACTTCGTTTTGAACATATCGTATGAATTAAAAGATCTCTATGAAGACAGACTGGTTGTCGTTCAACCAGTTTGCCTGTGCATAGAGATTTTTTAATAGTGAAATGATGGGAAATATAGTGCGGAAATTGAAAATAAAGACTATCTTCTAAACAAATCCTCTATAATTGAATTATCATTAAATCTTGGTATTTCAAAAATAGGGAGGGATTTCCATGAACAAAGCAGTGAAACTCATTTTGACAGGTGTACTTAGTGTTTCTTTAATCGGTGTAACGTCCACTGAAGGTCATGCGGCAACAAAAGCAAAAGCTTTTAAAAACTGTACGGAGATGCAAAAAACTTATAAAGGCGGTGTCGCCAATAAAAAAGGTCTGAAGAACCGGACCGGTTACGACAAAAATGGAAAACCCATTTACAAAAAGACACAATATACGGCATATGTCAGCTTAGCAACATATAACCTCAACAAATCAAAGGACCGTGACAAAGACGGCATCGCCTGCGAACGCTGAACAAAGACCCACTTCCATTTTGGAAAGTGGGTCTTCGTCTGTTTAGTTGAAGTTTTTCTTGAGGAAGTCTGTGACTTCTTCCGGAGTTTTTGCATTGGCGCTGTGCAAGTGACCGAGTTTCTCGTTATTTTGGAAGACGAGCAGGCTTGGAATCCCCATGACGACGTTGTCCGATGCGATTTCCGGGAACTCGTCTTTGTCGATCGTATAGATTGGCAATTCTTTAAATTGCGCCTCGACATCGGGCATGAAGTAATCCATCCGTTTGCAGTCCGGGCACCAGTCGGCTTCGAACTTGATGATGACCGGTGTGTCGCTTGCAATCAATTCTTTAAACGTATCTTCGCTCTTAATGTAGTTACTCATGTGTTAGTTCCCCCTGTTGGTGTGTGTATCTTTAGTCTACTGATTCCAGGCGCAAGATGCACGAATTATGATTACACGATAAGTATTTTTCGCAAAATTGTTGGAGAAGATTACTTCTGAAGTATGTGCAAATTGCACAAGAATTGCTGTGCAACAACAAAAGATGATTTGCCTCCAGGAAACATTCTTGGTCTTTTGTTAATTAACTAGTTTTAAGCAAAATGATTTCTATAGACCCACTTGATTTCGACCTGTTACGATGAGGTTTGCTAATCGACAGAGCGAGTGGGGGCGACTACAAATGGATCAACAAAAATACGATAATTTAAAGCTTGGCGAGCGCGGTGCCATCATCAGCATCGTTGCTTATATTGTCTTATCCGTCATTAAATTGATTGTCGGCTACACAGCCGATTCCGCTGCCTTACGGGCAGATGGTTTAAACAATACGACCGATATCATCGCATCGATTGCCGTCTTAATCGGATTACGGATCTCAAGACGTCCGGCAGACGATGATCATAAATACGGGCACTGGAAAAGTGAGACGATTGCTTCGATGGTCGCTTCCTTCATTATGATGGCAGTTGGTCTGCAAGTCTTGATTGATACGATCTCGACGTTATTCGAAGGCAAACAGGAGTCACCGGATTTGATTGCTGCTTATGTCGGGATCGGTTCTGCCATCGTGATGTACTTCGTCTACCGTTACAACCGGAACTTGTCACGTAAAATCGACAGCAAGGCGGTCATGGCGGCCGCGAAGGACAACTTGTCCGATGCCTGGGTCAGTATCGGGACGACAGTCGGAATCGTCGGTTCCCAGTTCGGGATGCCGTGGCTCGATGTCGTGACAGCGATCATCGTCGGGTTCTTGATCTGTAAGACTGCATGGGACATCTTCTCGGAAGCGTCTCATGAGCTGTCGGACGGGTTTGATGAACATAAACTTAAAATGTATGAAGATGTGATTTATGATCTTGACGGCGTCAAAGGGATTAAATCGATCAAAGGCCGGAATTACGGTAACAACGAAGTTGTCGATGTCGTGATTCTCGTCAACTCCCAGTTAAACGTCCATCAAGCACACGATATCGCGACGAAGGTCGAAGATACGTTGACAGACGAGTACGGCGTCTACGACATTCATGTTCATATCGAGCCGGAATGACTGTTTATTTCTAACTTCAAAAATAGTTTGAAAGTCCAATTTTGATTGGGCTTTTTTTTATGATATTTTCCGTAAAACATTATGTGCATTTTCACATTGTTTATTCGTTGACATTCTGAACTAATCGGCGTAATTTAGTTTATGTAGATAATCGTTCGATATGGAACGATTCGAAATGGAACATGGAGGTGGAAGGATGGAAACGGAACAACGTGAGCCGGTGCGCTCGACAGCCATGATGCAATCCTTTTGGAATGTCCAGCGGCATCTTGTCCGGGCAGCCCATCAGACGGCACAGGAAAATGGACTGAGCTTACCACAATTCCATAGCCTGATGACGATGGCGCCAAGGAACCCGATCACCCAAAAGGAGCTTGCCGCACATACGCATCTCCCGAAAAGCACGCTCAGTCAGTCGATTGAAGGACTCGTCCAATCAGGCTGGGTCATTCGGGAAACAAATCCGGATAACCGGCGGGAAGTCGTCCTGACGCTTAGTAAACAGGGAGAAACATTCATCACGGACATCAAACAGCAGGAAGCGGGCATGCAACAGCAGCTCGAACAAGTCCTTGATCAAATTGATCCGACTGTCTTTGAACAGATGTTAGAGACACATGCGCAGATTGCAGACGGATTAAAAAACATCTTGTCACCAGGAAACGGAGGCTGTGCAGATGATTAAGTTACTCAAAAATTTGACGACCTATAAATGGGCCGTCTTCGCCGTTTTGATTCTCGTCTTCGCCCAATCGATGTCCGATTTGTATTTACCGACCTTGATGGCGGACATCATCGATAAAGGGGTTGTGACGGGCGATACGGCGTACATTTGGAAAATCGGTGCGGTCATGCTCGGGATTACCGGACTCGGTGCACTCGCCGCGATTGCCGCCAGCTACTATTCCTCAAAAGCCGCGATGGGGCTTGGACGCGACATCCGCCGAAAAGTCTTTAACCACGTCGAACGCTTTACGCTACAAGAGTTTGATCAAGTCGGAACGGCGTCCTTGATTACGCGGACGACGAACGATATCACGCAAGTCCAGCAAGTCGTCATCATGATGTTGCGGATGGTCGTCAGCGCGCCGATCATGTTTGTCGGGGGATTAATCATGGCCGTCTCGAAAGACGCCAAACTGTCACTCGTCATCGTCGCCGCGATGCCGGTTTTGGTCGTGTCGATTCTGTTGATCCTCTGGAAAGGGGTTCCGCTGTTTGGACAAGTCCAAAAACGGCTCGACCGCTTGAATCTCGTCTTACGGGAAAATCTGACCGGGATTCGTGTCATCCGGGCCTTTAACCGGGAATCGGAAGAAAAGGTCCGTCTGACAAAAGCAAATGCCGATTTGACGGACGTCTCGATCAAAGTCAATAAAATCATGGCCTTTTTGATGCCGGTCATGATGCTCGTCATGAACTTAACCGTCGTCGGTGTGATTTGGTTCGGTGGCATCCGGATCAACAACGGCGGGATGCAGATTGGAGATTTGATGGCCTTTATTCAATACGTCATGCAAATCATGTTTGCCCTCGTCATGGCATCGGTTATGTTCGTCATGATTCCCCGGGCGGCCGTCTCGGCGAAACGGATTAATGAAGTCCTCGAGATGGAGCCGACGATGGTCGACGCCGGAACAGCTTCCGCCGACCGCGAACGCGGCACACTGGTCTTTGACCGGGTGACGTTCAGTTATCCGGGAGCCGAATCTCCGGTCTTATCGGACATCAGCTTTACAGCGCGTCCAGGTGAAATCACGGCTGTGATTGGCGGAACCGGCTCCGGAAAATCAACGCTGGTCAATTTGATTCCCCGGTTTTATGACGTGACGGACGGCAGTATTCAAGTCAACGGCGTCGACAGTCAAGCTGTCTCGCAAGAGGAATTACGTTCGAAAATCGGTTTTGTGCCGCAAAAAGCGTTATTGTTCACGGGAACGATTGCGGACAACATCCGCTTCGGGAAAGAGGACGCGACGGACGAAGAAATCAAACATGCGGCGCGTGTCGCCCAAGCGACGGATTTCATTGAACGGATGCCGAGTCAGTATGACTCGATCATCGAACAAGGCGGATCGAACGTCTCCGGTGGTCAAAAACAACGCTTGTCGATTGCCCGGGCGCTTGTCCGCAAACCCGACATCTATGTCTTTGATGACAGTTTCTCGGCGCTTGATTTTAAAACCGATGCAACTTTACGCAAAGCCTTGAAGCAGGAAACGGAGGACGCAACCGTCTTGATCGTTGCCCAGCGTGTCAGCACAGTCATGGATGCCGATCAGATCATCGTTCTCGAAGAAGGTAAAATTGCCGGAATCGGAACGCATGACGAACTGTATGAAACAAACGACGTCTATCAAGAAATCGTCAAATCCCAACTGTCAGAGGAGGAGATCGCATGAGTGCAAGTACAACAAAACGTCCTGCCGGTGGTCCTCCAGGTGGACCGGGTGGTGGTCCCGGCGGCGGGAACATGATGATGATGGGCGAAAAACCAAAAAACTTCAAAGCGACGTTCCGTCGGTTGCTCGGCTATCTGAAACCCCGCCGGACGGCACTGATTGCCGTCTTCATCGCTGCGATTCTCAGTACGGTCTTCATGATTGCCGGACCGAAAATCATGGGAACGGCGATCACGGAACTGTTTGAAGGGGCTTATGCCAAGTTCCAAGGAGTACCCGGTGCTGAAATCGACTTTACGAAAATCGGACAGATTCTGTTATTACTCGCCGGACTGTATGTCATCAGCAGTCTGTTCAGTTACATCCAGCAATACATCATGTCGAGTGTCGCCCAAAAGACGGTCTATGATTTGCGCGAAGACGTCAATCAGAAACTCGAGCGGTTACCGCTCAAGTATTATGACGGTCGTCCGAACGGAGAGACGCTCAGTCGGGTCACGAATGACATCGATACGATCGGCAGTACGTTGCAGCAAAGTGTGACGTCGTTCATCACGTCGATCGTGACGATTGTCGGGATTTTGATCATGATGCTGACGATCAGTCCGCTCTTGACGTTAATCTCGCTCGTCTCATTGCCCATCTCGATTTTTGCGATTCGTCCAATCTTGAAACGGTCACAAAAATACTTTGCCGATCAACAACGGACCCTCGGACAATTAAACGGGCACGTCGAAGAGATGTATACCGGTCATCCCGTCGTCAAGGCGTTTGGACATGAACGGAAAGCCGTTGAACAGTTTGATGCCGTCAACGACGAGTTGTATGAGGCGGGCCGAAAAGCCCAGTTCATCTCCGGGATCATCATGCCGATGATGATGTTCATCGGCAATATCAGTTACGTCTTGATCAGTGTCGTCGGGGGGATTCTCGTCACTCAGCGCAGTATCTCGATCGGGGACATTCAAGCGTTCATCACCTATACTCGCCAGTTCACACAACCGATCACTCAGACGGCGAACATCGCGAACATCGTCCAGTCGACGGTCGCCGCTGCCGAACGGGTCTTTGAACTGTTAGATGAAGAAGAGGAAGTCAAAGAAGTAACGACGCATCAGTTGGTAAAAGCTGACGGAGCAGTTGCGTTTGAACACGTCGACTTCGGTTACGGCGAGCAACTGTTGATCGAAGACATGAACATTGACGTTAAACCGGGTCAAACGGTTGCGATTGTTGGTCCGACCGGTGCCGGGAAAACGACATTGATCAACTTGTTGATGCGGTTTTATGAACTCAACCGCGGTGTCATCCGCATCGACGGCATCGATACGCGGAAAATGTCACGGGAGGATTTACGGACGACATTCGGGATGGTGTTGCAAGATACATGGCTCTTTAACGGGACGATTCGTGACAATCTCGCTTACGGGAAAATCGGCGCGACGGAAGAGGAAATCGTCGAAGCAGCGAAAACGGCTCACGCCGATCACTTTATTCGGACGTTACCGGACGGCTACGATACGGTCTTAAATGAAGAAGCGTCGAACATCTCGCAAGGGCAAAAACAGTTGTTGACGATTGCCCGTGCAGTCCTTGCCGATCCGCCCATCATGATTCTCGATGAAGCGACGTCAAGTGTCGATACACGGACGGAAATCTTCATTCAAAAAGCGATGAAACGATTAATGGAAGGACGGACGAGCTTTGTCATTGCCCACCGTCTCTCGACGATCAAAGATGCCGATTTGATTTTAGTGATGGATCAGGGACGTGTCATCGAGCAGGGAACACACGAAGAATTGCTCGAAGCGAACGGCTTTTATGCTGATCTTTACAACAGTCAGTTCTCGGAAAAAGAAGTGGTCTAAAGTAAGCCCAAACTTCTGAATCATCACGAAATCATGACGGTAAAATACTAAAAATGAATAGTTTGTTGTAAATGGATGGTTCTAACTAGAATCATCCATTTTTTTTAATACTATTCACAAACTCCCACATTCAGGTTAAATGTGGTTTAGTAATTTCTTTAGCGGGGGAAATTAAAGAAGTGTCGGAGATATATTAATTTATTTAGAGATGAAGGAGCGTGGCAGGATGAACAACTTTTGGAACACGACGTCATTTGACGTCAACGGGATCCTTGGGACTCTCGGTAACATTTTAGGAGCACTTATCGTATTCCTGATCGGATGGCTGATTGCGAAGCTGATCGCAAACGGCATTCAAAAGGCATTAGAAAAATCGGGTGTCGTCAACAAGTTGTCACCGCAAAAAGAAGGTACGCCACCACAAAAGAAAAAGTGGACGCCTGAAAAAATTATCGGAACTGTCGTTTTCTGGGTCTTGATGGTATTTGTCTTAATCTTAGTCTTTAACATCTTGAACCTGAATATCATCGCAGGACCACTCGCGGATACGATGAGCACATTGCTCGCAGCAATCCCGAACATCTTGAAAGCAGCATTGATTCTACTTCTTGCATATGTCATCGCAGTTGTTCTCCGTATGGTCATTGTCAAAGGTGGAACGAAGTTGATGTCGAATGAAAAAATTCGTTCGAACAAAATGCTTCAAGGTCAAACGGATCTGTCAAACTATCCGAAGATTGCAGGCGAAATCGTCTTCTATCTTGTCTTGTTACTGTTCTTACCAGGTGTACTCGGTGCGCTTAACATTGAAAGTGTTTCGGAACCGTTCAGTCAATTGTTGTCATCGTTCCTTGGGTTCATCCCACGTCTGATCGCTGCAGCAGCCATCTTCTTCGTCGGATTCCTCGTGGCGAAAATCGTTCGCGATATCGTGACGAACTTCCTGCATGCTGTCGGGACAGACAAATTTGCTTCACGCTTCAATATTGGTACAAACGAACAAAAAGATACAAAATCACTTTCTTCCATCCTTGGTACAGTCGTCTTCATCCTGATCTTAATTCCGATCACGATTTCGGCACTGGATCAACTCAACATTAAAGGAATCACAGGACCAGCCATCAACATGCTCAACGATGTTCTCGGTATGATTCCAAACATCATCATCGGCGTCGTCTTGATCCTTGTTGGTCTTTACGTTGGTCGTTTCGTCAAGAAATTCGTTGCGGACCTCTTGTCACGCCTCGGATTCAACAACTTAACACGTCACTTGAAAATCGGTAGCTGGGATGCGAACAATGCTTCGACATCACCGTCATCGATCGTTGGATCACTTGTTGAAATCGTCATCGTCGTCTTGTTCGTCGTTGAAGCATTCAACTTGATTGGTCTTGACTTCATGGTTGACCTGGGTCGCGCAGTCCTTGCTTTCCTTCCAAGTGTCTTGACGGCAATCGTCATCTTGGCAATCGGTATCATCATCAGCAACTTGGTGAAACGTACAATGGACAGCCTGTTCGCGAACTCAGACTTAAAAGTTCTTTCAAGCGTCGCGAAATATGCCATCCTTGCTCTTGCTGTCTTCATGGCACTTGATCAGCTTGGTGTAGCAGCGACAATCGTTAACTCAGCGTTCATCTTGATCCTCGGTGCTGTTGCACTTGCTTTCGGACTGGCGTTTGGTTTAGGTGGTCGTGATAACGCATCACGTTACCTCGATCGTCTCCAGAAAAAAGCAGAAAATGCAGACATCGACACATCGAACCTGCCATCAAACAACACGTCATCTGCTTCAACAAAGCCGAGCTTAAAAGAAGCAGCAAAAGGTGCAGCGTCAAAAGCAGCGGATGACGTCACACCAGATCAAGCACCAAAAGCTTCTAAACCATCATCTTCTACGAACGTGAACCCGACACATGGTACACCAAAGGGTGCACTTCCTGAAAATGATTTAGCACAACAAGACGATTACCCGATCGATCCGGACGCCAATCGTGGTCCGAATTTAGATCATCCAAATGATCGTCCGTAATCCAAACAAAACTCCTTCACCCACCGGTGGAGGAGTTTTTTTAGTGCGTTAATGCATAGCTACATACTTGTATTGTAGTAAAATAACAAAACTGGTTTGACCATTTTGTGAAAAAAAACAGAAACTAGTGCTTATAAAAGCTGACATCGTTTGTTATGATGAAAAGGTCAATTAATAAAATGATTTGAATATTCAGAAAAAAGAGAAAGTTCGGAGGGTGTTTTATGAGTTTGCTTCGTAAGAAAGACGTCAGTGTCATGATGGATCAAAAAAGTCATTCCAAACTGGCACGGCATTTATCAGGTTTTGATCTTGTCTTACTCGGGATTGGTGCCATTATCGGGACAGGAATCTTTGTCCTAACAGGAACAGGAGCGCTGTATGCAGGACCAGCTTTACCGGTTGCCTTTATTATTTCTGCTATTGTCTGTGCATTAGCTGCTCTCTGTTATGCGGAATTTTCATCGATGATTCCTGTGTCGGGTAGTGTCTACACGTACACGTATGCCACGATCGGTGAACTGGTTGCCTGGATCATCGGTTGGTGTCTCATCTTGGAATATGGTTTAGCATCGAGCGCCGTGGCAACAGGCTGGTCCGGTTATTTCCAGTCGTTATTATCCGGATTCGGTGTCAATCTTCCGACAGCGTTAACAGCAGCACCTGGTGCTGTACCAGGAAGTGAAACGTTCTTCAACTTACCGGCATTCTTGATCTTAATGGTCATCACGCTGTTACTCTCAATGGGAATTAAAGAAACAAAACGCGTCAACAATATCATGGTTCTTGTCAAAGTAGCGGTCGTCATCTTGTTCATCGTCGTCGGAATCTGGTACGTTGAGCCAGGAAACTACACACCGTTCGCACCGTTCGGTATCAGTGGTGTGTTACAAGCTTCCGCCATTGCCTTCTTTGCTTACCTGGGTTTTGATGCCGTCACATCGGCAGCAGAAGAGGTAAAAGATCCAGGCCGTAACTTGCCGATCGGAATCTTAGGATCACTTGCAATCGTCACCGTATTATACGTCGTCGTATCTGCCATCATGGTCGGAATCGTTCCGTTCAAACAATTTGAAGGTGTCGACAGTCCGGTTTCCTTGGCGTTAAAATTTGCCGGTCAAGACTGGGTCGCAGGATTCGTTGATTTAGGTGCCATCGTTGGTATGACGACAGTTATCCTTGTCATGACATTTGGTCTTGTTCGTCTCTTGTTCGCGATGAGCCGTGACGGATTATTGCCGAAAATTTTCTCAGACGTTAATGAAAAATCGCATACGCCTGTTAAAGCAACATGGATTTTAGGAACAGCAGCTGGATTGATTGCCGGATTCGTTCCGCTCGGTACGCTCGCGGAATTGATCAATATCGGGACTCTTGCTGCCTTCTCATTAATCTCAATCGCCGTCATCATCCTTCGGAAAACACGTCCGGATTTGAAACGAGCGTTCAAAGTTCCATTGGTTCCATTCTTACCGATTCTTTCGGTCTTCGCATGTATCATGTTAATGTTGAACCTTCAGACATTCACATGGATTGCTTTCTTCATCTGGACCGGAATTGGACTTGCGGTTTACTTCCTTTACGGAAGAACACGTTCAAAACTACATCAATAAGACGCAGCCATTCAGAAGCTTTTCTGAATGGCTTTTTTTGGGGTATCGGCAGGAATGGCGGGATAAAAAAGCGAACGATTGTAGAGAAAGGGGCGATCCGAAATGATTCATATTAAACGGGCACCTGATACAGAAACCGCATTTTTAGTGATGCAAGAGGGATTCAGCGATTACATGATTCCATTAGGTCTTTCACGTGAGGTATTTCAAGAACGAATCCTGGAACGCGACTGGAATCAACTCGAGCATTCATTCATCGCGTACCACGGCGAACGACCGGTCGCGATTTGGTTGAACGGCCTGAAGACGATCAAGAAAAAGGCTGTCATGCGCTGCGGTGGACTGGCGGTCGACCCCCAGTACCGGCGACTTGGGATTGCAAAAGCTCTCTATGATGCACAACTAAGTTATGCTAAATCGTTAAAGGTCGATTGTCTGATGCTCGAAGTCATTCAAGGAAATGAGCCGGCCATTTCGCTCTACCAGAAATTCGGTTACCGCACAGTCGACGAACTCGGCTATTTTCTTCGGGAAGAAGCCGACCAGACGGAGCCGCTTATCGAGATTGATGCGGTTGCATTTGAGCGACGCTACATACAGCAAGGGGAATACATCTGGCAACAAGACCAGACGGTAATGAAGCGGGCGCAAGCGCAGTATTATGAACTTGACGGTGCGTTCATTGCGACCGCCCATGAGTCGATTTTTGCGATTGTAACGGAAGAGAAAGACGTAGCGCGGATCGCGACAGAAGCGACACGCCGTTTGACGGGAACCCGTTATCAGTTGCAGTCGACCAATCAACAAGTGTGGGAAGACTTACGGCAAGCCGGCTGGAAGCAGCGGGAATTGAAGCAATTCGTCATGAGTCAAACCATCTGATACAAAAAAAGCCATGATGTGTGGAAGTCCCACGGAGGGAACGCCACACATCACGGCTTTTTGTCAGGTCCATAAACTGATCATGACAAGAATGGCAAAAATCACAAACAGGATTCCGGTGCCACCAAGCATGATCAGCATGATTTTGTTCATCATGGAACAACCTCAAATCTGTAGAAAACTACGATTTATTTTACGAAGTAATTTAAGCTTGCACTATATTTCTCCCATTCGTCCAGTCCTTTGTCATATGTTTTACTGTTAAAACTACGCGAAAGGTAACTGTGGGATTCCTTTTCGACTAATTTATTTTTTACCAAAGAAAAATCGTGGAAAATAAAGCCGACTTTTTCGCCACCGTTCACATAGATCGGTGTCTGGATCAGGTTTTTATTCATTTTAGGGCGCATACCGTAAGAAACAATCGAACCAGGATGACGCACTAATTTTTTATCTACAATCGAATACGTTTTTAAACTAATCAGGGATGAAGTTTCTCGAGTTGATAAGGAAAACACGTTGGGTGATCCTGTCGTATTCTTTAATTGTGCACTCGTTCTGAAATCATGTGCCGCTCTGACATACGGATTATCTTTTGTATAGTTGTAGGAATAGTTGGTTGCTTTGCCGTTGAGATATAACGTGAACTTTCCGGTACAAAGTTCATCTTTTCCTTTTAACCAGAAGGAATCATTTGATGTAGCCTTATGACAAGATGCCTTTGTAGAGCGGACAGAAACGGTGTACTTTTTATTTTTAGTGTCTACGATTGTATAAGCTTGATCGATTTTCTTTGAGGTGGTAGCCGCTTCTGTAGAAAGTGGTAAGAAATTAATTAACGTTACGGCACAGGTGGTAATAAGTAGTTTTTTCAAAGTATAGTCTCCTTTTCATAATATGTCATCCTTCCATTTTATAACATTTAAAGGGCGATCAGTTAAAAAATAAAACCAAAAACGCCTTTCTTTCGTTTACTGAAGAAGGCGTATGGTCATTCACTTTATAGCGACGCAGGTCAACTTTGATTTAGATAGTCTTCAATCATCACACGATGCGATCCGACGATGTTGTCCGGTAATTCCGTTAGTGGGAAATAGGTCAACGCAAAACTTTCCTCGCTGATCCGTAACGTACCGGACGTTTCCGTTGTCACGTAAGCGAGGGTCACGCTTTGAAAGACATCACCATTCGCAAGCGTCGTGACGTAATTTTTTCCGGAATAGACACCAAGCAATGTCAGCTGTTCCGCGACGAGACCTGTTTCTTCGAACAGCTCACGACGGGCCGTTTCGTCCGTTGACTCGGCCCATTCCATTAATCCGCCGGGCAGTCCGAACCGCGCCTGCGATTCGTTCCGCTGTTCGAGCAGGATGTGTCCGTCGGTGATGACAAGTACGACAGCACCGACTAAGATCAACGGGGTTTGTCCGACTTGATCCCGGAGCGTCTTGACGTAATTCATCGGGAGACCTCCTGATGGAATGGACAACCGGTTGGAACGCTTGGTTCTTCCACCAGAGTACTACCGGGAAAAAAGTTAGGCCGTTTAATTGTCGGATCAAAGTCTTTATGGAACAGGTGCGTCGCGGCACCGCTCATCGGCGGTACAAGCCAGGACCAGTCACCGGTGACGTCCCGTTCACACGCGGCTTCATTTTTTTCGAATCGGGCAAACTGTTTGGCAGCCGTATGGTGATCAACAATTGTTACTCCCGCCCGCTCAAACGAATCGAGAACGGCCAGATTCAATTCGACGAGGGCACGATCTTTCCATAAGGAACGTTCCCGTGATGTATTGAGCCCGAGTTGTCTGGCAACAAGCGGCAAGAGGTCATAACGATCGGTATCCGCTAAATTACGGGCGCCGATTTCCGTTCCCATGTACCAGCCGTTAAACGGCGCACACGGATAGGAGATGCCGCCGAGTTCGAGCCGCATATCGGAGATCATCGGCACGGCGTACCATTTGATGGTCTGGTCGCCGAATAAGTCGTAGTCGGGATGGGTGATCGTTACTTCGAGGACCAGGTCGTCCGGCAGCGGATGCAGGCTGACGTGCCCGTCGAGTTCAATCAACAACGGCAAGACATCAAAGGCGGTTCCCTGACCGGACCAACCGAGTGACTGGCACTGTTTGGTAAAGGCAACGGAGTTCGGGTCCCCGATGATGCCCTCCGGTGTCTCATATCCGGCATAACGAATCAACTGATGATTCAAGACGCGGACGCGGTCCGGGTGAAAAATTGTAATCGTCGAACGGACACGACCATCATTCGTCGCATACTTGATGTGCTCAAACAAAGCATCGCGAATCGTCTCGATGGTTAAAGCATCCCGTGCGTCGATGACGTGGAGCTGATCCCAAAAGAGGCGGCCGATACAGCGGTTGCTGTTGCGCCAGGCGAGCTTTGCCCCGTACGCTACCTCTTGGGACGTTTGTTCATATGTTCCAGTCCGTAAAATTTCATTCCGGACTTCATGCAGGCGATTACTGTCCTGCGGGTATTGTTCTATATAGTCAGTTAAGAAGCGTTCGGCTTCGGCAAGTAAAGTAGGCACGGCGTAGAATCCTTTCTTTTATCCAACACAATAATGTTCTTGTTTCAGTGTACCGCCTGCTTCAGCTTTCTGCCAATCGATAATCGTTAAACGCTTACTTATGAGTTCAAAAGACTACAAAAGTTTAAAAGTAGCACCGAAAGGGGGATAGAGAAAGGAATCATTCGAAAGTGAGGAAATAGTTATGTCATTATTAAAACCTGTATTTGCCCGTTTTTTCGGCGAAGCCTTCTTTGATAAGTCGGCGCAACTCGCCTATTATCTGATGTTGTCCTTATTCCCGTTTTTATTATTTGTTGTGGGACTGGTGTCCTTTTTACCGTTTACGTCAGGGGACGTGCTCGATTTGATCCGTCCGTTTGCACCGGCAGAGACGTATGAGTTGATCCGGAGAAATGTCGTCGGAATTTTTGATGACGGTGGGTTAAAACTCGCCTCGATCAGTTTCCTGGCCGCCTTTTGGCTTGCTTCGATGTCGGTCCAGTCACTGGTCCGTTCGTTAAATGATGCGCTCGAAGTGACACGAAAAGTACCGTTTTGGAGAGGGTTGTTGCAGGACTTTGGTTTTACGATCGGAATGATGGTCATCTTACCGATGTCACTTCTCGTTCCGGTGGCGGAAAAGCTGACGCGCCGCTTCATCACGCATTTTGCCCTCGTCAATGACTTTGTCACCAACTATTCGTGGGTCTGGTTTCTGTTCCGCTGGGGACTCGGTTCGTTGTTCCTGTTGATGTTCTTCATCTTGCTCTACCGCGTGCTGCCGAGTGTCCGGCTGACGGTACGTCAAGTGTTACCGGGTGCCGTTTTTGCAACGATTGCCTGGCAGGCGGTATCGGAATTCTTCTCCTACTATGCAGAATTCGGCAGTTATGATCGTCTGTACGGACAACTCGCCGGGATCATCGTCTTGATGACATGGTTTTATCTTTCGTCGGTCGTCTTGATGCTCGGCGGGTTGATGAATGCTGAACGGATGCGTCAAAAGAAGGAAGACAAAGTTTTAAAACCTGAAAAAATCAAACAAGAGACTGTCCGTTAAGGGCAGTCTTTTATTTGACGTTGAAATGTTTTTTGATAGAAAAACAGACCAATCAATCCGGTCGTAAACAAAGCGAGCAGGAGTAACGAAAGTTGTTCATGGTGTGTCGTTTTCAAGAAAACACTCGTGGCGATGGCTGCATAAAAACTCCCCAAACTCTTTTTGACAAAGTGTGTACTGAAGAGGTTGAGAAAGGAAGCGCCGAGCGGTGAGCCGATCAGTGCGCCGATAATCAAAACAACTCCTAAACCGAGCGGAGCCTGCGTCCCCGAGATGAAGTAACTCGTGATCCCACCGAGGACAATTAACGTAGCCGCCGCGATACTGGTTCCGATGGCTTGTTTGAGCGGGAAACGAACCCATCCCATCAGCAGCGGAGTGAGTAAAAAGCCACCGCTGACGCCCATCAAGGACGATAGAATTCCGGCGGCTCCGCCGATTGCGACCAATTTATAAAACGAAGCGTGCACAACAGGCGTCTCGCGGATGATTTTTTTTGCCGGTTTTAAAAATTGAATCGCAAACAGAAGCAACAGGACGATGTATAGCGTGGAAATGACGATATCTGCTCCGCTGTGTTGTTCCATCCAAAAAACGACAGGCGTAACGGCAGCGGACCCGATGATCCCTGCCAGCCCAATCGTACCCGCATCCCGAAGATGAAAGTTGTTCTGGCGGAGGTGGGCAAAGGTGCCGGTCACCGTCGAACCAAGCGTTAACAGTAAACTTAAGACGATCGCTGTGCTGGGGGCGTACCCTAAGATCAATAAAAGAGGGGTCAGAATGATGCCTCCACCGATTCCGAAAAAGCCGGAAAGAATGCCGATCGCGGCGCCGAGTAAAAGAAAAAGTAATAGTTCCAAGAGGTGTTCCTTCTTTCTGTGAAGTGATACAGATGACTCTACGGGGAAAGTCTTAATCAGGAAAATGAATTATACTAATACTAAAGATCAGAAAAATAAATGAGGTGAAGAAATGAATTTTAATGAACTGAAGACATTTGTTACATTGGTCGAAACAAAACACTTTACGAAAACAGCTGAACGGCTGTATATTTCACAGCCGACGGTCAGTCTTCATTTAAAGCATCTCGAAGAACATTTCGGGCAAAGTTTGATTCATCGGCATACCTTTAATAAGACGATTGAAATCTCAGAAGCCGGACAGATTGTGTATCGCCATGCCAAAGAAATTCTGCACCAGACGGTACGCTTGGAACAAGAAATGGATGAATTAGAAGGGATTACCCGAGGGACGTTAAGAATCGCCGCGACGCATACCATCTATGAAGCAATGTTAGAACAAATGATCCACGACTTTCTTGTCGCTTATCCGGACGTGTCAGTGGATGCCAGGGTGATGAACCAAGAACAAGTCGAGCAGGCATTACTTCATCACGAAATCGATTTAGGGATGGTGGAAGGACCACATCATTCCCATCAAATCGAGGCGATTCCTTTTGCGACCGACCGATTACGGATCATCGGTCACGAAAGCCTTGTTTTGGAGCAGGCGACGTGGATCTACCGGGAAGAAGGGTCAGCCGCCCGGTTCGCACTGGAAACATGGTTAGTTACGCAAGCGATTGTTCCAAGACGGATCATTACCGTGTATTCCAATCGGCTGATTAAACAATTGATCACGAACGGGACAGGAATTTCGATTCTCTCGGAACGTTTGGCGGGTACTTTACTCGATTCGGAAAGATTTAAGACACATGATGATTCCCGAATCGACCAACGCGTTTTTCAATTTATTACGTTAAAAGGGGAGACGACCCGTCTGTCTCACAAGTGGATGAATGAACACTCCGGAGCAGATTAAAAACTTTTTCGTTGACTTATACCCCTATAGGTATTATTGTATGGAATGTAGCCAATGAATATGACGCAGGTCACACGAAAAAGGGAGCGTGTTCTTCACATGGAAAAAACATACGAAAATAAAATCATTCACCGGATGAACCGGATTGAAGGGCAACTGCACGCCATCACCCGGATGATGAGAGAAGAAGCATCCTGCAAAGAGGTTGTCACTCAACTGAGTGCGACACGCAGTGCGATTGATCGTGTCATTGGGCTGGTCGTGAGTGAAAATCTCATCGACTGTGTGACGAACGATGAAACGGCAGACAATCATGAACAGGCCGTAGCAGAAGCCGTTCAACTGTTATTGAAAAGCAGATAAAAAATTTTTAAAATAAAATATACCCCTTAGGGTAAAATAAGCGGAGGAATTATTCAGATGTCAGAGATAAAAAAAACAACGATTGTATTGTTCAGTGGAGATTACGATAAAGTCATGGCAGCATATATCATTGCCAACGGTGCAGCGGCTTACGACCATGAAGTGACGATTTTTCATACGTTCTGGGGATTAAACGCGATGCGCAAGGACGAACCGATTCAGCCCGATAAAACGTTGCTTGAAAAAATGTTCGGGAAATTCATGCCGCGCGGTGCCGACAAGATGCCGCTCTCGAAAATGAACTTTGGCGGTGCCGGTCAGAAGATGATCAAAAACGTCATGAAAAAACACAATGCGATGCCGCTTCCTGATTTAATTGAACTGGCAAAAGAACAAGACGTAAAACTGGTCGCGTGTACGATGACGATGGATTTGCTCGGATTAAAACAAGAAGAATTGCATGACGGAATCGAATATGCCGGCGTCGCTGCATATCTTGCCGATGCCGAAGACGGAAACGTCAACCTGTTCATCTAATCTCGAGGAGGTATGATACAAATGGATATCTTGACCATCGTATTTCTAATCATCGTTGCGTTTCTAGCTTATCGGATGTTTGCCCCAACAAAAGGTGTCAACAAATGGTCGACGTCGGACTTAAAACAGAAGTTAGGCGACCGTAACCGATTTTATTTGGACGTCCGGACACCGGGTGAATTCAAAGGCAATCACATTAAAGGCTTTAAAAACATTCCGCTTCAAGTATTGCCGACACAACTCGACAAAATTTCGAAAGACAAAGAAGTCATCGTAATCTGTCAGAGCGGCATGCGCAGTAAACAGGCGGTCAAACAATTAAAAAAGGCGGGTTATGCCCAGGTTACAGAAGTGTCGGGCGGAATGAACGCTTGGCGTTAACACTAGGAGGAGGAATCACAGATGAAACGATTCACAGCAAAAGAAGTACAGGAAAAGCTTGAAAACGGGGAACAACTCAACATCATTGATGTCCGCGAAGTGGATGAAGTCAAAGAAGGCAAGATCCCGGAAGCGATTCATATTCCACTTGGTCTCGTCGAGTTTAAAATGAACGAACTCGATAAGAAAAAACAATACGTCATGGTCTGCCGTTCTGGTGCAAGAAGTGGTCGTGCCACAACGTATCTCGAAGGACAAGGATTTGATGTCATCAACATGGATGGCGGCATGATGGCGTACGAAGGTAAAACCAACTAAAAAATTTAATATTAAATATACCCCTATAGGTAAAAAGGAGCGAATACTTTTGCAGACAATTAAAACAGATATCGTACTCGACGCACGTGGCTTAGCTTGCCCGATGCCGATCGTCCGGACAAAAAAGACAATGAAGACGCTGGAACCGGGTCAAGTCGTGGAAGTTCAGGCCACTGACAAAGGATCAACAGCCGATCTCCGGGCCTGGGCAAACAGTACCGGGAATCAATATCTTGGAACAATCGAAGAAGGAGACGTCTTGCGGCATTACGTCCGCAAATCTGCCGGTGACGAGCAAGAAGCACCGGCATTTAAATCAGTTGTTACGAACGAGACCGTTGAAACGGTTCGCAACAATCCGGATACGCTCATCTTGGACGTCCGGGAAACGGCTGAATATGCGTTCTCCCATATCCCGAATGCCGTCAGTATTCCGCTCGGAGAACTGGAGACGCGAATCGGAGAACTCGACACATCGAAAACGATTTATGTCGTCTGTCGGACAGGCAGTCGGAGTGATTTAGCCTGCCAACAGCTTGATGCAAAAGGGTTCAACGTTCAAAACGTGATCCCCGGCATGAGTGACTGGAAGTATGACACGAATCAAACCGTTTAATCCGTAAATTATGAGTAGGAGGAATCAATCAGATGGCACACGCAATGACAACAAAAGAAGTCACGCAAAAAATCATTCACCGTGAAAAAATGTTTATCTTGGATGTCCGAAATGAAGAGGCGTTTCAAGACTGGAAAATTGAAGGCGAACAGTTTTCATATCTCAATGTTCCGTACTTCGATTTACTCGACGGTGTCGAAGAAATTTTAGGTCAACTGCCGGCGGACCAACCTGTTCTCGTCGTCTGTGCAAAAGAAGGGTCGTCGATTTTTGTAGCGGATTTATTGGAAGAAGCAGGACGGACTGTCTCGTATCTTTCGGGAGGCATGAAAGCCTGGAGCGAACACTTGGAGCCGATTTCACTCGGATCATTAAATGAAACTGGAGCCGATCAAGGGGAAGTCGTTCAATTCGTCCGGATTGGGAAAGGCTGTTTATCATACATGATCATCTCAGAAGGCGAAGCCGTCCTCGTGGATGCCGCGCGGATGACAGATGTTTATCTCGATTATGCCAACGAGCGTCAACTGACCATCACGCATGTCTTTGATACACACCTTCATGCCGATCACATTTCCGGCGGACGTGAGATTGCTGAAAAAACAGGAGCGACTTACTGGTTGCCACCAAAAGACGCGACAGACGTCACGTTTGATTATGCAGCACTCGAAGACGGAAGCCGTGTTCAAGTAGGCGATACAAAAATCGATGTCCGGGCACTGTATTCCCCGGGACATACAATCGGTTCGACGTCGTTTATTGTCGACAATCGATATCTCTTAACGGGTGATATCTTATTCATCGATTCGATTGGTCGTCCGGATTTAGCCGGTCTGGCAGAAGACTGGGTCGGCGACCTGCGGGAGTCGCTTTACAAAACGTACCGCGAACTCGCAAAAGATCTGATTGTCTTACCGGCCCATTTCATGCTGATTGAAGAGTTAAATGAAGACGGCAGTGTCGCAGAAAAACTCGACATTTTACTCGCAAACAATCACGGATTGAACATCGAAGATGAAGAAACATTCCGGAAGATGGTGACCGAAAATCTTCCGCCGCAACCAAATGCCTATCAGGAAATTCGCGAAACCAACATGGGGAAACAGACGCCTGATCTCGAAGCACAACGCGAGATGGAAGTCGGACCCAACCGTTGCGCCGTTCGTTAAATAAAAAACAACTTACTTCAGGAGGAAACACAATCATGAAATCAGAACTCGTACTCGACGCAAAAGGGCTTGCCTGCCCAATGCCGATCGTCAAAACAAAAAAAGCCATTTCCGGACTCGAATCCGGTCAAATCCTTGAAGTCCATGCAACGGACAAAGGGGCAAAAAAAGATTTACAAGCGTGGGCAAAATCAGGTGGTCACGAACTTGTGAAGCATGAGGAAGAGGCAAGCGTCTTAAAATTCTGGATCCAAAAAGGGTAATTCAAGTTGAAGGAGGGCTGGCGACAGTCCTCTTTTTTTAAAGGAGTGAATCAAATGGAACTCGGTTTTATCATTACGATTTTTTTAATTGGGTTTGTTGGATCATACATCTCGGGCATGGTCGGAATTGGCGGCTCGATCATCAAATATCCAATGCTACTCTACATTCCACCACTGCTCGGATTTGCTGCTTTTTCTGCGCATGAAGTCGCCGGAATCAGCGCGATTCAAGTCTTTTTCGCGACGATTGGTGGCGTTTGGGCCTATCGAAAAGGCGGTTTCTTAAACAAATCGCTGATTCTGTATATGGGCGGAGCGATTCTGATTGGGAGTTTCATCGGTGCTTATGGCTCAAACGTCCTCGCGGAAGACACAATCAATCTTGTCTACGGCGTGTTGGCACTGACTGCAGCCGTGATGATGTTCATTCCGCGAAAAGGCATCGATGATATCCCGCTTGATCAAGTTCGTTTCAATAAAGGGATTGCGGCAAGTGCTGCGTTTATCGTCGGAGTGGGGGCAGGAATCGTCGGTGCGGCCGGAGCTTTTTTACTCGTTCCAATCATGCTCGTCATTCTAAAGATCCCGACCCGAATGACGATTGCTTCGTCTCTTGCCATTACCTTTATCTCATCGATTGGTGCAACGGTCGGGAAGATTACGACAGGACAAGTCGATTGGGGTCCTGCTGCCATCATGGTCGTCGCCAGTTTGATTGCGGCACCGCTCGGCGCGTTTGCCGGAAAAAAGATGAACACGAAGATTTTACAAATCATTTTGGCGGTCCTGATTTTAGCGACAGCGATCAAAATCTGGATTGATATTTTGTAAAAGAACAAAACAAAAACGATGCTTTGCTTGTACGTCAGCAGAGCATCGTTTTTTCTGATGAAGTTACAATCGACTTTTTTCGATGACGTCAACAAGTTGTCGTTCGACATCGAGTGCGACTTGCTTCAGTTCGTCGTCTTCGACCAAACCGATCAGTGAGGTCGGGCGCGGCATTCCGATTTTCGTTTGTCCATCTTCCGTATAAACAGCGAGCTTACACGGTAAAAAGTAGCCGGCCCGCCGTTGAGTCGATAAGACACGATGGGCTTCTTTCGGGTTACAAACTTCAAGGATATGATACTGGTCGTCAAACGGTAACTCTTTTTCGGCGAATTTCTTCGCTAAATCAAACTCCCACAAGACCCCGAACGAAATCTCGGCAAGGTCTGTCTTCAAACGTTCGATCGTTTCCTCTGTTGAATGATTGGAGTTGACTGTATAGTCAAACATAAATACCCCTCCCGGTTTTTTAGGTTCTCTCATCTTATTCCCTGTCTGAATAAGATGAATCGTTTTTGAATGTGCCAAATGGAGGCGGACCGGGCGACAAACTGTGGGAAATCAAGGTACATTAGAAAAAAGACATCTGCCCGCGGGTGAACGACGTAAGCTTAAAAAAGGAGGCGGAGGGAGATGAAGAAACGGATGTTGACGATTCTTTCGGTCGTGGCATTGATTGCGATCATGATTGGCGGCTACTTTGTTTTCCAACAACAACAGGCAAAATCGAGCGGAAGCAAAGAGTTGTCGTATACAAAAGAAGAAACGGCGATTCTCGCCGGAGGATGTTTCTGGTGTATGGAACCGCCGTTTGAAGAGTTAAAAGGCGTGAAATCAGTCATTTCCGGCTATACCGGTGGAGATGTTGAAAATCCGACGTATAACCAAGTATCGGCGGAGACGACCGGTCATCGGGAAGCGGTTCTGATCACGTTTGATCCATCGGTCATCTCGTACAAACAACTTCTGGATGTTTACTGGCGTCAAGTGGATCCCACTGATCCGAACGGTCAGTTTGTCGATCAGGGGGAATCGTATACGACGGCAATCTTCTATACGAACGCAGAGCAAAAGCAGATTGCGGAACAATCGAAGAAAGATTTGGCTGCCAGCGGCATCTTTGATAAAAAAATCGTCACGCCGTTGATTGAAGCCGGTCCGTTTTATGAGGCGGAAGACTACCATCAAGATTATTACTTGAAAAGTGAAAAGAAATATAAATTCTACCGCGCTGCGTCCGGGCGTGATGACTTCATTAACCAATACTGGAGTGATCAACCAAAACTTGATTTACCGAAATATACGAAGTTAACTGACGAACAGATCAAAGCGAAGTTGACGGATATTCAATATAAAGTTACACAGGAAGACGGGACAGAACCGGCTTTTGATAATCCGTACCATGATTTGAAAGCGGACGGGATTTACGTCGATTTGATTTCCGGTGAACCGTTATTTTCTTCCAATGATAAATACGATTCGAAAACCGGATGGCCGAGTTTTATTCGACCGTTGGAAAAAGGAAATATCATTGAAAAAAGTGACTTTGCTTTAGGAATGAAGCGGATGGAAGTCAGAAGTCGGCACGGGAATGCCCATCTCGGTCATGTTTTTAATGACGGACCTGAACCGACAGGCTTACGGTACTGTATGAACTCAGCCGCATTACGTTTTGTTCCGAAAGCCGATCTTGAAAAAGAAGGATACGGACAATACGTCTCTGAATTCAAATGAAAGGTACTTTTCACTTTCGTGGAAGGTACCTTTTCTTTCGAAAATGTAAGGTACTCTTTCTGAAAATAACTATCCATTTTATCCAAAAATTGTTTATACTATAAACAATGTAAGATTACATCTTGAGGAGGAACATCGTGAAAAAACTAACGATTTGGCTGATGCTGAGCTGTTTGATTCTGACACTCGGAATCGGACCATCCGCTGTGAAAACAGCAGCAGCAAGTGCATTGTCAGAAGCCGTATTATTAAAGGCAGGACAAGAAACCGTACTCGAAACAGGAACGGAAGAAACGAATACATATTGGTATAAGGTCGATCATCAAGCCGGGATCGAAAAAACAGCGACACATTTTGAATTATCGATCGACACGGATCAGCCGATTGAAGTAACAGCTTATCCAAGTCAAGAGATGGCTTCAAAAGATGAGACGTTTGACCGTTACCGCGGATCTGTAGAACCGAATGCAAAAGACGTGACGAAGATTGCTGTTCCCTATGCATGGGACGGACCGTACTACGTCAAAGTCGATTATTATCCAAGCATTGAAGAAGGCAAAGCAACCAAAGCAGCCCGCGTCAATTTGACTTACAATAATGTCAAATTAGCCGTTGAATACGAGCCGATCAGTGATATGAGTTGTATGGCGGAAGAAGCACTCAAACAAACAGCGGACGAGAAACCCTTACTTGCGTTGATGCACGCCATTCAAAAACAAGTATTGAGCCAGTCGGAAGAAGGACGGAGCTTGACGTCGTTGTACTATAAAGCGTCACCATACGTCGTCAAAACACTTTTATTCAATAAAGATAAGCGCACACAAACATATGAAGACTTAAAAACGTTGAAACCAGCCATGGCGGCTCTCGTCAACGGAACGAAGTATACGTTAACAAAAGAGGATGAAGCGGCGGTCAATCGGTTACATGCCTTGACACGTGACGCTTCTCCAGAAGTCATCGCAACCGAAATCAATCAAGTCGCAAAAAAAGCCAGTATCGAAACGATTGGTGGTTCAGACTTGAGTAAAGCCTTTAAGCCGTTTGGCATTCAAGTCAAATCTGAAGCAAAAACACGATTTATCGTCAAACTGAAGCCAGGTCACACAGAGCGGACAATGAGAATTGCCGGTACAGAAGCACCGGACGTCGAGAAATTGTCGCTTGGCAAAACAGGTGAGTTTGTTATCGTCACGGAAGATCCGACAGCCAAGAACCAGTCGGCAGCAGTCCTTAAACAATCATTAAAGACATCACGTGCGGTTGAGTATGTCGAAGAAGTTCAGACATACCGTGCGACAGGTGATATCAACTACGATTATCAATGGTCACTCAATCAGAAATCGAACGTTGAACCGTTTCCGAATGCAGGAATTGGTTTTGAACAATTTCAAAAGAACCAAGCCGGGAAAAAACTAAACCCGGTCACGATTGCAGTCATTGACTCAGGTGTGGATTATCGCCTCAAGGATTTACAAGGGAAAGTCGATATTGCCCAGGAAAAGAACTTTGTTGATGTAAATGGAAAGGGAGATGCACTCGACGATAACGGTCACGGTACACACGTGTCAGGCGTCATCGCGGCAGCCCTTGAAAACAGCTACGGTATTCGCGGTATTCATCAGTCGGCGAAGATTCTTCCGATTAAAGTATTGAATGCGAATGGAGAGGGCGAGACGGATTCAATCGCACTCGGAATCAAATACGCGGTCGACCACGGAGCAAAAGTCATCAATATGAGCCTTGGCGGCGGCGAAAGCCGGACAATGGCCTACATGATGAAATATGCAGCTGATCGTGGTGTAACAGTTGTTGCCGCTTCCGGAAATGAATACGATTCAACAGTCGGTTTCCCGGCTAGTTCTGAATACGCCATTTCTGTCGGGGCAACAAATCCGCTCGGTATGGTTGCCGACTACTCAAACTATGGCATCGGACTCGATGTTGTAGCGCCAGGGTCGAAAATTGCAAGTCTCGTTCCGGACGGCAATACGGTCTATATGGACGGAACAAGTATGGCAGCACCTCACGTTGCAGCTGTTGCAGGGATTTTAGCATCAATGGACTCGAAATTGACACCTAAACAAATCGAAGCAATTTTACAAACGAGCGCGGAGCCGCTTGCTTTTGAAAATCCGAATGATTGGTACGATGAAGAAGCTGACATGGAAGGCGAGTATCCGCCCGGCTATGAATCCGATAAAAAGCCGGCCTTTAAAGCATTCGTCAGCCCGGTATCCGGATATGGAAAAGTTAACGTTGCACGTGCTGTTTCCCAGCTGCATTTAAAAGGACAAGTCAATCCGGTCTATGACAACCAACTTGTTGTCAGCGGACAAGTGAAGACCGGCACGAAAGTTGAAGTATGGTCAACGAAAAAATTGACTGATACAAAAGATACTTCAAAAATGTTAGGAAAAACAACGGCAAAAGCCGGTAAATACAGTGTGACGATTCCACGCCAGGAAAAAGAATCGGTGTTGACGATTCGTTATACGAACGGCGTTGATGTAACATCAGAACGGACAGAAGTGTTAGCAGGAAAAGCACCGGCAGCACCGAAGGTCAACCGTGTACTTGCGGGCGCAACGCAAGTGACGGGAACGGCAATCGCCAATGGTAAGATCACGATTAAAGATGCAAAAAATAAAGTGGTCGGAACAGCGTCTGTTGACAGTAAAGGGAAATTTACCGTCAAAGTCACCAAACAGGCACCGAAAGCCCGTCTCTCTGTTTCAGTGAAAGACATTGCCAACCGTTCAAGTAAAGCGACGGTTGTCACGGTTCTCGCTCCACCAGCTGCACCAAAAGTTAAACCGGTGACAGCCGGTCAAACGAAAATCACCGGGACAGGTGAGAAAAAAGCGCGTGTGTATGTCCAAAATGCTAAGAAAAAAGTAATCGGTAAAGGAACGGTCACTTCAAAAGGCACGTTCACAGTTAAGATTGCCAAACAAAAAGCAGGAGCAAAGCTCTCTGTCTATGTCGAAAACAGCCTTAAACAAAAAAGTAAGAGTGCTGTGGTCACCGTCAAAAAAGCTAAAAAATAAGTCTTCAGACAAGCCTTTTTCGGGTAAAACGGAAAAGGCTTGTTTTTTATTTTTAAAGTATTTTTTTTGAAATTATGATACTTTTAAGTGATTACAATAATTTCAAAAAAGCATCATCCTAGCGGAATGATGAGGAGGATATTTCATGATTAAATGGATTCGGAGGCGGATCGGACGGCAATTGCTAGCGGTCTTTTATACCGTACTCGTATTAGTTTCAGTCACTTCGTTTTTTGTCTATGACTATATGGAAAGCAGGATCGAGTTGTCGCGTAATAACTTGGAGGTCATCAGTGAGCAAAACCGACGGGCGGATACATTGTGGGATAATTGGCAGACTGTTCAATTTGGCCTCCGAGGATTCGTTATCTTTGGGAATCAAGACCGCTTTGATGAAGTCGAGGATTTACGAACTGAAATCAAGAGTGAGACCGATTGGTTTTCCCGTAAAGCCAAGACGGATGAAGAAGAAGAATTTGCTGCACAAATGACGAACTTGTATGACCTGTATTATGGGGCGCTGTTTCCGGTTACACAATCATATGTCAACGGGAAAAAAGACAATACAATCAATGAAGATTTTCTACAAGGGGACAGCTTATTCTCATTACCAGTTGCGAAACGACTGGTGGAACAGGGACAGTTAAAACCTTCAGCAGACGGATCGATTGACATCACACCGGACATTGAACGGGCATCCGTGGCACTTGAAGACTATCGCGATAATTTACAAGTACAACAGGAAAATGCTGTTATGAATCTGCGCAATGAAGTCGCGAAAACACAGTGGATTTGGATTTCGAGCATCTTAGTGTTGGTCGGGTTTATTTTATTGTTTGTGCATCCGTTTATCCGACGCATGACCAAACAACTGTTACGTCTGATTGATGACAATCAAAAGTTATCACGGAACGAATCGATTGAAATGGATTTAGATGAACAACGTACCGATGAAATTGGAATGCTCCGTTCATCTTTTAACCAAATGGCGGTGACAACCGGTTCCTATACAGAAGCGATGCAAGGAAAAAATGAGGAGTTGCAAGCACAAAGTGAAGAATTGCTTGCGCAACAAGAAGAACTGCAAGCACAGCAAGAAGAACTCGAAGAAGCATATCAAACCACGAAAAAAAATGAAGAAAAGCTGAAAATGCGAAGCGAGTTGACAGAAGCGCTTGCAGTCCGTGAAACGGTCGAATCGTACCCGGCTATCGTGCGGAAGATGCTTGAAATCACTTCTTCGGAGTACGGTGCCTTGTTGTTATACGAAGGTGGTGCTTATATCGGCGCTACGACGAATGGGATGAAGATGCAACAGATCGAAGCGTTATTAGCAGATGAAACATCTGTTCTCAACCGGATGATGCTTACGAATCAAGTGATTCAGTCGGAGAAGCGGGTAGCCCGCACAAATGATTCACCGTATAGCTTCAGTACCCACGAAGTGGCATTACCGATTTACGATCCGTCAACGAATCAGTTGATGGCTGCGATCTATATGGTCCGTTACAAATCCACGTACAAGTCACAACAACTGGCAGATATGCGTGAGTTTTCGCAACAGATGACGTTGTCCCTGCTTCGGACACGTTCTTATGAAGAGATGAAGCAAGAGAAACAAAAAACGGAGCAAGTCCTTGATTCAATTCGAGAGGCAATCATCTATCTGGAAGATGGAAATGACGAGTTGTATGTGAACCGACCCTTGTTTGAACTCGTACCGGAATTACAATCCGAGTTCACGGAGGACCGGACATTGTCGTCCGGCAGTTATGTCATCGAAGTCATGCGCAATATCGTGGATGACACCGACCGCTTTAATGACTATTTAGACTTGATCCGGTCCGGAGACGTTTCACCGGATAAAGTCCAATTTGATGTCAGAAATAATACCGCGCATCTCGAAGTATATGCAGAGCGGATTGATATTGAGGGAGGATGGAAAGGCGTCATCCTGGTCATCCGGGATATTACCCGGGAAACGGAAGCCGATCGTCTGAAGACCGAACTGGTTTCAACCGTGTCGCATGAATTACGCACACCGTTATCGTCGATTTATGGATTTACGGAATTGATGCTGAATCGTGAAGTCGATCAAATGAAGCAACGGAAATATTTATCGACGATTCATACGGAAACGGAACGGCTTGCGAATCTGGTGACGGATTTCTTGGATGTCCAGCGGATGCAATCTGGAGGTCAACTCTATCAGATGGCCCATCTCGATTTATGGACGGTCGTTCAACAAGTCGTTTCTTTGTACGATGTCTCGAATGGTCACCACGCTATTCAAATGCAGCAATTAGGAACAGATCGACCAACGATCATAGGGGATGAAGATCGAATCAAACAATTGCTGAACAATCTGGTGAATAACGCGATTAAGTATTCACCGGACGGGGGGGCAGTTGAAATCAGTATCGGCACCGATCAGGAGAATGCCACGATTCGGATCACCGACCACGGAATTGGTATTCCACATTATGCATTTGCACAATTATTTGATAAGTTTTATCGGGTCGATAATTCAGATACAAGACGGATTGGCGGAACAGGTCTTGGTCTGTCCATCTGTAAGGAGATTGTTAAAGAACACGACGGTGTGATTCATGTCGAGTCAGTGGAAGGACAAGGAAGTACATTTACGGTTCAGTTACCGTTACACGTTACTGAAAATATGTAATTCAAAAAGAGTACCATTTTGCCTAGGCAATGGTACTCTTTTGATCTAAATCAGTAAAAAAGTGAACTCAACCCGTCAATGAAAATGACAGGGTACACTCAAAAATATTTAAATATAATGAAAAGGGACTAAAAAAAGAACAAGATTTGCCGATAAACATATAGGACAAACGAACTAGGTAAAGAAAAGGGAAGGGCGTGACGGATGAATAAACGAATTTATGCCATCATTGGTGGATGGGTTCTGTCTCATACATTATGGTTAGGAATCATCGGCACGTCATCAGAACTTTCGAGAATCGGAAACAGTTTGTTTATGATTTTAGGCACTGTCGTCTCCACATTGATTTTAATGACGTCGATTCGCCGTCATCCGAATCGACCGTTCACCCAACGTCTTTTTTTACTGTTGTTGTTTGGAAATGTGTCGTTAGCAGTTGGAGAGACGGCACAATTGATTGTAGAGAGGCGTCATCTGGAACGTTCAGGACCGTTTGATGGAATCGATTTAGTATTCAGTCTGCAAATTGTTTTTTATTTGCTAGCGTTTTGTTATTTTTTACTTAATCGTCGTTCGCAAATCAATCTGCGGTTCTTTTTATTTGATGAATTGATTATCTTGATTGTAACCGGTGCTATTTCTTGGCACTATCTCGTCACACCTTATTTAAAACAAATGGAATTACTCAGTTTCAATACATTATTATTACTTCGTTATCCTCTCGGTGACTTATTGTTGCTTGGTGGAATGATTATCTTGTTTTTTGGTGTTATGAAACGCGGAAACAGTATTCCGTTGTTCATGATTTTGATCGGATTCCATCTGCAACTCATTGCAGATGTCTTGTATGTCGTGTTGTACCGTACTGATTTTCCAATCTCTGTGATGTGGCTAGATCCACTTTGGCTCGCGACGGTCCTGTTGATTGGTGGAGCCGCCATCTTGTTTGATGTCGATGAGCGTCCACTCATCGGGAAGGGCAACCGCCAAATTCTAGACGGGATTCGTCTCGTGACACCTTATATCTTTCTCTTGATTTTATTTGTGACGATGGCACAACAAGCCGTCAGCTGGAATGGGTTGACGATTGGCTTAATGATTGCGATCCCGTTATTGATCTCGAGACAGGTTCGAATTGTCATGGATAATCAACGTTTGCGTGAAAATCTGGAAGCTAAGGTCGAAGAGCGGACGGCCGCTCTCGAACAAGCACTCGAAGAGATGGAGCATATGGCTTACCATGATGCATTGACGAATTTACCGAACCGGTATTTGTTTGCCCGTTTATTTAAAGAAGAATTACGGCGCGCAGAAATTCACCAACGTTTTGTGGGTTTATATTTTATTGATATTGATCATTTTAAGCAGGTGAATGATACCTACGGACACCATATTGGAGATCAATTAATTATTGATATTTCCAGTCGTTTAGAAAAAAGGTTGCCGCATAATACAGTCATCTCACGACAAGGCGGCGATGAATTTGTTGTGTTGTTGTTTGATGTAAAAGAAGAGTCAGAAATTGAGGCATGCGGTCAACAGCTGATTGATTTGTTCGAACGGCCGTTCATTCTTCAGGAGACACCAGTCTTCATGACCGCGAGTATCGGTGGTGCGATTTATCCGACGCATGCCACATCCCGCACAGCATTGATTGAGCAAGCAGATGTCGCGATGTATGAAGCGAAACGCCGTGGAAAAAATCAGTTTCATGTGGAAGTCTGATCCATCAAAAGAGGAGCGCCGATTCAACTCGGTCCGCTCCTCTTGTTTTGTTGTTACCTTATTTTAGCTAAAAATTTTTCAAGTGACGTAGGATCGGTCACTTGCTCATTACAATGGTCACTGTCGATACAAATGTAGTTTCCGACAGCCCGGTAATGGTCAGCAGACTGATGTGTCCGGGCAGAGACCAAAGTGACATCGCTGTACTGATGACAGATCGTGCAGATACCTTTTTTAATCGTTGGAACATAATGACTTTCGACGCCGACCCATTCTCCTTGTAGCGGATAAACAAAAAACTTCTTTTTGTTTCCGGTATCATTCCAGCTTAAATAGGTCGTCTTAAGAAAATCGAAGGAATGAAGCGGTGGATTCCGTAACTTCTTTGTTTTTCGAAACAGTTGTTGAAGTTGTGACTCTGTAATGGACGGGAAAGACGCGACGAGCGGTTGGATCTTCTCAATATAACGGATTAAATCAGCTTCTGATTTTACATTTCGCACGAGCATCAGCAATGCTTCTTGCTCTGACGTCAGAACCGGGATTAAATCAAAAATCTTTTGAGCGGCACTGTAGATGACAGCATCCAGCACATCCGGATCATGGACCGTCGTCAGTTGTTGCGTCAACCAATCGACTTGGCCCCGGATGAAATTGTATTGAAAGGGTTTAATGAATGGTTCCATACGACATCGCTCCTTTGTAGTCCTATATTCACTGAATCTTTGTTATCAAAACGACATTTTCCTTGTTTCCGTCATTCGACAGGCGGGAAATAAATACCAGAGGAGGTGTCCAGTCATGCAACCGTTAACCGCACTTCGCTTGTTGAACCTGATCAGTTTTTTATTTGTCCTCTTGGCCCGTGTCGTCTGGTATGAAGCACCGGCGGGAGAACGTCTCGCCATCATGCCGGCACCGTTCATCGATGCAATTTTCGGCGTCGTGTATACGACCTTATTGATTTGGTGTATCCGACCGGTTCAGGCTTATCCGGCCGACCGGACATTGATTCTTGATATGAGCGGATGGTTCATGCTGACGATGATCGGCTATGGTGCGAGCAGCATCATCGGACCGCCGTGGGAACTTGTTTTGACGACGATTTCTTTTATTGCTTTATGCATCCTTTATATGAAAATTCAACATCATCCGAACCGTTCCCCCTGGATGCGTTCACCGTTCTCAGTGTTTCTTGCCTGGTCGAGTATTCAGATTTTAGTGCTGCCCTTTCGGATCTTACGTGATTTTCGATTTGACGATCTTTTTGGACTGACGACGTCGGAATGGGTCACGGTGATGTTGATCCTGTTTGCGCTTGGAGCCGTATTCTTTATTTTCGTTCATACCGATTGGGTGTTTGGGCTTGTCATGATTTGGTATTACATCGGTCTGTTCTTTAACGGACGATTGACCGACTTTCAACAGGGCATCGCCGTCTTCAGTGTCATCACGATCACGGTTGCGGTACTGATCGTATTTCGGAAACGGGAAAAGTTGTTTGCGGAAGAAAAACGGCCGGTTTCTTGAGAAAACGACAGTTGGGGATGTTGCTTTTGGTTTTTTGGGGTATATCCCTTATAGAAGTATAAAAGGGGGAAATGACCAATGGGGAAAAAACAGTTGATTGGTACGTATCAAAATGAGACGGATTTAATTCGCCAGATTGAAGACTTACACTTTGCAGGGTATTTAGAAGAGGATTTATACGTCGTCTTGCAGGATAAAACCGATATGGCGATGTTACGCGGGCAATCGGCCGCACAACTCGTTGCCGGGAAACGGACATTGTTCGAACGGTTTACGGGAAAACCAGTGACGGATGAGGAAACGCGTGCCGCCTTTGATTCGCTTGGTTTAGCGGACGGAGAAGTCGAGAAGCATGTAGCGAGTGTTAAAAGTGGTGCCTACGTCTTGCTTGCAGACGAAGAAGGGGCGAAACGTCCGGCACCTGAGCCAAAAAGTATTTTAGAGAGTGAACCGGAAGGCATTGAGGCGGAGCGGAAGCTTGATCATGAGAACCGGGCACTGGAGAATGAAAACGATCGGATGTTGTAAACGTGCCTGAGTGGAAAGGGTGAACAACGATGGAGAGTCACTATCATACAATTTTAGTCGCAGTCGATGGATCAAAAACGGCAGACTTAGCTTTCGAAAAAGCCGTCCAGTTCGCAAAACTTGATCAAGCAAAGCTCGTCATCGCACATGTCATTGATATCCAAACCTTTGCTAACGTTCGTGCCAACCAACGATTCATTGATCAAAACGTAACCGAGTATGCACAACAGCTTCTGGACAAGTATGAGAAACGGGCGACAGAAGCAGGAGTTGGTGAAGTTGAACTCGTCATCGAGAACGGTTCGCCGAAGACGTTGATTCCAAAAGTCATCGCTCCACGTGTCGGAGCGGGATTGATTGTCTGTGGGGCCGTCGGGATGAATGCGATGGAGCGGATCATGATCGGCAGTGTGTCTGAAAATATCTCCCGTTACGCCAAATGTGACATCTATATCGTTCGCCCGAAAACACTCAAATAAGTGCCAAAAAGCTGCTTCGAATATTTAATCGAGGCAGCTTTTTTGTTCATTCGTTCGACTTACGTCAATAAATAATAGAATACGCCTAGAATAATCAAGATGACGGGCAACAATACCAAGTACATCCAGGACATGTTTTTCGCCGTTGTACTGTTACTGTACGTTTCCTCATTTCGACTCTGTCCGACCATCACTGTAAAAATAAGTCCAAGTACACAAATCACCAGTGCAATCCAAAATAATGCCGTCATGCGTCAGTCCCCCTTATGTAGAATGTATGCTCTTTCATCATAACGAAAATTGGAATTGTCTGTCAGGATATTTTGTGACAGTTTGGAGTTGACGCTATCTGGTTTAGGGGCTAAACTACTGATATGAGTTTAGGGGGTAAACTAATCATGAAAGAAAATCTTCGAGAAGCCGTTCAGTTATTTGAAGAAGTGATGATTCACGGGACAGAACGTGTCTTAAAATCCGTGGATTCACCGGTTTGGCGTCTCTACTCACCAGAACAACTGCATTTGCTGAAGCTGGTCGATAAATATGGACCGATTGCTTCCGGAAGGATTGCCGTCATACAAGGTGTTCACAAAAGTGCGATTTCGAATCGTCTGAAAAAGCTAAATGAACATGGTTTGGTCGAAGTCGAACGTTCAGAAGATGATCACCGAACAAAACGAATCATTTTGACGGAAGCGGGAAAAGAAGTCGTCGAAGCTTCGGATCAAGCGATTTATAGTTATTTGGAACAATTGATTGATGGAAAGGTCGACGATGACGAAATCAAACAATTCATCGAGACATTCCGGAAAGTCAAAGCGATTTTGAAGATTGAAGATTAATTCAGAAAAATAGACACAGAAGAGGTGGAACGGGAATGCGACAAATCGTCAAATGGCGTTGGCCGATCGTAATCGTCTTGTTGCTTGCGACAGTCGGATTATTTTTAGCGGCACCAAATTTATCAAAACAAGCAGAAGACGCAGGGGCTATTCAACTCGCAAGCGATAATGATTCACAGCGGGCGGCTGAAATCTTAAAGGCAGCCGGTGCAAGTGAGGAAACCATTTCACTGGTCATTCCGTTAAAAGAAGCGGTCACGAAAGAAGACCGGACGGAAATTGGTCAAATCGTGAAAGATCTCGAACAACTGGATGAGCCAGTGACGGGTGTCTTGAACCCGTTCGAAAGTAAGGAAACGGAAGGTCAGTTGATTTCAGAAGATAAAAAAACCGTCCTCGTACCGATTACGGTCGACGGTTCACAAGAAGAAATCACAGCACTCGCTGAAGACATCCGTAGTGACCTGTTACCGGACGACCGGACGATTTACCTGACGGGTGAGTCGCTCATCAATGCGGACGTCAACGCGAGTTCGCAGGAAGGCTTAAAACGAACGGAATTAATCACCGTCGGACTGATTTTTGGTCTGTTGTTGATTGTCTTCCGCTCGATCGTCACACCGTTCGTTCCATTATTTGCTGTTGGAGTGACGTACTTGATGAGCCAATCATTCGTCGCCTTTTTCGTCGATTGGTTTGGGTTCCCGGTTTCGAACTTTACCCAAATCTTCCTTGTGGCGATTCTCTTCGGGATCGGGACGGATTATTGTATCCTGCTCCTCAGCCGCTACAAAGAAGAGTTGACTGCCGGTCATGACGTCGAGACGGCCATCGTCAACACGTATAAAACGGCAGGTCGGACACTGCTGATCAGTGGACTCGCCGTTCTCGTCGGTTTCTCGGCAATCGGTTTTGCCGATTTCCCGATCTTTAAATCTTCCGTCGCCGTTGCGGTCGGAATCGCCGTCTTGTTACTTGTTCTCTTTACGCTTGTCCCGTTCTTCATGGCGACATTAAAAGAGAAGTTGTTCTGGCCATCGAAAAATGCGGCAAGTCATAAAGACAGCCGCCTGTGGGCCCGGTACGGTGGATTATCCATTCGTCGTCCGTTGCTTGCGATGGCGATTGTTGCCATCGTCACGATTCCGACTTTGTTTACGTACGATGATGATCTGTCCTTCAATACGGTCGATGAGATCGGTGCGAAGTATGAGACGGTCAAAGGCTTAAATGCGATTTCAGACGGCTTTGGTGCCGGCGAATCGTTACCTGTCAATGTCATCTTAAAGGATGATCAGAATATCGTGACGGAAGAAACTGTTCCGTATGCAGAGCAATTGAGCCGTGAACTCGTCAAACTGGACGGAGTCAAAGCCGTTCGTTCGATTTCACGTCCAACTGGTGACGTCATCGAAGACTTGTATGTCGACAAGCAACTGAAACAAGTCGCCGATGGTCTGACCGATGCCAAAGATGGACTCGGCGAAGTCGGGCAGGGTCTGCAGACAGTTGAAGGCAACTTGCAAGCCATCAGCGGTCAGATTCCAGCCGGCGATCAAGCAGCAGCCGGTGCGGCACAGTTGCAACAAGCAGCAACCGGTCTCGGTCAAATCAATCAACAGCTGACACTTGTCGGTCAAGGCTTACAATCAGCTGAAAATATTCCACAAACCGTCGGAACATTGACAGCGTTATCCGGTCAATTGACACAAATTCAAACCGGTATCGCGCAAGCGGCGACCGGTATTGAAACGCAGGGTGCACAAGCCGGTCAACTCGGGAGCGGTTTAACACAACTTGCTGATGGTGTAGGTTCTGCTAACGAAGGACTCGGCAAGATTGAAGACGGATTAACAGAAGCTGCCGATTTCCTCAAGGAGATGGGGGAATCCGAAACGATTCGTGGCACGGGGATGTTCATTCCGAAAGATACCTTGTCGGGCAAAGACTTTGAACCGGTCATCGAACGGTATACGATTGATGATCAAACCGGTCTGAAATTCGAAGTCATCTTAAACGATGATCCGTATTCACCGGAAGCAATTGAAACGGTCGCGGCCATCAAAAAAACGACAGCCAGCACGTTAAAAGATACGCCGCTCGAACAAGCACAAGTAGCGTATGGCGGTATCTCAAGCATCAACAGTGATTTAAACGATACGTCAAAAGCTGACTTTACACGGACTGTCATCATCATGATCGTCAGCTTGTTCATCATTCTTGCGATCATGTTCCGTTCGTTGATCATGCCGCTGTTTATGATCGGTTCCTTGTTATTGACGTACTATACGTCGGTCTCGATTGCGGAACTGATTTTCGTCAACGGTCTTGGTTATGACGGCATCAGCTGGGCGGTACCGTTCTTCGGCTTCGTCATGCTCGTTGCCTTAGGAATCGATTATTCGATCTTCCTGCTCGATCGATTCCGGGAAGAAACGATTAATGGATTGGATACAAAAGAAGCGATGTATCTCTCAATGAAAAAGATGGGCTCCGTCATCATTACGGCAGCAATCATCCTTGCCGGAACGTTTGGTGCGATGATGCCTTCCGGCGTCCTCAGTCTGGTTCAGATTGCGACAATCGTCATCACGGGTCTTCTCTTGTACGGATTGATCGTCTTGCCGCTCCTGATTCCGGCGATTACAGTATCGTTTGGACCAGGTGTCTGGTGGCCATTCCGTCAAAAGCAAAATAAGAAGTAAGTCGATTCGACTGATCCATCCGGACATCATCCGGATGGATTTTTTCGTTATACTACACACAGGAGGCGATCAAGATGCAACAGTTTAAACAATTAACCGATCGTATTTGGTATCAGACGCCGGTCAGTGAAACGGATCGACCAATCGTCGCCGTCATTACCGGTGACGAACGAAATCTCGTGATTGATGCCGGTAACTCGAACCGTCATGCGGCATTGTTCGTCGACGAGATGGAACAACAGGGGCTCGGAAAACCGGACTTGGTAGCATTGACACATTGGCACTGGGATCATGTTTTCGGTATGAAGCAGATGGCTGTACCGACGATTGCGACTAACCGGACTGTCGATGAGATGCGGAAGATGATGGATTATGACTGGTCGGACGAGGCGCTTGCGGAGCGGATCCGACAGGGAATTGAAATTCCGTTTTGTGCCGATGCGATCAAACTCGAATTTGGGATGAGGCGGGACATTGAGCTGATCTTGCCGACGATTCGGTTTGCCGGACAACTCGAAGTGGATCTCGGTGGTGTCCAGTGTCTCTTGCGCCAGGTCGAAAATGATCATTCACCGGGCAGCGCGCTTGTCTTTGTACCGCAAGACCGTGTTCTGTTTTTAGGGGACGCCATGTACGCCGACATCTTTTCTGCCAAGTGGAACTATACGGTGGAGCAGACGACCCGGTTACTGGATGTTATCGCTGAGTACGACGCTGACTATTACGTCTGGTCGCACGGCGAAGCGATGCCGAAAGACGAGTTTGAGCAAGAGGTACACGCCTTACGCCAAATCATCGAAGTGACAAAACAAGCAGAAGGACATGTATCGGAGATGCGCCGGCTGTATCGTGATTTCGTCGGACGGGGCTTGACGACAGATGAGGAAGAAACACTGGTATTTTTTGCAAATGGTGCGAAAAAATAATTAAAACAGCAGGTGCTGAACAGAACATTCGAGAATTCCTTATGTAATAAGATGGAAAAAATGAATTTTAGCAAAGGAGTTCTCGTAATGGATCGTAAGCCTGAAGATCGGAATGAAACGTCCAATCGTGTGTTTTTTGGAACAGCTAACATTTTCACGGTCCTTGTAGTGATTGGCTTTACCTTATATCTGCTGTATCAATTTTTTGTGAAATGACCGATCATCCTGGAGCCCAGGGTGATTTTTTTGTTTTAGGGGAGTGCAACTGAACCAGATATTGGGTAATTCAATACAAAGGACAAAATGAACTTTACGAAAAGGAGGCACTTCCTCATGAAACGCATCCAGATTGCCGACTTTGACCGTCGTATGCCGCCGCTTGAATTACGTGAAATGGACGATTATTATGAAACGATGTTTGTTCCCGACTATGATGAGGTGTATCAGTCAAACGAAATCCGAACGATTCAACTGGCCGATATTTATGTTAATTTAGCGATGACCAAAAATGAGGTCAGGTTGGTCTCAGCTTTGTTTTTAAAACCGGTCGAGGTAGCAGATATCATATCGTGGATGCAACTGTATACGATTAGTTTTGCGATCTCTGACGCATCCGGTTACTACGTGGAACAGGCAGATGAAATTTTAGAAATTGTATTGTACCAAGGGAATCCGATCGTCATTGCAACCAGAGGAACAGACCGATTGTACTATGACACCGAAGGAGCAATCGAAATGCGGCGGGAATCAAGTGAAGTGATGGGCAAAAAGCCATTGTTGTATTTGAACGGTGAAGCATGGTTTGGCGTACCGCGCCTTGAATTTAATCCGAATCAAGATGAACTGCATGTCAACGGAACGTTTTTATTTGCCGACTATATGGACGTCTATCAGGGAAGGGTCGGTTTTTTCCGTAATATTGACCCCCGATTACCGATTGTGCTGTTGGTCGGAGAAGCCGTCATCGAAATGGAACTGACCGAAAATGCAGACGGAAGTCGCGTCTTGGTCATTGAACAGCCGTATGATGAAACGTGATTTCAATTGAAAATGCGCGATCAAAAAAGGCAGCCTAGCAATTTTTGTGAAGGCAACTGACAGTTTCGAAGAATCTCCGTCCGAAGAATGAAATCCCTTACAAAATATGCGAGAATAAGAAAAGAGACAGCATGGAAGGGATGCGGGGAGAACATGGTCAAAGAGATGCCACGAAATTCGAAATGGATGCGATCCTACAACCGTGCGCTCGTATTACGTTTGATTCGGATGCATCAGCCGATTTCACGCGTGGAATTGGCACAACAGACAAAATTGACGAAACCAACCGTTTCGAATATCGTCGGAGAACTGATTGCGGATCAGTTGGTGACGGAACGTGAGTTAGGCGTCTCGAACGGTGGACGAAAACCGATTTTATTGGAACTGGTGGCAACGGAACAGTATGTCATCGGAATTGATGCGACGAGTCACCGTTTTATCGGTGTCATCGCTGATTTGAGTGGGAATACGATTCATGAAGTGGAAGCAGTTGGTCAATTTGATACAAATGACGACATGATTGAAGCCGTCATTCGTTTATGTGATGAATTGATTCAGGCGACGAATCAGGTCGGAACGATTCACGGGATCGGAATTTCCGTTCACGGGATGGTGAATCCGGAAACTGGCGTCATCCTGTTTGCACCACGTTTTCACCTGCATGACGTCGCCTTAAAAAAGCATTTGGAAGAACGGTTTGCGTATCCGGTCTTCATCGAAAATGACGTTCGGGCACTCGCTTCGTTTGAATTGTTGTTCGGAGAAGGCGTCGGGGTCGATCAGTTTTTCTACCTGTACGCGGGCGAAGGAATCGGGGGCGCTTATGTCCTCGACGGGAAATTGATTGACGGTGAAAATCATATCACCGGGGAAGTCGGTCATATGCGCCTCGATTTAGACGGTCCGATTTGTTCGTGCGGCAACCGGGGATGCCTCGAAGCATTAGCCGGTGAAAAAGCATTGTTACGGGATTTTGAAGCGATTGATCCACAAGTCAAGACGTTGACCGAACTCCGGAAACGCCTGACAGAGGAAGACACTTATGCGAAAGCGGCGTATCACCGGGCAGGGGAATACATCGGCATCGGTGTCCTGAACACGATTCACTTGTTGAATCCGAAGCGGATTTTGCTTGGCGGTCCGATGTTTGAATTGGCTCCATCGATTGTCAATCAAATTAAGGAACGTGTTGCGCATACGGCGTTGACGACGGCTTCACGTGAAACCGATGTCAAAATGGTTCCGTGGAGTGAAAAACAAGGAGCGCTCAGTGCTGCTGCCTTGGCTACCAACAGTATCTTTCAAACGATTTAAAAAAGTCTTGTTCGTTTTGGGTCGAGGACCGGAATCGGACAAGCTTTTTTTGCTGTTTGCTCAAAACATAAAAATTTTTATGAAACCGTTTACAAAATAAAATCATCTGTGCTATAGTTTTCTTAAAGTTAGATAATAAATTTAATTTACTAAGTTTTCATCAATCAGTGGAGGTGGATGCAGACCGGCAGGGACCGGTTAGGCTGAACCAAAAGAAGGAGGCGTCGCGCAGATGGAAACAGAAGATTTATGGGTTTCCTACCGTGAAGCTTTCGGGCGTTACGGAGCAATCCGTGGCTTTTATGTTGACCGTTTAACAGAACAAATGACGGAACAGAGACCGGGAGATGAGCGAACTGCGAATCAAGACGGCGTTCTTGTTCGTCCACGACAGGATGGGGTCTTTCAATTTCGGATGTCGTCTGTACAAGGGGTGCTGACGATTCGATCTTCGGAACTTCATATTCGAAAAAATGAGAGCGGATACATTGAATTACGAGCGTTGATGCAACAAATGCGTACAGCCGGCTGTTTGACACTCGGCGGTGAGTTTTACTTATTCGTCGCCAGTGAAGTCGATACGCTAGAGTATCGTCTCCGGCTAATCGCACGGGTTCTGATTCAACTCCAACGGATGCCGATCGGAACCGATGTCATTGAACATTGGTGTCAACGGGCAAGGGACGAAGGACAACAGCTTAAAAAACATGCTTGACCACTCACACATACAAAGGGGATCACTCACATGAAATTCAAAAAATCAAAAGTTCTCGCAGCCGCTTCAGTTTTAACATTATCGGCACTTCTCGCGGCTTGTGGTGGAGAAGACGAAAAACAAGCGACAACAAAGGATGGAAAAACAATCATTTCGTGGTGGGGCTGGGCACCTCAGCCGGAAGCTGGTAAAGAAGTTGTCGATGCGTTCAACAAATCGCAGGACAAATACGTCGTTGAATTCAAGCGTTACAGCGAAGACTATGAAAAGCAACTTCAAGTCGCGATGTTGTCAGGTAAGGGACCAGACATCATCGGCTTAAAAGAACCGATGATTCAACAATACAAAGACCGTGTCGTACCGGTTGATTCTTACATGGATAAAGCAGCCGGCAAAGGCTGGAAAGATAAATTCGTTGAACTCGGCATCGATCAGACGACAATTGACGGCAAACAATATGCAGTTCCAATCGGATTTACCGGTCAAGCGTACTTGATGTACAACAAGACGATGCTTGATAAATACGGCGTGACACCACCGAAGAACTACAAAGAAACGGTCGACGCCGTCAAAAAAATCAAAGCGTCCGGCGATAAAGTCATTCCGTTGATGCTCGGTGCAAAAGATGCCTGGATCGACATCGATGTTTACAACGTCTTAAGCCACCAAGTCGCACCGGGTTACATTCAAAAAGTATTGTCGGGCGAAGCGAAATGGACAGACGATGAGATGGTCAAAACAGCGCAAGTCTGGCAGGACCTCTTCAAAGATAAAGTCTTCCAAGAAGGAGCACTCGGTCTTGCAACATACAATGACGGGATGAACCAATTCTTCGACAAAAAAGCAGCGATGTGGGTCATCGGTTCATGGGAAGCCCACTCCATGACGACAGCTGAGAAAAAAGACAAATGGAAAATCAAAGATGAGCTTGGTTTCACACCACTTCCAAACCTTGCGGGTGGAACAGAGCAACCAATCATCGCATCAATCGATATGGCACTTGCGGTCAACAAAGAATCAAAACAACAAGAAGGTGCAGCTGAGTTTGTTGCCTTCATGAGTCAAGGTGAAGGACAAGAAGTTTACATGGGCGAGTTCGAAATGGCACCGGGCATCAAAGATGTCAAAATCGATTCCGATGCAGCCTTCACATCGGAAGGTGAAAAAGAATCGTACAAAATGTTGAATGAGACACTTTCGAAAGCTGTAGCAAGCCGTGGAATCCGTGATACGAAACTCAACGATATCCTCGGTAAGGAACTTCAAAACATCGCGACGGGTCAAAATCCAAAAGAAGCACTTCAACGTGTTCAGGATGCAGCCGACCAATCGAAGAAATAAGAACGAGACAGTGAAGTGGTGCGCCTTGCGTGCCACTTCCTGATTTTTAAGATCAAGAAAGTGGGGAAATCGTTATGCAGACAGAGCAACAAGAATTGCCGATCAAACCAAAGGCCGAACCGCTGAAGCCTGCACCACGGGCAACTGCTCCGAAGAAGAAAAACAAAGGGAAAATGAAACAAAATATGGTCGGTTGGGCGTTCGTTGGACCCATCGTCCTGTTTGTCGTCGCGTTCATCTATTACGGCATCTTCTATAATGCCTACAATTCCTTCTTCTCCTGGGACGGCATTTCGTTTGATAAGGCCTTCGTTGGTTTTGAGAACTACGCGGAAATGTTCCGTGATCCGGATTTCTACCTCTCGCTTAAAAATACATTCATCTTTACGATCTTAACGGTCACGATCCAAGCCTTTATCGGTCTGGTGCTGGCGTACTTCCTACACACACAAGGACCGCTTCGGACCGCGATGAAATCGGTTTTCTTCTTCCCGGTCGTCTTGAGTCCGGTTGTCCTCGGGGCAGCCTTCTCGCAAATTTATGACTTCCAATTCGGTTACATCAACGAGTTTCTCCGGGCAATCGGTCTCGGCAGTTTAGAACAAAACTGGCTCGGTGATCCGGATATCGCCCTGTACTCGGTCATTGCGATTAACATCTTCCAGTGGACCGGTTCGTCGATGGTCATGTACTACATGGCGATGCTGGCGATTGAAAAAGAAATCTTTGAAGCTGCAAAAATCGATGGTGCCGGATTCTTCCGGACCCTCTGGAGCATCGTTTTCCCGAACTTAAAAGGAACGACATTCACGTTATCGATTCTCGGTGTCATCGGTGGTCTAAAGACGTTTGACTTAGTCTGGATCACGACAGCCGGCGGACCCGGTTCTTCAACAGAGTTCATCTCGACGTACCTGTTCCGTAAATCGATGCTGCAACAAGAAGTCGGCTTTTCAAGTGCTGTTGCCATCGTATTGCTTACAATCGCCTTGCTGATCACGTACTTCCAACTGCGTGTTCAAAAGAAAATGGATAACTAAGGAGGAACGTCCCATGAATGTAGAATCTAAAAAAAGCCGTTGGGTAATCAACCTCGTCCTGATGCTTGCTTCGATCGTTTGGCTGTTCCCGATTTTCGTCATGTTTAAGGAAAGCCTGCGTGTCAACGGCTTTGAAAACTATATCGCGACGCTGCAAAACCCGAACTTCCCGACATTCGTCTTCAACAGTTTCTTCGTCGCATTCTTCATGATCATCATCTCGATCTCGATTCTCGCCTTTGCGGCATTCGCGTTCTCAAAACTCGAATTCGCAGGAAAACGCCTGTTGTTCAACATGGTGCTCGCCGGTCTGATGTTACCAGTCGCTTCGATGATCGTGCCATTGTTCTTCACACTACGTTCGTTTGACGGTCTCAACAACCACTGGGGATTGATCGGGGCGGAAGTCGCCTTTTTCCTCCCGTTTGGTCTAATGCTGATCAAAGGGTACTTTGACGAGTTACCAAATGAATTGATGGAAGCCGCATACATTGACGGCGCGACGATTCTCGAAGTGTTCTTCAAAGTCATGTTGCCGCTTGCGAAACCAGCCCTTGCGACAGCTTTGATTTATGCATTCCTCAACTCGTGGAACGAGTACTTGATGGTCTTGACGTTCATGACAGACCCAGCGTATCAAACGGTCACGATGGCTCCAAGCTTCTTCAAAGATGCACTTGGCGGTGACCCTGGAAAAATCTACGCTTCACTCGTCTTGATCAGTTTACCGACGATGGTGTTCTATATCTTCTTCCAACGTTTCTTCCAAAAAGGAATGACGGCGGGCGCAGTAAAATAATTTGTTTTCAGTCAGGGGGAGCACGATGTATTTAGGAGTCGATTATTACCCGGAACAAACTCCACGCGAGTTATGGGAAGAAGATTTTCGTTTAATGAAAGAGCTCGGGGTCAACGTCGTTCGCTTGGCGGAATTTGCCTGGACGATGATGGAGCCGGAAGAAGGAGTCTACGATTTCCGTTTTTGGGACGATATCATTGAGCGCCTGAGTGCGGCCGATTTTGACATCGTGCTCGGGACACCGACGGCGACACCACCGGCCTGGATGTGTCATAAGTATCCGGAGATTTTGCCGGCGGACGAAAACGGCGTGACGATCAGCTTTGGCGCTCGTCGTCACTATACGGTCCACAGTGAGACGTACCAACGCTTTTCCGTTGCCATCACGACGGAAATGGCGAAGCGTTACGGAAAACATCCGCGTGTCATCGGTTGGCAGACGGATAACGAATACGGTCATGAAAAGTCCGACCGTTCATACAGTGACGTCGACCGGGCAGCTTTTCAAATCTGGTTGAAAAACCGTTACAAGACGCTTGACGCGTTAAACGAAACATGGGGAACGGTTTTCTGGAGCCAGACCTATACAGCATGGGAACAAATCCCGGTACCGCGGAAAGTTTATCAAGAGCACAATCCGTCGTTACTCGTCGACTTCGACCGTTTCTGTGCCGACGGTTACAACCATTACAACAAGTTGCAAGTCGATGCGCTCCGGGAACACATTCACCCGGATGCCTTCATCACACACAACCTCGTCTACAGTGACATGGCGGTGAATCAGCAACAAATGGCGCAAGATCTCGATTACGTCGCTTTCGACAATTACCCGGTCTGGGGAGGACTGCCGGAACCGAACCGCTTCGAGAAGATGGCGAGCGATCACGATCTCTGCCGTTCCTCAAAACAAGGCAAAGGTTTTTGGGTGATGGAGCAACTCAGCGGAGCGCAAGGGTGGAGTAAAATCGGTTACTTGCCGCGCCCCGGACACATCCGTTTGTGGACGTATCAAGCTGTCGCACGCGGCGCGGAAGCCATCGTCTATTTCCGTTTCCGGGCCGCCTTGTTCGGAACGGAAGAGTTTTGCCACGGCATCATCGATCACGATGGAAAACCAAAACGCAAATTTAATGAAGTGAAACAGATCATGACGGAACTTAACACATTTGGTGACGAGATCAATGCGAGCAGCTATCAAGCAGAAGTCGGTGTCTATTTTGACCAAGAAAATGTCTGGGCCTGGACGCATCAACCGCACAGCGATGCGTTTGATTTCCGGACGGAGTTCGTCCGGTTTTACGGCGGCGCCGTCCGGCGTCAGGCAGCAACCGATATCGTCTTCCCGGGTGACCGGCTCGATCAATACAAATTGATCATCGTTCCCCTGTATTTCTTAACGAATCCGACGTTTGACCAAGCGTTGATCGATTACATGGAGCAGGGCGGACACGTCATCTTCACGTACCGGACCGGCGTCAAGGATCCGCATAATAACGTCATTCCGTTGACGTTACCGGGCAAGTTCGCACCGTATGCCGGAATTGAAATTGATGAATACGAATCTCTCCAAGCGGTTCAGGAAAACCGTGTCGAAGGCATCGGGGCATTCGCCGGACAAGCGTCGCCGGCACGTCTCTGGTGTGATTTGATTACACCGACGACAGCCGAACCGCTCGCCGTTTACCGCGATACGTTTTATGACGGAGTCGCTGCCGTGACACGGAATGCTTATAAAGGAACCATCACGTACATCGGCGCATCGATTGATGATGCGATGATTGATACGATCTACCGCCAGGCGTTTCTCGATGCCGATGTTCAAACGTTTGAAGCACCGGATCAAGTCGAAGTCGTCCGCCGTCACGGGGAAACACGAGACTTCCTGTTCTTGATGAATCATGATACGAAAGCAAGCCGGGACGTTGTGCTCGACGCTGCATACAAAGAAGTGAACACGAACGAGACATATAGTGGAACAGTGACGCTCGCACCGCTCGAGACACTGATTCTGACAACGTAAGGAGGAGAACGACCATGGCTATTCTTGAACTGCCGAATCAGCGGTTCGTCCTCGAAGGACAACAGGTCGCGCATGTCGTGACGATCGGACAGCACGGCAAAGTGTTGCATACGTATTTTGGTGCCCGTCTGCCGTACCCGTCTGATTACGAAGCGTTGCCGAACCCGGTGCTTGCGCACAGTTCGTTTGAATCACCGGACGGTGTCGCCGTCTATGACTTCATCCCATTCGGTGAGATGGTCTATACAGAACCGACCTTAAAATCAGAGCGGCAGGACGGACAACGGATCAGCCAGTTTGCGTTTGAACGTGCCGAGACATCGGAATCCGGATTGACATTATGGTTGTTTGATCCGTTACAGGAACTTCGTGTCGGGATTCGCTACGATTTGTACGAAGCTTACGATATCATCGGGCGGTCGCTCGTGATTGAAAATACCGGAACACAATCAGTGCGGTTGACGACGGCCCAGTCGTTTGCAATGGGCATTTTGCAACGTCCGAACTTGAACCTGCATCACTTTGCGGGAACATGGACCGGCGAGTTCCAAAAACAAGTCACGCCACTAACGCCGGGACGTAAGACAATTGACAGCCGACGCGGCGTGACAAGCCATCAGGCGAATCCCTGGTTCGCTTTGGAACACGGTGCCACTGAATCGGCAGGAGAAGTCATTTATGGTCATTTCGCCTATTCGGGCAACTGGTCGATGCATTTTGAACAGGATGCGTTTGGTTTTGTTCAACTGTCGGGTGGCATGAATGCATTTGATTTCAGCTGGACGCTCGAAGCGGGACAACAGCTCGTTACACCAGACTTTTATATCGGATATGCCCAGGATGGTTTTGCCGGGATGAGTGCCCGGGCGCATGATTTCCAACGTGAAATCATCATGCCGGAATCGGACCGGAACAAAGTCCGGCCGGTGCTCTATAATTCCTGGGAAGCGACCTATTTTGACGTGACGGAACACGGACAACGCGCGCTCGTCGATCAAGCAGCTGCAATCGGTTGTGAACTGTTCGTCGTCGATGACGGCTGGTTCGGGGAACGAAACTCCGATCAAGCCGGTCTTGGCGACTGGGTCGTCAATCCCGAGAAGTTTCCGAACGGATTAACGCCGTTGATTGATTATGTGAAACAACAAAACATGCAGTTTGGTTTATGGGTCGAACCAGAAATGGTCAATCCGGATTCGAATTTATACCGGACACATCCTGACTGGATTTATCATAGTCCCGGTGCCCGTCGGACAACCTCGCGCAATCAGTTTGTCTTGAACCTCGGCTTGCCGGAAGTGGAACAATTCGTATTCCGGATGATGGATGAACTGCTCGGGACTCATGCGATTGATTACATCAAATGGGACATGAACCGTGCCTTTTCAGAACCGGGCGTACCGGGTGCGACACCGGCAGCGCAACAGGAACTGTGGAAACGGCATGTCGATGCGTTGTACCGGATCTTTGACGGCTTACGGATTCGTCATCCGGAAGTTGATTTTGAAGCCTGTGCCGGAGGCGGCGGGCGGATTGATCTCGGAATCCTCAAACGCACGGAACAAGTCTGGACGAGCGACAACACGGATCCACTGGATCGACTGGCGATTCAACACGATTTCTCGTTTGCCTATAATGCGAAGATGATGAGTTGTTGGGTGACGGATGGTCCGAACTGGCTCAACGGTCGGAACTTGCCGCTTGCGACACGGTTCGTCTCATCGATGCAGGGCACGCTTGGCATCGGCGGCAACTTAAGCGAATGGACGACGGAAGAATTAGCAGAAGCAAAAGAATGGATTGCAACATACAAGACGATTCGGGAAACGGTTCAATTCGGACGTCAACAGCGGATTCAAGCGGACGATCAAGGCGCCTCGATCATGCAGTATACGGCGAGTGAACAAACGGTCATCCTGGCTGTTGCGCCGATGCGTCAGCATGGAATCGGACAATACAGCTTTCGATTAAGAGGACTTGAGGCCACCGTCCTGTATCAGGTTGAAGGACGCACGCTCAGTGGTGCCTACTTGATGCAACAAGGAATTACCGTGACGTATACGAACGATTATGAAGCACGTTGCTTGCAGATCAAACCGGTTCGTCGCGGCGTGACAACAAAACAGTCAAAGGAGCCGATCGTATGACAGACCAGACACTCGAACAGATTTTTGAACAACAATTCGGTCAACCGTCGACCCACCGATTTTTTGCCCCCGGACGAATCAATCTGATCGGCGAACATACGGATTACAACGGGGGTCACGTTTTTCCGTGCGCCTTGACGCTTGGGACTCATGCCATTGTCCGGAAACGAGACGATCAAGTCTTTCGTTTTTATTCCTTGAACTTTGAAGCCGACGGCATCATCGAAGTGTCGGGAGATGATCTGACGCATCAACCGGTTCACGGTTGGGCAAACTATGCCAAAGGAATGATTCACGTATTGCGTGAAGCCGGGTACCGGATTGACAAGGGATGCGACATTCTCATCAAAGGGGATATTCCGAACGGAGCGGGATTGTCTTCCTCGGCTTCACTCGAACTCGTCATCGGTGTGCTGCTTGATACGCTGTATGAATTGCAGCTCGACCGGATCGAACTCGTTAAGTACGGTCAGCAGGTGGAAAATCAATACATCGGTGTCAACAGCGGCATCATGGATCAATTCGCGATCGGCATGGGAAAAGCGGGCTCCGGTCTGTTGCTTGACTGCGAGACCCTTGATTATACGTATGCGCCGCTCGATTTATCGGGTTACACGATCATCATCATGAATACAAACAAACGACGCGAACTGGCAGACTCGAAATACAATGAACGCCGTTCTGAATGTGAAGCAGCACTTACTTATCTGCAACAATACCGTCCGTACGAAACGCTTGGACAGTGGTCGACGGTTGAATTCGAATCAGTTCCGTTCGAAGATGAACGATTGCAACGGCGGGCACGTCATGCGATTTCCGAAAATGAGCGGACGTTACAAGCGCTCGCTGCCTTGACGGAAGGACGGCTCGAAGCTTTTGGTCAATTGATGAATGCGTCCCACCGGTCGTTACAGGTGGATTATGAAGTCACGGGACAAGAACTCGATACGCTGGTCGAGGCGGCCTGGTCCCAATCGGGTGTCCTCGGTGCCCGGATGACAGGTGCCGGTTTTGGCGGCTGTGCGATTGCCATCGTCGAAGACGAGACAGTCGAGACATTCATGACGGCAGTCGGTCGGCAATATGAGGCAGCAATCGGTTACCCGGCATCGTTTTATACGGCAACCGTCGGGGATGGAGCACGCGAAGTAGAACAGGAGGTCATCTAAATGGCAGTACTGGTAGTAGGTGGAGCAGGGTATATCGGATCGCATGCAGTTTATCAACTGATCGATGCCGGACAGGAAGTGGTCGTCATCGATCATTTAAAATCCGGTCACCGGGAAGCTGTTCATCCGGAAGCCCGTTTTTATGAAGGGGACATCCGGGATCGGGCCTTTCTCGATACGGTCTTTGGGACGGAAGTGATTGATCAAGTCGTCCATTTCGCTGCCTTTTCGTTAGTCGGTGAATCGATGGAACATCCGTTGGCGTATTTTGACAACAATGTCTACGGTACACAAGTTTTGCTGGAAGCGATGATGGCGCACGATGTCAAACAGATTGTCTTCTCATCGACAGCCGCGACCTACGGGGAGCAGGAACAGATGCCGATCCTCGAAACAGCTGTGACGAATCCAACGAACGCCTACGGCGAAACGAAGTTGATGATGGAGAAGATGATGCGCTGGTGTGAGACGGCTTACGGTCTGAATTACGTTGCGTTGCGTTACTTTAACGTCGCCGGAGCCCGATCGACAGGTGAAATCGGGGAAGATCATACACCGGAAACACACCTTGTTCCGCTCGTTCTCGAAGTTGCAAACAATCAACGTCCGGTGATTTCGATTTATGGGGATGATTATGCGACGGAGGACGGGACATGTGTCCGCGATTATATCCACGTCGAGGATTTGATTGATGCCCATGTGCTCGCCTTGGACTACTTAAAACAAGGAAAGCCGAGTGATGTCTTTAATCTGGGCTCAAGCCGCGGTTTTTCAGTCCGGGAAATCATTGAAGCCGCACGCCGCGTGACGGGACATGCGATTCCCGAGCAAGTTGTCGCAAGACGTGCCGGCGATCCGAGTACGTTGATTGCCGGATCGGATAAGGCGAAAACAGTCTTAGGCTGGAATCCTAGCCGGACAGACATCGAAACGATCATTCAAGATGCGTGGCGCTGGCATGAACAACGTCCGCAAGGCTACAAGACACCGGTACGATAAAGAGAGAATGGATTTAGGGGAGTGAAGGCGATGAACGAACTCATCAAACAATTAGTAGAGCAGGCAATCCGTCACCAGTTGATTCAACCGGAAGACGCGGTGTATGCACGAAACCGATTATTGGCGTTGCTGGGCGAAGCAGCTTACACGGATCCGGGTACTGTCGACACCGCGTCGATTCCCGACATCTTGGATGCGATGATTGAACAACAGATTGCTGCCGGACAATTGGCAGCACGTCTTGACGAGAAAGAACGATTGGCAGCGGAATTGATGGATGTGTTCGTCGATCGTCCGTCGACCATCACTTCGACCTTCCGACGGTTGTATGCGGAAAGTCCGCAACAGGCGACCGACTACTTCTATCAACTCAGTCAGGCGAACAACTACATTCAAACAAAACGAATCGCTAAGAATATTCAATACCAGGCGGATACGGTGTATGGTGAAATCGATATTACGATCAACCTCTCAAAACCGGAAAAAGATCCGCGTGAAATTGCGGCGGCACGGACGGAAATCGTTGATTCGACCTATCCGACGTGTCTGCTCTGTGTCGAAAACGTCGGTTATGCCGGCCGCATCAATCACCCGGCCCGTGCTAACCACCGGATTGTTCCGCTTTCACTCGAAGGCGAAGCGTGGGCGTTGCAATACTCCCCATACGTCTATTACAACGAACACAGCATCATCTTGTCACAGACGCACCGTGATATGGTGATTGACCGTCAAGCGTTTGCGCGACTCCTTGATTTCGTCGCTCAGTTCCCGCATTATTTTGCCGGATCGAATGCCGATTTACCGATTGTCGGCGGTTCGATTTTGACCCACGATCATTATCAAGGCGGTCGTTATGAATTTGCGATGGACCGGGCGCAAGCGTTGCATCAGTTTGTTTTACCGGATCATCCGGACGTCACCGGCGAAACGTTGCACTGGCCGCTGACGGTCGTGCGCTTGAGCAGTTCCGATGCGTCGGCCTTGCTCGATGCAGCAGACGAGGTGTATCAGACCTGGTTGACATACGAAGATGCCGAGCATGAGATCATTGCGGCAACGGACGGTATCCGCCATAACACGGTCACACCGATTGCCCGGATGCGCGGAGAACGATTTGAACTGGATTTGGTCTTGCGCAATAACCGGACGTCGGCGGAACATCCGGACGGCATTTTCCATACGCATGCGGATATTCACCATATTAAACGCGAGAACATCGGTTTGATTGAAGTGATGGGACTCGCCGTTCTGCCGGCCCGTCTGCTCAGTGAACTGAAAGAAGTCGAACAGTTCATCACCGGCACAAGCCAGGTCGCTTCGTCACACCAAGCCTGGGCGGAAGAACTGAAGGCAACCTATGCCGGACAAGACGTATCAGACTATGTCCGCCAGGCTGTCGCAGCAAAATTCGTTCGCGGGCTCGAAGACTGTGGTGTCTTCAAGCAGACGGAGCACGGACAAGCCGGACTCGGGCGGTTTCTTGAGACAGTCAGCCGCCAAGTGGCAGGTGATCGACGATGAGTGAGCACACAAAATCACTTCCGGAAATCGATTTCGTGCGGCACACGTTGACGCAACACGGGATTGAAGTCGAGATTTGGAACTACGGCGGCATCATCAATGACATTCGTGTGGCCGACCGGGACGGCGTGATGGAAAGTGTTGTTCTTGGACTGGAGACCGTCCAAGAGTATCAAAACCATTCCCCGTACTTTGGGGCGATTGTCGGCCGGGTCGCCGGACGCATCGGCCAAGCACGGATGGAAGTCGAGGGAACCGTTTATCCGTTGGCAGCCAATGACGGAGAGCACCATCTTCATGGCGGGATTCACGGATTTGATCAAGCACTGTTTGAAGTCATGGAGATGACGGAAACGCGGCTCCATTTACGGCACGTCAGTCCGGATGGAGCGGAAGGTTATCCCGGTACTGTGACGCTGGATGCGATTTATCAACTCGACGGTCTGGCGTTGACGTTGACGATGGAAGCGACGACGGACCAGACGACACCGTTGAACTTGACGAACCATACGTACTGGAACCTGTCGGGGAACTTACGTCGGGATATTCTCGATCACCGTTTGCAAGTGCCGAGCGATACGTACCTGCCCGTCGGAGAGGATCTGTTGCCGACCGGAGAGGTTCGTGACGTGACCGGAACACCGCTTGATTTTCGTACCGGACGTTCGATCCGCAGTGGTGCGGAGTCCGGGCATCCGGAAACAACGGCAGCCGGCAACGGGTATGACCATCCGTTTGTCTTATCAGGACAAGCGATTCGACTGGAAGACCCGGCAAGCGGTCGTTTTCTGGAAGTGACGACCGATCAGCCCGTCGTTGTCCTCTACACCGGTACACAACTCGAAACAAATTATACGATTCGCGGTGTCACTTCCCGTCCGTCACTCGGTCTGTGTCTTGAGACGCAGGTCCATCCGAATGCCGTCAAAGAGGCATCTTTCCCGGATGTGTTGGTACGACCGGACGAGACATATCGCTGGGAAACGACGTATCGCTTCGGGACAGATGGTTCGTAAAGGACGGACAGATGGATTTCAGGCAACATGGGGACCAGTCGAACAAGAACCGTGTGTAACGAGTAATTCTTTTTTTACGAGACAAGGGTGGCAGATTATCATTCTGCCACCCTTGTCTTTGTAGAGACTGACTTTTGAGTCAGACCCTTGTTTGCGCCCGCTTATCAGAACCAACGATTGTGGGAAAACAAGCAGGGAACGACCGTCGGATTAGAGAAAGGGATGGGACACGAAAAGGAGGAGAGAATATGCGTTACCCAGCGACACCTTGCATTACTTTGAATGGCACAGCGGCGCAGGCGATTGCGTATTATGACCGGACATTGGGGTTAAAACCACGTCGCATCTTGTCGGAAACAAATGCGCTTGGGCAACAGGAAATCTTTCATGCCCATTTGGCAAATGGTGCTTTTGAATTGATGCTGTGGGACGTCTCGTCAGCGATTCCGGCGGCTTCCCACATCCTGCTGCTTCTGTCGTTTGAGACGACCGAAGAAATTTCAGCCGCCTACACGGCACTGGCAGAGGACGGTCAGATCATGGAAGCGCTGGGCGTGCCGAGTTTCGGTGGGTTATATGCTCAAGTGACGGATCCTTTTGGGGTCACTTTCGTTTTGGAATACTCCGAAAACGGACGCGAATCAGCCGGTTAACTGCAGCAGTTGCCGCTTCATATTCAACTTTTTAAGCAAGTGAGTCATACTAAAAAACCGGTCACTGTTCAGTTGACCGGTTTTTGGATTACGACTTCGTCAAGATAGCTTGTTGCCGGGGTGACAAGTGGATAGCTTGTCCAACCAAAGATTCGATGGCTTCCGTCCAGGCTTCATTCCGGCTCGGATGCGGCATGACCGGGAAACGGACATCTTCTTCTTTAGCCGCCATTTCAAGCGCTTGGGCAAAGGTGCCGGCGAGTTCAACCGAACCTTCGCCGATCATATGAACACCTAATAACAGACTCGTCGTGGCATCCGTGACGACTTTGACAAATCCACTGCCTGCTTCAATCGTCGTTGCACCATTGGCGTTTAAGGCGAATTGACCAACACGGACGGCATGACCGGCATCCGTCGCGGCTTGCTCCGTCAATCCGATCGAGACGATTGGCGGAAGGGAGCGGATGACCGTTGGATAATAGGGAATCGTCGGATCAGGGGATTGTCCTGCCAACTGTTCGGCGGTTCGTTTGGCTTCGTGAATGGCCCGTGTTGCCAGTGACGGACCGGGTGTAACGTCACCAATCGCATAAATATGGGGTCGGCTCGTTTGTCCGAACGGATCGACGGGAATCGTGCCGTCTTCTGCCATCGTCACACCGATGCGTTCGAGACCCAATTCCAGCGTGTTTGGAATCCGTGGTAACGAGTGGAATAAAAATGGAGCGGTCCAGGTCGTTTCCTGTCCTTCTTTGACGACGGTGACCGTCACTTCATCCGTTGTCTCGATGGCGGTCACGATGCCCGTTACGAGTCGGATTTTTTGTTTTTTAAAGAGTCGTCGCAGTTCTTTGTCGAGGCTCGGATCGAGCTGAAACGCATCGGCGATCAATGTAACTTGTGTGCCGAGTGCCTGAAAACTCATTGCTGCTTCAATCGTGATATAGTCCTGACCGATGATGACGAGTCGGTCCGGCAGGTCGGTCAGCTGGTAGAGTTGTTCCGCATTTAAGAGGAGAGGGGACGTCTGCTGAAGACTATGGCTTCCGGTTGCGATCACGACATCATTGAACCGGTATGTGTCGAACTGATGTCCCTGTTCGACACCGATCCGGTCGTCCGCCAAGAACGAGGCGGTCCCTTGAATGTATTCGATGGCGTTTGCCTGGCATAAAGCTTCGACGCCGGTGCGTAACTGATGGACAATCCCGTCCCGATACTTCACCAATTGGTTGAAGTCATGTGTCGGTTCAATCGAAAAACCGAGTGTCGTCAAATGGTTCATTTGTTGTTTCACTTCCGCCGCATGCGCAACGACTTTGGATGGGATACAGCCTTTGTTCAGACAAAGCCCTCCGAGCTGTGCTTGTTCAATTAAGGTCACTTTTCGACCCAATTGACTGGCGCGGATGGCAGCTGTGTAACCGGCCGGACCGCCGCCGAGAATCAACAGATCACGTTCTTGGGTCAGTTCACCAACAACCATTTAGATCAACTCCATCAATAAAGTAGTGGGGTGTTCGATCAGTCCGGCAAACCGGTTTGTAAAGGCGACGGCGGTCGCGCCGTCCGCCACACGGTGATCAAAGGACATCGACAGATTCATCATCGAGCGGATGACGATTTGATCCTGGTCGTCGACACACACCCGTTTTTTCGTTTTGTGGAAGGCGATCAACGCCGTTTCCGGATAATTGATGATCGGCGTTGCGCCTGTACTGCCGAGTGGTCCGACATTACTCATCGTGAAGGTGCTCGCTTTGAGGTCTGCTGCCCGTAAATCACCGTTCTTGGCACGGGTGGACAGATCCGCGACTTGTTGATGCAATTGTTGCATCGTCAGTCGGTCGGCGTCCTGGACGACCGGCACGATCAATCCGTCAGCCGTTTCAGTCGCGACACCGATATGGTACTGCCGCTCCAAAATAATCTGTTCGTTTGCTTCATCGAGCTTGGCGTTGAAGACCGGGAAGTCTTGTAAGGCGACGATCAAGGCTTTGATGAAAAAAGCGTTGACGCTGATCGGTTTCCCGGCGGCTTTCAATTCTTCGCGCAATGCCAGTAAACGGGTCATGTCAACTTCTTCAAAGTGGGTGACATGCGGAATCGTAAAGAGTGACTGGGTCATCTTTTTGGCGATCTGTTTGCGGATGCCCCGGAACGGAATCGTATCGACCGGCGCAGATGGTGCCTCGACCGCGACTGGACGCTGATCGTTCTCAGGAGCCGTTCCGCTTTCGAGGAAACGACGTACATCTTCTTCCGTGACGCGACCGGACGGATCGACAGCCGGAACTAGTTCCAAATCGATGCCAAGATCGCGAGCAATTTTCCGCGTGTAAGGTGTCGCCAACACACGTTTTGGACGTTCCGTCAGGAGGGCAGTCACGGTTGGCTGTAGTTGTTGCGGTTGCTCGGACTGTTCAACCGTTCGTTCAACGGTGACTGCCGTTTGTGCTTCCGTTGCCTCGATCAATAACAAGACCGTCCCGACGCCAACCGTTTGTCCGACAGGAATTAACAGGTCCGTGACGACACCGGATACCGGAGCCGGCAGTTCAGCGACCATCTTGTCAGTCGAGACTTCGACGACCGGTTGGTCAATCGTGACCCGATCGCCCACCTGGACCAGATAGTTTGCGATTTCACCTTCCGTCATGCCTTCCCCCACATCATGCAATTTCACTTCAATCATCCTGCTCACTCCTTAAAAATCGATCGTACGCTGGATCGCTTCAAGCACACGAGTCGGCGTCGGGATGTAATGGTCTTCGAGCGCGAATAACGGAACCGGCACATCGAATCCGGTGACCCGGGCAATCGGTGCCCGTAAATACAAGAACGAAGTATCATTGATTAAAGCAATCAAATCATTCCCGAGTCCACCCGTTGCCTGTGCTTCATGAACGATGACAGCCCGACCTGTTTTTTGGACGGAGGCGGCAATCGTCGTCCGGTCAAGCGGATAAAGCGTCCGTAAATCAATCACTTCACAGGAAATACCGCGTGTCGCTGCTTCGGTCGCCGCTTTTTGGGCAACCTGAACCATCGCCCCCCAGGCGATGAGTGTCACGTCTTGACCTTCCGTGACGCATTTGGCTTTTCCGATTTCAACCGTGTACGACTCACTCGGAACCGGTTCCTTAAAGGCGCGGTAACTGCGCATCGATTCGAGGAATAAGACCGGGTCCGGATCTTCGATCGCTGCAATCAATAAGCCTTTGGCGTCGTAAGGCGTTGCCGGACAGACGACCTTTAAGCCGGGCATCGAGGTGAAGAGGGCTTCCGTGCTGTCCGAGTGAATTTCCGGTGCCCGAATGCCTGCCCCGTAAGGAGCCCGGATGACCATCGGGACACCGTAACGTCCCATCGTCCGCATCCGGATTCGTGCGACATGCGTCATGATTTGTTCGTAGGCCGGATAGATGAAACCGAGGAATTGAATTTCGACGATCGGTTTAAACCCGTTGACCGCAAGACCGATTGACGTTCCGACGATTCCCGCTTCACTGAGGGGCGTATCGATGATCCGGTCTTCGCCGAATTCTTCCTGTAGACCGTCTGTTGCCCGGAACACCCCGCCGTTTTTTCCGACATCTTCGCCTAATACCAGTGTCGTCTCATCGGTCGTCAGTTTTGTCCGTAAGGCATCGGTGACAGCCTGGACAAGCGTCATCTCCGTTTGTCGATTGATTGGTGTCGCCATGTCAATTCCCCCTCGCTGTCAGGTAATCCGCTTTTTGACGGATTAAATCGTCCGGTAGTGTCGCAAACGTATGGTCAAACAAATCGTTGACGTCAGGTGAAGGGAAGGCTTCCATCGTTTTGACGGCCGCCTCGACCTCTTCTTGATGGCGGATTCGAATCGCTTCGATTTCCTGTTCCTCGTAAAAGCCTTGTGCCTTCATGAAATCTTCCAAGCGGGTGAGCGGATCGACGCGGTCACGCGACCGGTCCTGATCGCGGTATTTCGACGGATCATCCGCCGTCGTATGCGCACCGAACCGCCATGTGACGGCTTCGATCAATGTCGGACCGCCGCCGGACCGAGCCCGCTCAAGTGCCTCTTGCATCGTGAAGTACACGGCAAAGACATCGTTGCCGTCAATCCGGACGCTCGGCATCCCATAGGCCAACGCTTTTTGGGCAATCGTTTCCGAATGCATCTGTTTCTGGATCGGGACTGAGATGGCATACCCGTTGTTTTGATTAAACAAAATGACCGGTGTCTGGAAGACACTCGCGAAGTTCATCCCTTCATGGAAATCGCCTTCCGAGGTCGCACCGTCTCCAAAATAAGCGACGGCGACTTGATTCGTCCCTTTGCGTTTTTCTGCCCAGGCCGCACCAACGGCATGGGGGATTTGTGTGGCAATCGGTACTGCCGGCGGGAAAATGTGCAACTCGTCCGTCGGGACACATCCTTCGACCCGTCCATTCCAGTACAAAAACGTCCGGACCATATCAGCGCCAAAGGTCAGTGTCGCCCCGTGATCACGATAGGTCGGGAAGATCCAGTCCTTGTTATGCAGCGCATAGGCACTGCCGACCTGTGCGGCTTCCTGACCTTCAAACGGAGCATAGGTTCCGAGCCGTCCCTGGCGTTGCAGGTTGATCGCCTTACGGTCAAACGTCCGGATGCGGTTCATATGTGTGAACAGGGCGAGGCTCAGCTCCTTGGTCAGTAAGTCAGTTTTAGATGTATCGATCACTTGTCCCGCATCATCGAGGATACGGTGGATCGGAAATTGGTTTTCCATCGGTGTCACCTCCATTAGTCGTTACGGATGTTCCATTTTGGTTTGATCGTATTCGTAAAGATGTTGTTATGACGTGACCGGATTTGAATGCGTTTATTGCACATCCGGTCCGCCGCTTCAAGCGTTGTGATCGATTCCGCATGGGACTCGTGGAACACTTCGAGGACCGCATCGTAGATGTGCTTGGTTTTCAGCAAGACCCGTTCATGGTTCGCCCCGTACAATTCATCGGCGACTTGGATCAATCCGCCGCCGTTGACGATGTAGTCCGGTGCATATAAAATGCCGCGTTGCTTTAATTCGAGTGCGAGCGCATCCACTGCCAGCTGGTTGTTGGCAGATCCGCAGATAGCCTTACATTGCAACAAGTGGATATTCGTTGCTTGGATGACGCCACCGTAAGCACAAGGAACAAAAATATCCGCATCCGTCAGATGGATTTCATGAGCGGCGATGACACGGACTGTCCCCGGCGTTTGTTCTGCCCGTTCAACGAGCATAGCCAGAACCGCTTCATTGAGATCGGAGACGTATAAGTTGGCGCCTGCGTCTAACAGCTGTTCCGCGACTTTATAGCCGACTTTTCCAAGACCCTGGACCGCGTAGCTTGCCCGGCTTAAATCGTCTGATCCATACAAGGTTTCGACGGTTGCGCGCAGACCATAGATGACGCCTTCCGCTGTCGGGATCGACGAATCGCCGCTGCCGCCAAAGGCTTCCGGAATGCCGACGATCCGGGAGGTTTCCCGACTGGCGTGGACGAAGTCGTCCATCGTCGTTCCCATGTCCGTCCCGGTATAGAAACGACCGCCGAGCGAATCGACGAATCGTCCGAAGGCCCGGAATAGTTCCGGCGTCTTATCGGTTGCGGGATCACCAATGATGACGGCCTTGCCGCCGCCAAAATCAACGTCAGCCGCGGCGCATTTATACGTCATGCCGCGCGACAGGCGTAAAACATCATCGAGTGCTTCATCGACGGTTGAATACGGCGCCATCCGGCATCCGCCGAGTGCGGGACCGAGAGTCGTATCGTGAATGGCAATGATCGCCTGAAGACCAGACACAGGATCGTTACAGAAAACAACTTGTTCATGACCGGAAATCTTCTCCATGATGGATGGTGACGGGTTGGTTGATGGGTTCAACATGTTCATATAGCATCCTCCTAAATATAGTAAGCGCTTTCATTTTAGGTTTTACAAAACACGCGGCGTCAACTTTTTCTGGATCAGCTGCTTATTTAAGATGATTTGTTTCACTTCACCCAGACCGATGACACGGTCGCCGTGTCTGACTTCTACTTTTGCCAATACGCGGTCAGGTGTGAGTTCGATGACGGTGGCTTCAATCCGGATGTTTGATCCAAGTGTAGCCATCCCCAAATGCTTCAAAGAGACAGCACCACCGACTCCTTCTTCCTGTTCTTCGAGGTAGGGGAGGATCAGTTTCCGGGCCGCCCATTCCATATGATAGACCATTGAAACCGTAGAATAGGCAGGATGAACGACGATTCCTTCAAACTGTGCAAACATCTCTTCGGTCACGATGGCCTCAACGACGGCTGTATCTCCAAGCGACAAACCATTTCTCAACGTGATTCCCCCTTGTTTTCGACCACAGCTGGTCTTACCAAAAATAGTATAACACTTGTCACACGATATTTTATCAATCAGTTACAAAATGAGCAAACATTTTCAGAAATATTTTCCAAAAAGAAAGATTAATTTTGATTTTTCTTTATTAAGAAGTCTTTTAATCTCGAATTTGATTTTATGAACCGGATTAGAATCGAGTATTGGGAGCTTTTAACAAAACAAGGATTGACAACATTGTGAACGTATCGTAGGTTATTAATATAACCATTTTAGAACGGACGTTTATTAATTGTGTTATATAAGCGGGGAAGGGGTGCGACTTGTACAACGAAATCCTGGAAACGATGACACTGGAAGAGCGGACAGTCTTACAACTGGAGCGTCTACAAGAGACAATTCGTCATGTAATGAACCATGTTCCGTTTTATCAACAACAACTACAGGACCTTGGGCTTGATGCCGGTTCTTTTCAAACGATTACCGATATCCAAAAGTTGCCATTCACACGAAAAAATGATTTGCGTGCGCATTATCCGTTTGGATTATTTGCCGTTCCACCGAACGAAGCAGTAAGGATTCACGCGTCATCCGGAACAAGTGGAAAACCGACCGTCGTCGGTTACACACAAAGTGATCTTGATGACTGGTCGACGTCTGTCGCACGAGGCTTGATCGCAATCGGAGCAAAAGCGGACGACTTGCTTCACAATGCATACGGCTACGGATTGTTTACGGGTGGACTTGGCTTACATGCGGGAGCTGAACAGCTTGGTATGACGGTCATTCCGGTATCCGGAGGAAATACGGACCGGCAGATTACGTTAATCGAAGACTTCAGACCGTCCGGTATTTGCGGAACACCCTCGTATATGTTGCATCTTGCGGAACGGATGGAAGAACATGGGCTTGATCCGAAAGCGAGCAGCCTGAAATATGGAATATTCGGAGCCGAGCCGTGGTCGGAAGAACTGCGACAAACACTGGAAGACAAGTGGGGGATTCGAGCCTTTGACATCTACGGTCTCAGTGAAATTATGGGTCCGGGTGTCGCAATGGAATGTCAGCAACAAAACGGATTACACCTGATGGACGATTTATTTATCACGGAAGTCATTGATCCCGCAACGGGGGAACCGCTACCAGAAAGAACGGTCGGGGAACTCGTTTTTACAAGTTTAAAAAAGAAAGCGCTTCCAATTATTCGTTACCGTACAGGAGACTTGGCATCGGTGACGACAGAAACGTGTCCCTGCGGTCGGACAACGACCCGGATGTCGCGGGTCAAGGGCAGAACGGACGATATGCTGATCATTCGTGGAGTAAATGTCTTCCCATCGGAAATCGAACGGGTCCTGTTGCAGCAAGCAGGAGTCAGTCCGCATTATCAAATTCACCGGATTCAGCGTGCCGGGCTTGAAGCGTTGGAGTTACACATCGAATTAGAAGAAGGAATGATACCGGAAGAGATGGAACGAATCATCTGCCATGCCATGAAAACAGAGTGCTTGATTTCGATTGATTTGGTTTGTCACCCGCTGTATGGTCTTCCACGATCGGAAGGCAAAGCGGTCCGGATCATTGACCGACGCGCAGTGTCTGAGAAGAAGTTTGTTTAAGCAGAGGAGGAAACAAGATGTATGATGCGACACATCTCTTTGAACCACCCGTCATGACAGAAGAACAAAAATTGGAACGATTTAAAGAACGGATTGAGAACGGTGAAAAAATCGAAGCAGATGACTGGATGCCCGGTTTTTACCGCGATACGTTAATTAAATTGATTTCGATGCACGGCATCAGTGAAATCATGGGGGCTTTGCCGGAAAAAGAGTGGGTTCCGAAAGCGCCGTCGTTACGCCGAAAACTCGGTATCATGGCCAAAGTTCAGGACGAGATGGGGCACGGTCAACTTCTGCTCCGGGTTGTCGAGGATTTGATGAAGCCGTACGGAAAAAACCGGGCGGATTTGATGGATGACTTGTTCACGGGACGCCTCAAGTTCCACAATGTCTTCCATATGCCGACACGTTCGTGGGCGGATGCCGGAACAATCGGTTGGCTTGTCGACGGAGCGGCAATCATTACCCAGACGAACATGCTGGGTGCTTCGTACGGTCCATATGCGCGGGCACTACAACGGATTTGTGCGGAAGAAGTGTTCCATGCCCAACATGGTGAATCGATCATCATGGCACTGGCGGAAGGAACACCCGAACAAAAAGCGATGATTCAGGAATCACTCGACGAGTGGTGGGAATCCCTGTTGATGTTCTTCGGACCGGCGACAAAAGAAACGACCGGCACTTCGAAGCAGGACGTGACGATTGCGTACAAAATCCGGACGAAGACGAATGAAGAATTGCGTCAAAGTTTCTTTACGAAATATGTTCCCCGGATCCGGTCGCTCGGTCTCGTCATTCCAGATCCGACGTTACGATTCGACGAGGAGACAGGGCAATGGATATATGCCCAACCGGATTGGACAGAATTTAAGAAAATCATTCAAGGCGGCGGTCCCCGTTCGAAGGAGCGGCTCGCTTTACGTCAAACTTCGTATCAAAACAATGCGTGGGTGCGCGAGGCACTTGCTGCGACGATCGGCTGAAGGAGGAAACATCATGGCGGAAACGTTTTATCAGGAGTTCGAGATTTTCAGTAAACGGACACCCAATGCGGCTTTTACGCATCAATTCAGTCTGCTCGCCCCGAATAAAGAGATGGCGTTGTTGATGGCGCAGGAAAACTTCATGCGCCGGGAACCGGTCGTCGATATCTGGGTCGTCAAACGGGACGATATCCGGGGAATGACGCCGGACGAAAAACAAATGTTGCAACGGCTCGACAACAAGGATTACCGGACGACAAAAGGATACGGGTATCTCAAGAAAAAATGGCGGCATTACGAGCAACAGATGCTCGATGAGAAAGAGATCATGTCGTGGCAGGGAGGCGATTCGAAATGACGGAAGCAGAACGGTTGGCTTTAGCCTCCTTGATGTACCAACTGGCGGATGACGATTTTCTTTATGCGTACCGCGGGTCGGAGTGGCTGGGTTTGGCACCGCATATCGAGGAAGATGTTGCGTCCTCCTCAATCGCTCAGGATTCGATGGGGCACGCGGCGATGTACTATCAGCTGCTCGAAGAAATCGGCGAAGGAAAAGCAGATGCGCTTGCTCATGTCCGCCTGGCACACGAACGGAAAAATTCCGTTCTCGTCGAACGGGTCAACGGTCCCGGTTACTATATGGAAAATCCGGATTATGACTGGGCGTATGCCGTCGTTCGTAATTACTGCTACACGCTCGCGAAGAAGGTCCGCATCGACTCGTTGAAAAAAAGCAGTTATGCACCGCTTGCAGCACTCGCCGTCAAGGTCAACATGGAACTGTATTATCACCTGTTGCACTGGCAAACGTGGTTCACGCAGTTGTATCAATCGACCGAAACCGCCCGTCAGAAGATGGACGCCGCCCTCGAACGGGTGCTTGCTGACTTTGGTGATCTGTTCGACTACGGGGAAGCAGCACATATGATTGACGAGATGCAGCTGATTGAAGATCAGGGAGTATTGCTAGATCGCTGGTATCAGGCGTTGACACCGGTCCTCGTGGATTTAAACGTCACGTTGCCGGAAATGAAGATGACCTATAACGGACGAAACGGAGAGCATTCTTCTGATTTGAACGATGCCTTATCGACGCTCGGGGAAGTGTATCTGCTCGATCAGTCAGCGGTATGGTGAAGGAGGAACGGCAGATGACAACAGGACTGGAACAAGAAATCCGGCAGGCGCTCGACACGGTCAAGGATCCGGAAATCGATGCCGTCAGCATTCTCGATCTTGGTATGTTCGAAACGATGGAGTGGACGGAGACGTCTGACGGATATGCTGTCCGCGTCACGCTGCTTCCGACATTTTTAGGATGTCCTGCGCTTGAAATCATTCAAAAAAATACGGAAGCTGCGTTGTTACAAATCCCACAGGTCCAGACGGTCGACGTCGTGTTTCTCTTTGATCCACCGTGGACGTCGGACCGGATCACCGACCGCGGGATGACCGGACTGAAGTCCTTTGGGATTGCACCTCCCCGTGTCATCGACGGTCATTGGGAAATCGACTGTCCGTATTGCGGTTCGACATTTGTTACGATTGAGAATTTGTTTGGTCCGACGGCTTGCCGGAGCATTCTGTACTGTAAATCATGCAAAAATCCATTCGAGGCGATGAAACCCGTCTCTACTCTCATGTGAAGGAAGGTAATCATTATGGTAAAACTAATTGCACTTTATACACACCCGGAGAACAAGGAACAGTTTGATGAGCATTACTTCAATGTCCACGGACCACTGACGGCAAAAATTCCCGGTCTGCAACAGATGACGGTCACAAAAATCGTCGGTTCACCAATGGGCGGAGACGGTAAATATTATCTGGTGTGCGAAATGGTTTACGAAAGCCATGAAACGATGCAGGCCGGTATGCGTTCGCTCGAAGGAAAAGCGTCCGGTAAAGATTTGATGGGCTTTGCGGGAGATCTCGTCACATTGATGATCGGTGAAGAAGTCCATGCTGACACGACAGTACGTTAAGGCGGACGTCGACGGTCGGATTGGCCGGATCCGGCTCAATCGACCGGAACGTTACAATGCCTTGAACCGGATGATGATCCGGGAAATCGTCGAAGCAATGGAACAATTTGATCAGGATGAGACGGTGGCTGTCATCGTGTTGAGCGGGGAAGGAAAATCGTTTTCAGCAGGTGCTGACATCGACGAGATGGTCGACGCGACACCGATTTCGATGGAGTTACTCGACCCCTTTACCGATTGGGACCGGATTAGCCGTCTGCATAAACCGCTGATTGCGGCCGTTCATGGATTTGTTCTCGGCGGTGGTTTTGAACTGGCACTGGCGTGTGATTTGATTTACGCGACGCCCGAGACGCAGTTTGGTTTTCCGGAGGTTGGACTGGGGGTCATGCCGGGAGCCGGCGGGACGCAACGCTTGACGAGACGAATCGGTCGGACCCGGGCACTTGAATGGTTGTGGACGGGGGAACGGATGCCGGCATCTGAAGCATACCATCTCGGAATCATCAACCGGATGTTCGACGCGGACCAACTGGAGGAAAACGTTTTGGCGGTTGCCGAGCGAATCGCGACTCAACCAATGATGTCCGTGCGATTGATTAAAGATGCCGTCGATAAGGCAGGCGATCTATCGTTGCAGGACGGGATGGACCATGAACGGAGAAATTTCTACTTATTGTTTGGAACAGCCGACCAGACGGAAGGTATGCAAGCCTTTTTAGAGAAACGTCAACCGACATTCAAAGGAAACTAAAAGGAGTGGAAGCTATGTCAACGGTACATGAAAAAACAATCGAGATGAAACGGTCCGTTTATCATCTGGTCATCAACGGCGAGCAAGTCGAAGGCGCGTCAGGCGAAACATTTAAGACCTATAATCCGGCAACAGGGGAAGTCATCGCGGAAGTCGCGAAAGCGTCAAAAGCAGATGCAGATCGGGCGGTGCAGGCAGCACGAGAAGCATTTGATCACGGAAAGTGGAAGATGTGGCCGGTCGGTCGCCGGTCGCAAGTCCTCAATAAAATCGCCGGCATTATGCGCTCCCGATTCAATGAACTCGTGGAACTGGAGATTCTTGATACCGGGAAATCACTTGCTGCAGCACAAGGGCAAATCACGCAAGCGATTGAAGACTTTGAATTTTATGCCGGAGCCATCGTCGGTCACCGTGGTGCCGTCAACAACGTGCCGGGTCAGTTCCACAACTATACGGAAAAAGAACCGGTAGGTGTCTGTGCCCAAATCATTCCGTGGAACTATCCGTTGATGATGGCCGCATGGAAAGTCGCACCGGCGATTGCGGTCGGCTGTTCGGTCGTCGTGAAACCGGCGACCCTGACGCCACTGACAGCGATCATCCTCGGTGAGATTTGTCTTGAAGCCGGTGTACCGGCAGGAGTCGTCAATGTCATTCCGGGATCAGGCCGTGAAATCGGCAACCATTTGGTAGAACATCCGCATGTCGATAAAGTCGCATTCACCGGTTCGACGCCGGTCGGAAAAGATATCATGGGACGGGCATCCGAAAGCTTAAAACGGGTCACACTTGAACTCGGCGGCAAGTCACCGAACCTCGTATTTGAGGATGCGGATATCACGGCAGCTGTAGACGGATCACTGTTTGGTATCTTCTACAACAGCGGGCAGTCCTGTGAAGCACGGTCACGCCTTTATGTTCATGAAGACATCTACGAAACGTTTATGGAACAGTTCGTCGCGAAGACGAAACAACTCGTTCTCGGTAACCCGTTTGACAAAGGGACACACGTCGGGGCAATCATCGACCAACAACAACTCGATGTCATCGACGGCTATGTCCAATCGGCAAAAGCGGACGGGGCAACGATTTTAGCGGGTGGTCACGTCGAGAAGGTAGCCGGCTTTGAAGCAGGTTTCTGGTACGCACCGACCGTCATTGCGGATGTCACACACGAGATGAAAGCCGTTCAGGAAGAAATCTTTGGACCGGTCGTCGTCGTAATGAAGTTCAAGGATGAAAAAGAAGCCGTCCGTCTGGCAAACGATACAGAATTCGGACTCGGATCAGCAATCTGGACAAAAGACGGGGCACGGGCAACACGGATTGCCAATCAAATCAAAGCCGGTATTGTCATGATCAACTGTCCGTTCTCGGCCTTCCCGGGGACACCATTTGGAGGATACAAACAATCTGGTTTCGGACGCGAACTGTGTATCGAAACACTTGATTTATATACGGAAACGAAAAGTATCCTGTCGTATTACGGCAGTCGTCCACTTAATCCGTTCGGACTGTAAAACCAAGCGTGCGGACGTTCGTCCGGACGCTTTTTAAAGGGGGAAATCAGATGATGGTTCAACAGATGGTTGTTGTAGGATCGGGTGTTATGGGAAGAGGAATTGCGTATGTGGCAGCAGCCAGCGGATTTGACGTGACATTGGTGGATGTCGAGCAACAGTTGCTTGCATCGGCGCAACAGGAATTAGAAACGATTGCCGATAAAGCCATCATCCGTGGGAAAATGACGACGGAAGAAGTCGAGCAGTTGTTTCAACGTTTGAGTTATGCAACGAAATTAGAGGAGGCTGTCAAAGAAGCAGATCTTGTAATTGAAGCTGTTCCGGAACGGCTCGAGATCAAACGGACGGTGTTTGAGACACTTGACCGCCATGCACCGGACGGTTGTGTCTTTGCAACCAATACGTCGACGATGAGTCCGACGGAGATTGCTTCGTTTACCCGTCGACCGGAACGTATCATGGCGATGCACTTCTTTAATCCGGTTCACCGGATGCCGCTCGTCGAACTCGCCCGGGGTCTTGAAACGTCAGAAGAGACCGTTTCGATTTGTGAGGATGTCGCACGTCGTATGGGCAAAGAGACGGTCGTCATTCAAGAATTTCCGGGGTTCGTCACGTCACGAATCAGTGCACTCGTCGGAAACGAAGCCTTTTATATGCTGCAAGAAGGACTCGGAACACCGGAAGAAATCGATAAGGCGATTAAGCTGGGGTTAAACTATCCGATGGGTCCGTTTGAACTCGGAGATTTGGTCGGACTCGACACCCGATTAAACAATTTACGGTATCTCCACGGAAAATTAGGCGAAAAATACCGTCCTGCCCCGCTGCTTGAACAATATGTCAAAGCAGGACGCCTTGGACGGAAAACCGGGCGCGGTGTTTATGATTATTCCGACAGCGGGGTGAAGACACGATGAGACGTGTGGCCATCATTGATGCCGTCCGTACACCGATTGGCCGGTATAACGGAGCACTGAAAGACGTCCGTCCGGATGATTTAGGGGCCTGTGTCATTCAAGCACTCGTTGACCGGAATCCAAAGGTGGATCCGAGTCAAATCGAAGAAGTGATTTTTGGAAATGCCAATCAGGCAGGAGAAGACAATCGGAATGTCGCCCGGATGTCCGGTTTGCTTGCCGGTCTACCGGTCGAAGTCGCCGGGACGACCGTCAACCGGCTGTGTGGATCCGGACTCGATGCCGTCATCGCAGCAGCCCGGGCGATTGCGATGAACGAAGGGGAGATATATATTGCCGGCGGGACAGAAAGCATGACCCGGGCACCACTCGTCATGGCAAAGACCGAAACCGGTTTTGCCCGAGGGAATACAACGGTATATGATACGACGATCGGCTGGCGGTTCGTCAATGAAAAACTGGATGCCAAGTACGGAACAGACTCAATGCCGGAGACGGCGGAACATGTGGCAGTCCGTTACGGGATTTCACGCGAAGTGCAGGATGATTTTGCCTTTTTAAGTCAGCAACGGGCCAAACAGGCGATGGAAACACATCGTTTTCAAACAGAACTTGTTCCCGTGCAGTATACGACACGTAAAGGACAGATCATCGAAGTGGATACGGATGAACATCCGCGCCCTGACACCAGCCGTGAAAAACTCGGAACGCTCAAAAGTCTGTTTCCAAATGGCACGGTCACGGCGGGAAATGCTTCCGGTGTCAACGATGGAGCAGCCGCCTTATTGTTAATGAGTGAAGAAACGGCAGATCGTCTTGGATTGACTCCGCTCGCCTATTACCGGGCCAGTGCCGTCGCCGGTGTCGAACCGGCGGTCATGGGAATCGGACCGGTCGATGCGACCCGCAAGGCTTTGGACCGGGCGGGATTGAAAGTGGAGCAACTGGATTTGATTGAATTGAACGAAGCCTTTGCAGCACAAAGCGTAGCCTGTATGCAAGAGCTCGGACTACCGCCGGAAAAAGTCAACGTCAACGGAGGGGCAATCGCATTTGGTCATCCACTGGGGGCAAGCGGAGCACGAATTGTAACGACGCTAGTACACGAGATGTGCCGTACGAATCAGACATATGGTCTCGCGACGATGTGTGTCGGAGTCGGACAAGGTATTGCCCTTGTGGTCGAACGGGAGGGACTCACATGATTCATTTGGAACGATTGGACCACGTCGCGGTTATTCGGATTGACCGGCCCGAACGGATGAACTGTTTTGATTATCCGACGCTCGTCGAGTTGCAACAGCTTGTCACGAAGGTCCGTCACGATCCGATGATCCGGGTTGTCCTCTTTACGGGAACGGGGAAAGCGTTCAGCGCCGGTGCTGATTTAAAAGAACGGACCACATTGGATGAAGCGCAGGTCCGGCGAAACGTCGCGGCCATTCGTGATGTCTTCACAGATATCGCCAATCTGCCGCAACCGACGATTGCTGCCGTCAACGGTCATGCTCTCGGTGGCGGCTTCGAATGGATGCTCGCCTGTGATTTCCGGATCATCGTAAAAGGAGCATTGATCGGACTGACGGAAACCAGTTTTGGCATCATTCCGGGTGCCGGCGGGACGCAACGACTGCCGCGGTTGATTGGAGAGACTCGGGCGAAGGAACTGATTTTCACGGCTAAGAAGATTGATGCGGAGACCGCTGAACGATACGGGATCGTCTCGCGTGTCGTCTCGACGGTGGAAGAACTGATGGAGGTCTGTCTGGCTTTCGCCGAAGAGATGCTCCGCAACGGACCGATTGCGATCCGGCAGGCCAAACAGGCGATCGATCAAGGTCTCAATCATTCACTCTCGGAAGGATTGGAAATTGAAACTGCTGCCTACGAAACGGTCATCCCGACGGAAGACCGGATGGAAGCATTACGTGCGTTTGCCGAAAAACGGACACCGCAGTTTCAAGGAAAATGAGGATGGTCGTCACCTGAAATAACACGTATACTAACGGTACACGAAAAAACGTTATATTAAAGAGAGAGTGAATGACATGAGTGCGAATACACAATCGATGATTTTTACGGTATACGGAGATTACATCCGGCATTACGGCAATCAAATCTGGGTCGGTAGTTTGATCCGTCTGCTGAAAGAATTTGGTCATAATGAACAGGCGGTCCGGGTCGCCGTTTCGCGGATGGTCAAGCAAGGGTGGTTGACGTCACAAAAACAAGGCACGAAAAGTTTTTATTCGTTGACCCCACGCGGCGTTGAGCGGATGGAAGAAGCGGCGAGACGAATTTATAAATCGACGCCTCACGTCTGGGACGGGAAATGGCGGACTCTGATGTATACGATTCCGGAAGACAAACGGCAAATCCGGGATGAACTGCGGAAAGAGTTGTCTTGGAGTGGCTTCGGAAATTTATCAAACGGTGTCTGGATTTCACCGAACCCTCTTGAAAAAGAAGCGGAACGGTTGATCGAAGCCTATGACATTAAGGAGTACGTTGACTTTTTCGTCGGCGAATACCATGGACCACAACCGGATCAATCGCTGGTCGAACGGGCTTTCCCGCTGGATGAGTTGCAAGAACGGTACGAACAGTTCATTGCGGAATACAGCCGACGTTATATCGTTCATCAAAGCCGGATCCAGCTGGGCGAAATGGATGAGGAACAGTGTTTTGTTGAACGGACGACACTCGTCCATCAATACCGGAAGTTTTTATTTACGGATCCTGGTCTGCCGCAAGAGTTGTTGCCAGATGAGTGGAGCGGTCATCACGCCGCGTTGCTGTTTGAACAGTATTACCGGTTGCTCGCCGAACCGGCAAGTCGGTTCTTTGAAGGGATTTTTCAGGAAACACACGATGTCACCCAAAAAAGTGCCGATTATGACGCTTCAGAACATCCATTGTTTGCGGAGCGTTAATTGAAAAACGCTCATCCCGTTAAAATGAGATGAGCGTTTTTGTGCCGAGCATTAATTCTCGGAGAGTTGTTGTCGGAAGGCGTATCCTTTATCGACATACGAATCAATCGATTCTTGAATCATCTCCAGATCTGCTGGTGTGAGTTCCCGTACAACTTTTCCCGGCGAACCGATAATGAGCGAGCGGGGCGGGAATTTCTTGCCGGACGGAATCAATGTGTTGGCGCCGATAATGCATTCTTCCCCAATTTCGGCATGATCCAGAACGGTCGCACCCATACCAACGATCGAGCGTCGACCGATTTTACAACCGTGAAGAATGGCGTTGTGCCCGACGGTCACCTCATCTTCGACGATGACAGGTGCCCCCTCATAGAGATGGATGGTCGCATTGTCCTGAATGCTGCAACGTTGGCCGATCGTAATCGGTCCTTCATCGCCACGAAGGACCGCATTAAACCAGATCGTCGATTCTTCGCCGACTGTTACGTCACCAATTAAAAATGCGCCGGGTGCGACAAAAACATTTGTTGCCAAGCTGGGAGAAACATCACGATACGGAATATTCATTAAGACGCCTCATTTCTAGAAATGAATTTAAATTCAGTTCAGTATACCATTAGTCGAAACAAAAACGGGGGGAAGACCATGTCGCGTATATGTACTAAATTACAAATCGATGTGCCGATCATTCAAGGTGGCATGGGAAACATCAGTCATGCTGAGTTGACGGCAGCGGTTTCGAATGCCGGCGGACTTGGAACGATTGGATGCGGGACGATGACACCTGTTGAAGTCAAACAATTGATTAAAGAGACACGCCGGTTGACGTCGCGTCCGTTTGCTTTAAATATCGCGATCCGGGTCTCGCCGTATACGGAAGACTTAATCACATTGGCGATTGAGGAAAAAATGCCGGTCGTGTCCTTGTCGGCCGGTAATCCGGCTCCGTTTTTGTCCAAGTTACGGCAGGCGGGAATCCAAACAATTGGTGTAGTTGCTTCCGTCAAACAGGCCGTTAAAGCCGAACAGGCAGGAATGGATATACTAGTGGCAGAAGGAGTCGAGGCCGCAGGAATCAATTCGCCACTTGAGTTGACGACAATGACGTTGATTCCGCAAATCACGGATCATGTCACGATTCCTGTTCTCGCCGCCGGTGGAATCGGTGACGGTCGTGGTCTCGCCGCTGCCTGGATGCTCGGAGCTGAAGGGGTGCAACTGGGAACCCGGTTGATTGCGACGCAAGAATCCCGTGTGCATGAGCATTATAAAAGACATCTTGTGCAGGCGGATGATCTCGAGACACGGATTATTGGTCGTGAAGTCGGACAAGTCCGGCGTGTCTTGAACGGAGCGTATGTGGAAGGGTTACGTCCTGCGTCGCTCGCTGAGTTCCAAGAAAAAACGAACGAATCATTTCATATCAAAGGGGCACTTGAGGGCGACGAGACAGCAGGATACGTCAATGCCGGTCTCGTTGCCGGTTTGATTGATGATGTTCCAACCGTTGCGGAACTGTTTAACCGGATGATGGATGACGCCTTCGGACGGATTGAACGGATGTATCGGACACTTCAATAGCGTCAGTGCAGAAGAAGCAGACCTCATGGGTGAGCTTCTTTTTTTTGATTTCAGGACATTTGTCCTTTTCAAAGTCGGGCGTAATGCGGTCTACTCATAATTGGAGAAAAAGGAGGATGAAGATGCAAGGAATCGTGTTTGCCTTATTCAGTGGATTGTTTATTGCCTTGCAAGGCATTTTTAATGCCCGCCTGGGTGACGCGGTCGGTCCGTGGTTATCCGTGACCATCGTTCACTTTGTCGGTTTGATGGGTTGCTTGTTGATTTATGGGTTTGTCCGTGACCGGAAAATCGGCGGTTTTCGAAAGTTGCCGTTGATTTATGCCAGCGGCGGATTGCTCGGCGTGTTAGTCGTCGTTACGGAACTAACGTCGATTCAACTGCTTGGAATGACGTGGGCGATGTCGTTGTTACTCGTCGCACAGATTCTATGTGCTTTTGTCATTGATTTGAACGGCTGGTTCGGTGTCATCAAAAAAAGCAGCAACCGGGGGCAATGGGTCGGTGTCGGATTGATGTTGACCGGCGTTTTGATCTTTTCGCTCGCCTGAAGTGAATCAAAGGAGGAAACCAAATGGGATTAGGAATGTTTTGTGCCGTTGTTGCCGGGATGATGATCAGTTTACAAACCGTGCTGAATGCGCGGATGAGTCATGCCTTCGGTGCATGGGCGACGACGACGTTAGTCTTTCTTGTCGGATTGCTCGGCTCGTTGCTTGCCTTACTCTTCTTTCGCGGAGGAACGCTCTCGGCAATCCGCGAAGTTGAACCGTTGTATTTGTTTGGCGGGTTAGTCGGCGTCGGGGTTGTTTTTTGTGTCATGCGGGGGATTCAACTGCTGGGTCCTTCGATTGCAATTTCGGTCGTCTTGATTTCGCAACTGAGTTTTGCGTTATGCGTCGATGTCTTCGGTTGGTTTGGTCTGCCGCAGGTCGATTTATCGCTTGGACAGATAGCCGGTCTCGCCGTGATGCTGACCGGGATTTTTGTTTTAAAACGGTATCAAGTCGTCGATGAGGCGGAACAAGCAGAGGACGTCAAAGCGATTTCCTGAGTGGACGACAAAAGGTTCGTCACGTTGGACCGCGAGATCTCGGCTGGAAAAATCAAAGAAGGGATTGTCCATCGGTCTGAGATGGCAATCCCTTTTTGCATTTTGTTTAGACTGTTACTTCTTCTTTCCAGGCGACGTCGATAAAAGCATCGCGACCGGACGCTTTCCGGTCTTTTTTGTAGTGCGCCGGATTTTTTTTGTGGAAGTCCTGATGATACTCTTCCGCCGGATAAAAGGCATGCGCCGGTTCAATCCGTGTGACGATTGGTTGTTTGAATCGGTTCGTTGCTGCTAACGCGTCACGCGACGCAATCGCTGCGAGACGTTGTTCTTCCGTATGATAAAAAATTGCCGGTGCATACTGTGTGCCGCGGTCCTGGAATTGTCCGCCGGCATCGGTCGGATCCGTCTGCGGCCAGTACAGTTCGAGTAACCGTTCGTACGAAAACAGTGCCGGATCAAATGTAATCTCGACGACTTCGGAATGCCCGGTCGTTCCTGTTTTGACCTGCTCATATGTCGGGTTGTCGACATGTCCTCCTGTATAACCGGACACGATACTGTGAATACCCGGTAGTTCCTCAAATGGTGTCACCATGCACCAGAAACATCCTCCTGCAAATGTTGCTTTTTCCATGTCATCTCTCCCTTTCCCTTGGTTCCTTGAACCGTAATGCTCTCATTTCTGACATCGAGAAAACGAAAACGACTCCTTTGCTTGGTTGCAAAAGGAGTCGCCGCTTTTTATCAACCAAAGCTTTCGCTTTGCTGGTCGTAGCACCTTGCTGTACGCAGGTTGCTGGGACGTCATCGATCCAGATCTCTCGGTCCACTCTTGATAAGTGTTATATGAAGTTGATGTAAGTTCGTTATCGTTGGGATGATAATACCATTCACAAAAGTGGAAAGTCAATCCTTATGTTTGTAAGGCGCGGAGAACCGTGGCCCCTAACGTTTTGGCTCCGATCAGCAAGGCCTGCTCGTCGATTTCATACTTTGGGTGATGTTGCGGATAAATCGTTCGACCGTCCGTCTTCGCAGAACCGGTGAAGAAGTAACTGCCCGGGACCTGCTCAAGATAATAGGCGAAATCGTCGGCAGCCATCATCGGTTTGACTTCACGGACGTGTCCTTCCGGTAAAAAGCCGGCCGCTTCCTGAATGAGCTTCGTTTCATTCGGATGATTCCAAAGCGACGGATAACCGGTCGTGAAATCGATGGAATACGTAGCGCCAATTCCGGCACACGTCGTCCGGGCGACCAGATCCACCTGCTGGCGCAACTGATGCCGGAGTTGTTCATTAAACGTCCGGATTTCTCCGACAATCCGCGCTTCGCCGGTTACGATGTTCGGAGCTGTTCCGGCGTGAAACGAACCGATGGCGACAATCGCCGGTTCAAACGGATCGACCCGTCGACTGACGAGGTGCTGAAGATTACAGACGAGCTGTGCGCCGGCGACGAGTGCATCCTGCGTCCGGTGGGGGGCTTGGGCATGACCACCTTGACCGTGGACGACGATTTCAAATTCATCGATGGCACATAACGTATGTCCGCTGTGGTAACCGATCGTCCCAACCGGAAGATCGTTTTCAAGGTGGGTACCAAAAATCGCATCCACTCCTTCGAGGCAGCCATCTTCGATCATTTGAATGGCACCACCCGGAAACACTTCTTCACCGTGTTGATGAATGAAGAGGATCGTGCCCTCGAGTTCTTCCTGCAACGGTTGAAAGGCAGCTGCGAGTCCGAGGACGATTGCCGTGTGTCCATCATGTCCACAGGCATGCATCACACCGGGACGGATTGAGCGAAACGACAGTTCGGTTTCTTCCTGAAGCGGTAATGCATCAAAATCGGCACGGACGGCAATCGTTTTTCCGGGACACGCCCCTTGTAATGTCGCGACGATACCGTTACCCCCGACATTTTTTTGATACGGGATACCGAGTGCTTCATAGTATTCGATGATTTTGGCCGGTGTCCGGACTTCTTGAAACGACAATTCCGGGTGGCGGTGAAAATCGCGGCGCAAACGAATCATCTCGGCTTCTTGTTGTGCGAGATGGGTAAACAGGGTTTCTAACATCAAAATCATCCTTTACGGTATGTCTTTAGGAAAAACGGGTACAGGTAGAGGTAATCAAATCAGAGGAGGAATCAACACATGGGTGAAATCATCGTCAATGCCGTTCTTACAGTCAAAGCAGGATTAGCAGATCAAGTCTTTCCCATTTTAAGCACGGTTTACAAAGCCACACAAAACGAGCCGGGTTGCTTACGTTATACGTTACATCAATCGATTGAAAATGAACATGAGTTCATGCTCTATGAAGTCTACCAAGATGAGGCTGCACTCGAAGCGCATATCGCATCGGACCATTATAAAGCATACCGCGAACAAATCGAGTTGTATCTCGAAGACCGTCAAGTCACGAAATACGTCGAGATGACGTTCTGAACGATAAGCGAAGAGGGCTGACTTTAAAGTCAGACCCTCTTTTTTGTTTGTGATGTTACATCGATTTAAAACCAAGGAAATGTTCGCGCCAACGCGGTTCATAGATGGAATTGATCTGCAGTTGCGAGCCGCCGGCATGAATGAAATATTCATTGTCGAGCATGATGCCGATATGCGACGGACCATTGGTATACGTATTTTCGAAGAAGACGATATCCGAGCGTTTTCCGCTGCTGATCGTCGTCCGGCGGTTCGTAAAGAAGGCGCCGTACCAATAGCCGCTGACGTTTGTCCGTCCCCCGTATTTCCCGGCTTGGTTCGTTGCGTAATGGATCAAGCCAGAACAGTCAAAGCCGCCGTTGGCTGACGTTTGTGATCCCCACGTATACGGCGTTCCCAAATGTTTGGCCGCCGCTTGGATCAATTTTTCGCCACGGGACGTATTTTTGGGGGCAATCCGTGTGTCGCTCGTGACGGTGACGGCACTGACCGGCAGATAGACAGGAGACCAACCGGATTGAATGACGTAGAAGTTTCCGACACGATACCGGGGATAAACACGTTTGCCTTGTTCAATCAAACCGGCACTTTTCGGGCTGGCTGGTGTTGCGAAATAAGACGTCGTCGCTTTGACTGTGTACGTTTTGAACCGATTGACTGCGCGCTGCGTGTAGCGCATATCCGGTTTTGTCGTCCCGATGTAGGGATTGATGACGTAACCGGTCGTTCCGTTTGGTAATCGGACTTGCCAAAAGTCGTCGTCAATCGCTTTGAGACCAATCAGCTTCGTGCCTTTCGTGAGATAGGCGGCAGGACGGCTGTATGCGACATCAGCTGAAAACAGCGGTGTCTGATCAAAATGCACATAAAAGACCGTTCCGACTTTTGGACGCGCAACCGGTTTGTTTAAGCCGAGCTTACTCGAGTCGACGAAACCAAACGTCGTCCCGACTTTGACGCGGGTGTAGTAGCCGCTCTTGCCGTAAATCGACAGGGCGGTATTTTTTTTGAGTGTCCCGATTTTTCCCGTCAGACTGGCTTTTGGATGCACGACCAGTTTATCCTCGAGCACATAACGGGTTCCGGTGACATCATACAAATCCGGTTTTTTCGTGACGAGATCCGTCGTCTTGATATAGCCGTACACCGAACCGACCTTGACCCGTGTGAACGAACCGCTTGTCCCGTAAATCTCGATCGGTTCCGCCCGTTTGATCGAGCGGAGAACGGTTTTCGCGGTCGTGTCTTTGAAGATTGATGTGTTTTTACCCGCATACCGAAGTCCGGTCTTCGCGAAGACTTTTGTTTTCGCGAGGGCACTCGTCAAGACGAAGGCATACTGACCGCGGAACAGAATCCGGCTGTAGGCACCGCTCGTTCCGTAGACCGTCAGCAGTGTATTCGTCGGATGCTGGGCGAGAACCGGGCTCGTACTGCTCGCTGCTTGACGGACCGGCGTCGGACTTTGCACGTACAGGCGGGCAGTCTGTTCAAAAAATGCAAGATCCCCAAGGTGTGCCGTCAAGACAAAACCATATGTATCCTTCAACCGGACACGCGTGTAGTCACCGGAGATGCCGTAGATGTCGATATGTTGGTTTTGTTCAAGTGTGCCAAGTGGCTTTCCGGTTGCGGAAGCGGTCGGATAGACAGGCGTGAGTCGTTGGCTGTATTTTTTGCCGGTCACCGAATACGAGGTGACTTTTGTTGTTCCGAGATGAGCTGTCAAAATGAAAGCATAACGACCATTCAACTTGATCCGGGTAAACGTGCTTGACGTTCCGAATGTTTCAACGGATTGATTGACGGCGTATTCTGTAAGGGCGGTTCCATTGGTATCAGCCGTCGGGTAGACGGCCGTTTTCTGTTGGACAAAACGTTCTCCGGTCGTTGCATAGACAGGAGTTGCACTGAGATCCGCCGTCAAAACGAACTGATACACGGCGCCTTGCTTAATGCGTGTAAACAGTCCTTCCTGTCCGTATGTATCGACGGCTGTATTCAGAGCCAACGCATCGGTTGTCACCGTTTCTGAAGCGGCTGCCGTATAAAGCGGCGTCGATTTATTCGTATAGCGACTGTCGATTTTTGAATAAGTTGGAGCAGCGGCTAATTGGTCGGTCTTAACGAATCGATGAACACCGTCGAGCAGAATGCGTGTAAACAGACCTTCTGTCCCGAACGTCTCGACTTCCGTCGCAGCCGGCAAAGTTTGAAGGGCGTCCGTACTGTCCGTTGTTTCGAAGACCGGTGTTTCTGCTTGAGTGAATTGTTTGCCGGTCGCGACGTCCGTCTGTTGCTCGGCGACTACCGGAGCGACGTCACCTTCCGCAAGTCCCTGTACCGGAAACGAACTGAACAGCATGACGGAGGCGCCCAGTGAGGTGAACCATTTTTTCGAGAGAGGCATCGTATGTAAACTCCATTTCTTATAGAAAATTAATTTTAATCCAGCTAAAACTAAGTTTACCATGCTCAATTTTTATAGTGTAAAAAGATATCAAAAAAAGTCAATCATCCACCAAATTAAACAAGGGAGGTCAGATACAAAAAAACGATGCCTCCTTCGAGGCACCGGTCTGAGTTATTTTTGATCGTCTTCATGATCGACCTGCCATTCCCAATCGAGCATGCCGTAAATGAGGGAATCGCGCCAGTGGTCATCCAAATACACCGTTTCGCGAAGTTGTCCTTCTTTTGTCATTCCGACTTTTTGGAGGACACGTTCGGAGGCAACGTTTCGCGGGTCACACGTCGCTGTAATCCGGTGCAGTTCCAGTTTCTCAAAACCGAATTCAAGTAAAAAGTTGGCGATGAAGGTAGCATAGCCGTTTCCCCATTCGTCGGGAGACAAGATGTAACCAATCTCAGCCGTTTTATGTGCGGTGTCGGTGATGACGAGTTCGCCAGCTCCGATCACGTGATCATCTGGAAAGGTAACCGCAAAGACATAGCGGCGGCGTGGACTCTCGAGTTCACTTTCGAGAGCGTCGTGGATGAACTGTTTGCTATCACTTTCGGAGTTGGGTCCCCACGACTGATACTGACTCACGATGGGTTGTGAGGCATAGGCATGGACGGCTTCCAAGTCTTCTGGCGTGAAACGGCGGATTCGCAGTTGATCATTGATTTTGTAGCGCATGATGGACTCCTCCTCTGTAGTTGACTCTCTATACCTATTAGCCACTTTTTACGATTTTCCTGTTTGACAGGTAAAATCAAGCGTGCTAAAGTCGGGGTATCGAATGAAAAGAAGAGTAATCCTCTAGGGTTCCGTTCGGCTGGACCAAGGGAGGAACATGAGGGACACCTCATGCAACGGAGGGATAAAAGCCCGGGAGTAAAGCGTTTTTTTACGCTTACTCCCGGGCTTTTTTGTTTGAACCAGCATCTGTGAGGAGGAAATAACATGACAAAATATTGGTTAAGTATCGTCCTGGCGTCTTTTTTTGAAGTCGGCTGGGTCATCGGATTAAAACACGCAGCGACACCGCTCGAGTGGGGGGCGACGATCATCAGCATCATCGTCAGTTTCACCGTGTTGATTAAAGTCAGTAATCATCTGCCGGTCGGAACGGTCTATGCCGTCTTCGTCGGACTGGGAACAGCCGGCACTGTATTGACCGACATTCTGTTGTTTGGTCAATCCGCGTCGCTCATCAAGTTGATGTTGATTGCCGTTTTACTTGTTGGTGTCATTGGTCTGAAGTTAGTCAGTGGGGAGGGTGAAAAACAATGAGTTGGTTCTATTTGATTTTGGCGGGTTTATTTGAAATGTTAGGTGTTGTCTTGATCAATACGTTTAATCAGCAGAAAAACGCGAAAAACCTGATTTTGATGTTTGCCGGTTTCGGGTTCAGTTTTTTATTCCTGACCTTGGCGATGAATGAACTGCCGATGGGAACGGCATACGCGGTTTGGACCGGAATCGGGGCAGCCGGCGGTACGATTCTCAGTATGATCTTTTACAAGGAAGCGAAAGACTGGAAACGGTTGGTCTGTATCGGTTTGATCATCAGTGCGACCATCGGATTAAAGCTGATTGGGGAATAAACATATCATTTAGATTACTTTTCTCATCCGAGCCGACTTGGTGGCATATTTTAGTTGGAAAAAGGAAATACTCCTTATAAGACAGTACGTCATTAAAATTGTGCATAAGGGGATGGATCGGTATGAAGACAAAACAGTATATCGGAACGTTTTATAAAGAAGAAGAATTGATCTCGAAAATGGATGAGTTGCATCAGCAAGGTCATCGCGAAGAAGATTTTTATATCATCGTCAAAGAGAAATCGAACCTGCAACTTGTCCGCAGTCAAATGGACGCAGAGATCGCGACGACGAAACCGTCATGGATTGATCGAATCCGCGGCAATCACGGACGTGACCAAGAAGTGGACAATTTGTTTGGGTCACTCGATTTACCGGCAGATCAAGTCGAAGTCCATAAAACGGAAGTCGAAGGCGGCGGATTCGTCTTGTTACTCGAAGTCCAGGACATTCAGTTTGATCCTCATCTAAATACAGACAATACACATCCGGACGTCAAAGTACGTTACGGCAGCTATGAAGAGACGCATACATCAGACGATGCGAACTCCAACGCCCAATTGGGATCAGGGAATCCGCTTGACGTCGATAAGGATTCAAAAGAAGAACATGCGAAAATTGATTTGCATCGTGCCGGCACTGACAAAATGCCGCAAGACGAGAAAGCGATTGATCATGCAAAATTGGATGGTAACCGTGAACCGGACGTGGCTATGCGCCGAGACGATGATTTTAAACGTCCGGAGTGGGAAGAACAAAAAGCACGTCACGAAGACGAGAAAACGGATGACAAAGAGGATCTTCATCGTCCAAACCGTTCTGCCGATCGCTCGGACGATTTGGCGAAACAAGATCACGGAAATAACTTGGATCGTTAATCAAAAAGTGATGAGTTGAAAAATCACTTGTAAAACAGATCAAGGTGGCAGATTTCAAATCTGCCACCTTGATTTTTTATCTTATTTTTTATGCATGTCATCCGGATTAGAACCGGTCCGTTCATTGCGGTTCAATTGATCGATGTGTTTCATCTCATCCGCCGATAACACAAAGTCAAATACGTCCAGGTTTTCCTGGATCCGGCTTGGAGTGACGGATTTTGGAATGGCGATGATCTCATGTTGCAAGTGCCAACGGAGAACAACTTGAGCAGGCGTCTTGTCATGGTGCATCGCAATCTCTGTGATGACCGGTTCTGTCAAGGCATCGCGTCCCTTCATCAGTGGACTCCATGCTTCGACGAAGATGCCGTGTTCCCGGCAAAACGAACGAATCGCTTCCTGACTCAGGAACGGATGCAGTTCGATTTGATTGACGGCAGGCACAATCGTTCCTTCTTCGAGAACCCGTTTGAGATGCGGAATGTGGAAGTTCGAGACACCGATGGCTTTAGTTTTTCCTTCTGCATAGAGATGCTCGAGGGCGCGCCATGTGTCCATGTATAAATCCTCATCCGGCATCGGCCAATGAATCAAGTATAAATCGACATAATCAACACCGAGTTTTTGCAGACTTGTTTCAAAAGCGGCAAGCGTTTGATCATAACCTTGATCTTTGTTCCAGACTTTCGTCGTCAAAAAGATATCTTCCCGGGGAATTCCTGAATCCCGCAAAGCGCGTCCGACACCGGCTTCGTTCTCATAAATCATTGCCGTATCGATTGACCGGTAACCGGCCTGTAGTGCTTCTCGTACCGCTTCATAGACCTCTTGTTCCGGTACTTTAAAAACACCGTACCCGAGTTGCGGCATGACAAGTCCGTTGTTTAATGTGATGAATTCCATTTTGAATCCCCCTTAGTTCAGCGATGTTCTGCTTATTTAGTGTACGCCTTCTGTTGCTGAAAATCGAATCAAACGAAGGGTTGAACTCAGCGATGGACTTCCGTATACTGAGCGTTAACAAATAATGGAATGAGGGGTAACGATGATTCGTCAAGCAGTTTTGCAATACATACATGAAGAACGGGCGGTCGATCGACTCATGACACTGTTGGCTGACAGAAAAGCCGTCATGCTGCACGGGAAACAGGCACTGGAAGCCGCCCGGGCCTATCTTCCGGAACTGCCAAAAATCGAGTTCAGCGGACATTGTACGGATCAACAAGTCGAACGGTTGGCAGAAAAATGTGCCGCGTACGAAGTCATCGTCGCCGTTGGCGGAGGATCATTGATTGATACGGCAAAGCAGGTCGCCGTCAAACAAAATCGTCCCTTGATCGTCATTCCGACCCTTGTTTCAAACTGTGCCCCGTGGACACCGCTCAGTGTCATGTATGATCAGCAGGGACAGTACGTGCGGTTTGATACGATTCCCGTCGTCATCGAAGCTTTGTTGCTCGATCACCGGATTCTTGCCAATAGTCCATACGATTATTTTGTTGCCGGACTCGTTGATACGTTAGCCAAGTGGTATGAGGCACGCGCCCTCAGCGGTACAATGGCAGACGATCCGGTTGTCGAGTCCGCGTTACGGATGGCCGAACACTGTAAAGCGCTGATTTTGCGGACGCCGATCAGTCCGGAACAATTTAAAGCCTATCCGTCATCGATCCAACACTTGGTGGAGACGGTCATTCCGCTTGCTGGAAGTGTCGGTGGATTTGGTGACGAAGCGACGCGCGGGGCGATCGGACACGGTGTCCACAACGCATTATCACCGTTCCCTTCAACCAAAACAATCCTCCATGGAAGCAAAGTCGGGTATGGCTTGTTGGTCCAGGAATTATTGCTTGGTGAAACACAGTCTTACGAAGAGTTGCAGCACTATTTAAGAGACAATCAGCAACCGACGACAAGTGCAGAACTTGGTTTGACGGAGTCGGAGCGAGAAAACTTGGCGGAACGAATTGATCAAGAACCCCTCTGTCAATTGATCGAGACGGACCTGTCTCCCCGTACGATGTTGGCAACTTTAATGAAAAACGATCAACAAGCCGTTCGTTCGCATTGAGGACACGTTAAAAAATCCTGCACCCGGATTACCGGGAGCAGGATTTGTTATTGTGCTTTAGCGAACTGGTGATAAGGCGCAGGACGACCAAGCAGGTATCCTTGTCCGAAATCAAAGCCAAGTTCCCGGCAGAGGTCGAGTTCTTCTTGGCGTTCGATGCCTTCTGCAAGAATTTGAATGCCCATCTCTTTTGTTAAATAGCGTGCTTTTCGTAAGAAAGCTTCATTTTCCGCGACTGTATCGCAATGGGAGATGAAGGCACGGTCAATTTTAATGTAATCGGGTTGCAAGAGAGACAACATGTCGAGCGTCGAGAATCCGGCACCGACATCGTCCAGTGCGACTTGGATACCTTGTTTTTTATACTGTTCAAAAACGTGCTTTAAATGATTGACGTCTTCGATTTTTTCCGTCTCGACAACTTCGAATACCAGTCGGCTAGGGTCGACATTGTATCGTTCGACGATTTCGAACGTATGGCGCAGACAATATTCCGGATTGTAGATCGTTGAAGGAAGGAAATTAATAAATGTCTTTTCCGTTCCGCCGACCAAATGGGTAGCACGGATGGCTTCCTCGCGTGCCCGTTGATCGAGTCTCGAGTGAAGTCCCATCTTCGAAGCGGTCGAGAAAAGCAGACCAGGCGACATCGAGACATTTTCGTCTGCTGCCCGAAGCAACGCTTCATTGGCAAATAAGGTGTTGTCCTGAATGTTAAAAATCGGTTGCAGATGACTGGTCATGATTCCATTTTGAATGAAATCAATCGCCTGCCGGTTGTGTAACTGTTCCAGTAGAGCAGAAGCAGCGAGAACCGGTGTGGCGAGACGTGATCCAACGGCCCGACAGGAGACCGGGAAGTCAGCAATACGTAAAGTTGATGTGAGTAATTGTTCCAGCTCTTCAAAAGAAGCGTAGGAAAACACTTCGGATGCAGGTGACTGGATATGTAGAGAACCAGTCTCGATAAAACGAATTGTCGTTGTACATTCGGCGCAAGGATGCCACATGAATGGGTGTCCACCTCTCTTATTTCAAATACATATGATAAAGATGTATTTATTAAATTGGTTAAAATCTTTACCCAAAGATAATCTATTCATAAACCGGATATCAAACATTTAGGTCTCCATTGACCAAAGTAAAAAAAGAGAGACGAATTCGTCTCTCTTTTTTATCGGTTGATTAGTACAGAATCTAAAGCATCACGACCGGATCCATAAAATCCAGACGGTCGCATGGAGTAAAATCGCGAGTGGGACGAACAACTGAAACTTAGCGGTCCGTGTTTTATGACGGACAAGTTGCATCGCAAGCAATGTCCCGAGCGCACCACCGAGAAAAGCGATCGTCAATAAGGTGGCTTCCGGTGTCCGCCATGCCCGTTGTTTTGCTTGGCGTTTATCCCGCCACATCGAAACAAATCCGATCACGGTCATCACGCCGTAAAATAAAAGGATACTCGAGTAAACTGTCATGCTAAATCCTTACCTTTCTGCGCCACCGCCGCCGGAACTTCCGCCACCACCACGACTGCCACCGCCACCACCACCGCCTCGCATGATGGCAGAGAACAGGTTGATGATTGCAAAGAAGAACATGCCGCCGGTGAACTTCATGTCGAGGAGTAATAAGAGAACGAGACCGGCACCGATCAAGACTTTTACCCACGTGCTCAACCCGCTGTCGTTAGTTTGTTTAACCGGATCTTGTGATTCAAGCGACTGTTCTTTTGAGATGACGCTGACGACGGCTTTGTATGTTTCGGAAGCCGCCTTGCCATACTCGCCTTGATCACGGTACGGAACCGCGTACTTGTCGAGAATCCGTCCGGCTGTAATATCCGTCAAGATGCCTTCCAACTTATAACCGACTTCGATTCGAAAATTTCGGTCTTGTTCGTTTGGAGCCACGACGACGAGCACTCCGTTATCTTTTCCGGCTTGACCGATGCCCTGTGCCCGGAATGTCTCATTGGCATACGTGCTTAAATCCTGTCCTTTTAAATCAGGGACGGTCTTCAGGACGACTTGTGCCGTCGTATACTGTTCGAGTTCTTGACCGAGACGAGCGAGTTCCGCTTCTTCCGACGCAGACAGCAGCTGGGCATCATCTTGGATGAAGAATGCTGCGCCCGTGCGTTCTGACACGGCTTCGGCAGTCGGAGTCAGAAGGAAGAAGACGAGGAACGCGGTGAAAAGCAGTCGCGTTCTTCGCCAAATCATTTCGAATCACTATTGAAGTCAACCGTTGGATTTTCACGGTCACTTTCTGAGATTTCATAATATGGTTTTTTCTCAAAACCAAACGCCGAAGCATAAAGCGAAGTTGGGAAACTGCGACGTTTTTTGTTGTAGACGGTCACGGCATCATTATAATCTTTTCGTGCGATACCAAGGCGGTTTTCTGTTCCTTCCAGTGTATCCATCAACGATTGGAACCGTTCGCTTGATTTGAGTTCCGGATACGTCGTTTGCAAGGCAATCAATCCGCGAAGGGATGACGTGACTTGCTGATCGGCTTCAATCCGTTGTTCTGTCGAAGCAGCACGCGCTAAACCTGCTTGTGCCTTGGCGATATCACCGTAGACTTTTTCTTCCTGACCGGCGACACCTTTAACCGTCTCGACGAGATTCGGAATTAAATCCGCTCGGCGTTTAATCTGATTATCGACTTGTGACCATTTGTTTGAAACGTCTTCTTCGACGTTGACGAGACTGTTGTACTGTCCAATCGCCAAAAATGCGATGAGGACGACGACGGCAATCCCGATGATGAGAGGTAACTTGGATCCTCCACGATTTCTACGTGCCATAACTACGTTCACTCCTTTTTCTGTATCTCAACTATATATACCCTAATCACTCTTAATTAGTTTCATGAAAATGAAAAACTACCAGCGGTTTGCTGGTAGTTTGAAGATTACAGATAGACGATGACCGCAAGAACTGCTGCCAAGACGAGACGATAGATCGCAAACGGAACAAGTTTGATTTTATTGATCAGTTTCAAGAAGAAACGGATCGACAACAATGCAAAAGCGAATGAAGCGATGAAACCGACTGCATAAAATCCAAGGTCTGCTACTTTGATATACTCCCAGTTCTTGAAGAGTGACAAGGCACTCGCACCGAACATGATCGGAACAGCCATGATGAAGGTGAAGTCCGCTGCCGTCCGGTGATTCATCCCGAGGAAGACCCCTCCGGAAATCGTTGAGCCGGACCGAGAGAAACCGGGCCAGAGCGAGATACATTGGAACAGCCCGACGAGTGCTGCTTGTCGGTACGAAATTTGGTCAAGCGTTGTGGTTTTCGGTTCTTTTGGTCCGAATTTATCAGCTGCAATCATCAAGATGGCACCGGCGGCAAGACCGATGATAACCGTATCGATCGAGAAGAGATTCTCATCAATGAAGTCTTCAAACAACAGACCAAGAAAGGCTGCTGGTAGTAAACCGATTAAGACGTGACGTAATTTCAATTTGTGTGTACCCGTTGCGTCATGTTCGCCTTCAATTTTGTAAAGACCGATTAAGCTGAACAGTCGTTTCCAAAAGACGACGATGACGGCGAGGATTGATCCCAACTGGATGACAATCTTAAACGTGTTGGCTGAGTACTTCCCTAAAAATTCTGTCGTTTGGAGCCACATATCATCAACGATGATCATATGTCCGGTCGAGGAGACAGGAGCAAATTCCGTCATCCCTTCGACGAAACCGAGCAAAAGTGCTTTAAGTAATTCAATGATAGTCATGTTATTCTCCTTCTATATTTTTCTATATAAAAACATATCATGTTTTATTCTTCTGAGATAGAACGAATCAAAATATCGGGCGCAGGTCTGAGGTAAATATGACTTGTCGCAGACGGAAAAAGGGAGTACACTGATTTTATAATCAAACAATCGTTTGAATGAGGTGAGAAGATGGAAACCAAAACAGAACGACTTCACGTGACCGGAATTGATTGTGCCAACTGTGCAGCCAAAGTCGAACGCGGTGTTTCAAACGTTAACGGCATCGAGCAAGCCAATTTGGATTTTGCCGGGCAAAAACTGTATCTGACGTACGAAAAAGAAGCAATACTCGACGATACCTATCGCGCGGTCGTTAATCGAGTCCAGGAACTGGAACCAAATGTTGTGCTCACGCGACCGGATGCACCAGACAGCGAGGACGATCACGGTCATCACCATGAGCACGGACCGTTCTTGAATCGGACGAAAAAAAATCAATATGGTGTGGGTCTGCTGTCCTTCGCCGTGGCGTATCTCGTCCCGGGATCAATTGACCTTCTATTTTTTGCGATCGCGTACTTGTTGATCGGATGGGATGTCTTGCGAACGGCCGTCCGGAACATACGACACGGACAGGTGTTTGACGAGAACTTCCTGATGTTCATTGCGACGATCGGTGCGTTTTTGATTGGTGAATATCCGGAAGCCGTCGCCGTGATGCTGTTTTATCAAATCGGTGAGTTTTTCCAACATCGTGCGGTGGATCAATCCCGGAAATCGATTGCTGAACTGATGGACATTCGCCCGGATGTCGCGACGCTTGCAGACGGACGACAGGTCCGGCCGGATCAGGTGACGATTGGTCAGCAGATTCTGGTCCGGGCAGGCGAAAAAATCCCTTTGGACGGAACCGTCCTTGAAGGGGAAGCCTTCATCGACACAACCGCTCTGACTGGCGAGTCGGTCCCGCGGCGGGTCCGACCGTCTGATTCGATTTTAGCCGGGACGATCAATACGGATGGACATCTGTTGATTCAAGTCGACCGCCGCTATGGCGAGTCAACGGTTGCTAAAATTCTTGATTTAGTGGAAAACGCGTCGCGTCATAAAGCACCAACAGAAAAATTCATCACTCGCTTCGCGCGTGTCTACACACCTGTCGTCGTTGTGATTGCAACATTGCTCGCGGTCGTGCCACCACTCCTGATCAGCGGGGCGACATGGGGAGACTGGATTTATCGGGCACTTGTCTTCCTGGTCATCAGCTGTCCGTGTGCGCTTGTCATTTCGATTCCGTTAGGATTCTTCAGCGGGATTGGTGCTGCTTCAAAACGGGGGATTCTCGTTAAAGGAGGGAACCACCTTGAAGCGTTGCAACGGTTGGATACGGTCGTGTTCGATAAAACCGGGACTTTGACAGAAGGGGTGTTTGAAGTCGTCGAACTGCGTCCGGCAAGTGGATCGGACGAAGAACTGTTGCAGGCGGCTGCGACGGTCGAACAACACTCGAATCATCCGATTGCGAAATCGATCCAACGCCTGTACGCGACGCGTGGTGTCGTCACGGTGACGGGACAAGACTACCGGGAAGTAGCCGGTTCCGGTGTCACCGGACGGTTTGGAACGGATCAGCTGGAGGCGGGGAACGCCCGTTGGTTCAAGGAACTGGGCTTTACGCCGCTTGATCAGACGGAAGACGGGACGTATGTCCATGTTGCCAAAAATGGAACGTACCTCGGGTTTATCCGGATCGCGGACCGGATTAAATCCAGCACGGTCGACGCCTTACAGGATCTAAAAAAACTGGGTGTCCGTCGAACGGTCATGTTGACCGGCGACCGGCAGGAGACGGCACAACGAATCGGTCGACAGGTTGGCATCGATCAGATCGAAGCGGAACTGTTGCCGGATCAAAAAGTCGACCAGTTGGAAGCAATTTTGCGACAAGCAAAAGGGAAAGTTGCGTTCGTCGGAGACGGCATCAACGACGCACCGGTTCTGACACGGGCCGATGTCGGCATCGCGATGGGCGGACTTGGCAGTGACGTCGCGATTGAAGCGGCAGACGTCGTCTTAATGACGGATGAACCGAAGCAACTGGTGGAAGCGATCCACGTCGCGCGTGCCACCCGGAAAATCGTCTATCAGAACATCATCTTTGCGCTCGGTGTCAAAGGAGTTTTCTTACTCCTCGGTGCCTTCGGGATTGCGACGATGTGGGAAGCAGTATTTGCAGACGTCGGTGTGACCGTTCTTGCGGTCTTGAATGCCATGCGGATTTTACGGAAGTGATGTTTTTTAAATAAGACAAGGGTGGCAGAATTGTAATCTGCCACCCTTGTCTTTGTAGACGCTGACTTTTGAGTCAGCGTCTTATTTTAATGCGTAGAAAACAATCAGCAAAAGAGATCAGCCTAATGCGACGTCAAGAATCATCATCACGGTGAATCCGACCATTAACCCGAGTGTGGCCAAGTCTGAGCCGTTTTCCGCCTGTGATTCAGGAATCAATTCTTCGACAACGACAAAGATCATCGCACCGGCAGCGAAAGCCAACGCATACGGTAACAGCGGTTGAATGAAGAAGACGGCAGCTGCACCGATCATGGCGGCAATCGGTTCGACGATTGCGGACAACTGTCCATAATTGAAGGCACGCCGGCGTGACATGCCTTCACCACGAAGCGGAATCGACAAGGCCGCCCCTTCCGGCATGTTTTGAATCCCGATCCCAAGCGCGAGTGTCAATGCGCCGGCGACTGTCGCCCCGTCCATGTTGAGCGCGGCTGCACCAAAGGCAACACCAATCGCTAAACCTTCCGGGATGTTGTGTAAAGTAATCGCGAGAAACAATAAGGTCGTCTTTTTTAAACCGGTCGACGGACCTTCGGCTGTTTCAAGCGGAGCAGACAGATGAAGATGGGGGGTGACGAAGTCAAGCAGCCGGACGAAGAAGCCACCCGCCAGAAAGCCGAGCGCCGCCGGTAACCAGGCAATCCCGCCATCTTTTTCCGTAAACTCGATCGCCGGGGCGAGCAGGGACCAAAAGGAAGCGGCAATCATGACGCCGGCGGCAAAACCAAGCATCATGTTCATGACGCGTTTTTCAATGGTCGTAAAAACAAATACAAGTGCTGCACCAAGTGCAGTCAGTCCCCAAGTCATCATACCGGCAAGTAACGCCTGCAGGACGACGGGGAGTCCGATGAACCAATCCATCATCTACATCATTCCTTCTTTCAATCACGATTCGTAAAATAAGTGCGCGAGGTACGATGCCTCCTGTCTCTTCTACCCGTTTTCAATCCGAACAATTCCCGCAAACGGAATTTGAATCCGTGAAGCTCCACGCAGAACGACATACGCGTGTTCACGATGAATGTGTTCGATGAAACCGGATGTCGTGACGTAACCTCTTTCACTATAATACGTGATTTCCAACTCGTTTCCTTCTATTAACGCTTCTTCAAGCAGGAACTGCCATGGATACTGCAATTGTTCATCGATGACCGGAAAATCAATCCGATGTTTTTCGAGATAATACGCTTTGAGCAGTTGAACGTGTTCCGGCATCAGAAACGGAATCCATTTGAGATTTCCGCGGTCACGGTAACGTGTCATGCAGGTCACCTCCCGGGTGACCGCCGACGAACCGGAGCCGGCGTTTGGCGACACTCGTATCAAGGAAGGACACGGCGAGACGGATCGTTCCTTTGCCATACCGCAGATTGACACGATCCATCGCTTTTAACAACCGTTTTCTGCGCCAGACTTTTCGGTTGTCTTCAAACAGCGACAGTTGCAGTGTCCCCTGATCGGCTGTGAGCTGACCAAGTGCAACCGACAAAAAACGAATCGGCTCGCCTTCCATCCAGTTCGGTTCGAACAGTTGGAGCAGATGACGCAACAGAAGCCGTTCATCAGCGGTCGGATAGGGGAGACGGAGTTGTTTGGAAAAACCGGATCGCAAGACATGCCGGGAATAGCGGACACCCAGGTGAACCGTCCAACCGACTTGATTGGAGAAGCGGACCCGGGCCGCGACGTCACCCGCCAGTTCAGCCAGAACCAAACGGATCTGTTCATACTGGTAGTAGTCACGCATCAATGTCACACCATGTCCGATTGTTCGCTGCACAGCAGGTTCGGTCTGAAACAATGCCGTCGGATCGATCGTCGTCGGTGAACTGTCAATGCCCCATGCGTGATGCCACAGTTCGGCTCCGAGCACACCAAACCGTTCATGAAGGTCTTCGACACGGGAGGCCGCCAAATCGCCGATCGTTTCGATGCCGAGTGCCAGCAAGTGCTGTTCCATCTTTTGACCGACGCCCCACATCTTTCGAATCGGAAAGTCGTGTAACAGCCGGGAGACATCTGCGTAGCCGCACCGTGCGATACCTTCGCGTTTTCCGAGTAAATCGAGGACCAGTTTCGCGACGACATTGTTTGGACCGATGCCGATGCGGACCGGAATGCCGGTTTGCTCCCAAATGGCGCTTTGAATGGCCTTGGCGGTTTCATCGTCTGTCCCGAAAAGACGTTCCGTTCCGGTCATGTCGATAAAGTTTTCATCGATGGAATAGATGCGGATGGCATCGGGCGGAGCGAATTGATGCAACACATCAAGCACTTCGATTGATGTTTTCATATAGGCCAGCATTTGCGGCTCGACGAGCAGGATCTGCTTCCGCTCCCGGATCGGCAATTGTTCGATCTGATAAAGGCGGCTGGCCGTCTTGATTCCAAGTTTTTTTAAAGCCGGACTGGCTGCTAAGACGACGGATCCGGAACGTTTTAAGTCAGAGACGACAGCCAGTTTCGTTGTAAGTGGAGGTAAGTTCCGATACCGGCATTCACAACTGGCATAAAATGAGACACTGTCGATGCAGAAAATGCGTCGATCCGGAAAGGGGCTTTCAGGATACACAGCAAACACTCCTCTTTCATTAAAAGAACGTTTGTTCTTATTTTTAATTTGACTATATCATGGTCTCAATGGGTCTCAAATCAAAAATCCAAAAAAGAGTTAATGCGGTAGAGAAGAAAACGGGACAAATAGACGACCGCTTGTTCGCCAATCTTTGATACACTGGTGAAGGCAGAACTAGTGTAAAAGGAAGAAGGGGACTTGAATGAAAAAGCAACAGCTGATTCAGTTACCGGAGTTACCGAGTCGTTTGACGCCGGAAAGATTTGCGGACGTCGAAATCGATGACCCGTACCTGTACCAAACGATTTATGAAAAAGAGACGTTGCCGATCGAGTTGACGGACCGGTTGGATGCCAACCAAGTCTGCTTTCGGAATGTTTCGTTCGCGGGTCTCGTCTTTGAACGGGCGACGTTTGAAAACGTTCGGTTTGAACAGTGTGATTTGACGGGGTGTCAATTTCAGGACAGCCGTTTCCATCGTGTCGTCTTTGAGGATTGTCGTTTGACCGGCGTCCAATTTGAAACGAACACGATTGACCATGTGACAATCAAAGGATGTCAGGCAAATTATGCGCAAATCATCCGCACGGCATTACGTCATGTCGCGATTGAACAGACGGCGATGCGGGAGAGTCATTTTTTCGAGATGAAACCGATCGACTTACGGTTCGATGAGGTCGATTTGACGGAGAGTCAATGGGTGGAGACCGCGTTGCAGGGACTTGATCTGCGGCACGCCGATCTGTCCGGTCTGACAATCGACCCGCGGTTTCTGCCGGGGGCGATCGTCACGGAAAGTCAGGCGATTACGTTCGCACGATTACTGGGACTCGTCATTCCAAGCCACGACTAAAAAAACGAAGTCCATTTTCCGGGATCAGACCGGAATGGTGGACTTCGTTTTTATTTTAGAAAGAAATCGTTTCGCCGTCATCCGGAATGAGGAAATGAGCGGACAGATGATGGGCAGCCAGGAAATCAGCAATCATGTCACGGCGCAGCAAACAATGATTGACGGATTCGAGGTGCGAGACGATGATCGTCGCCTCAGCGGCGGCTTGATGAACAGCGAGTAAATCGCGCTGGGACATCGTAATCGGCTCACCGGTCAGGAATTGAGCGGCACCGCTGTTGACGACGATGATGTCAGGCGCATACTGTTCAATGGCGGTTTCGACCTCATTACACCAAATCGCATCGCCGGTGATGTAGAGTGTCGGCTCGTCGGGGTGCGTCAAGACGATGCCGGAGACCGTTCCCATCCGTTGACCGATTTCACCGACCCCGTGTTGCCCTGATGTGTGAGAGACACGGATGTCGCCAAGCGTCAATCCATTCTCAAACGATGAGACGTTCGTGAATCCGGCTTCGCGGATTGTCGTTGCGTCCGCTTCATTTTGGGCGTAAAGCGGAATTTGTTTTGGCAAAAGCTCCTTCGCCGCTTCATCAAAGTGGTCGGCATGAAGATGCGTCACGAAAATCGCATCGGGATCAAGTAACGTTGAAATGTCGACCGGTAAGTCGACGAGCGGATTCGGAACGGCATTTGGCGTTTGACCAAACGGCGGTAAGGTTCCTTTTTCGCCGAGAAACGGATCGATTAAAAATACTTGGTTGGCATAGGTGACGACGAGTGTGGCGTTACGGATTTGTTGAATGTCCATGGGCAGTCTTCCTTTCCTGTCTGGGAATGCTTCACTGTTCGTTCATTTCCCATTCGGAAGCCGGACTAATCATATCTGATCGTCAATCGTCTTCGGAAGCAGCTTTTCCATCGCCAGAACATCGACATAGTATCCGTTGAGCATGCCTTGCTGTTTAAACGTCCCGACAATCCGGAATCCGGACCGGATATAGAGTTTTTGGCCCAACTTATTAAACGGAAAGGTAAACAGGATCAATTTATGGAACCCCTGCGTGATCGCGTGTTCCTCGATGATCCGTAAGAGCTGTCGTCCGATGCCTTGACCGCGGTGGGTTCTTGTGATGTAGACAGACAGTTCACCGACGGATTGATAGACCGGACGCGGATTGTAGGGATCAAGCGAGATGAAGCCAAGAATCGTCGTCCCTTCATACGCGACGAAGCCGGCGTAACGTGTCGTCCGTTCCTGATACCAGTCTTTCATGAAGGACAGGTCCTTGGTATCCGTTTCAAGCGTCGCAATCCGGTCTTCGATTCCTTCGTTATAGATGGCGAGGATATGCGGTAAGTCAGCTTCCTGGACGGGTCGAATCATCATGAACGTGTCCTCCTGTTCGAGAGTCTTTTCTTCATTATATAGGAGGAAACGAAAACAAGCGGCATGTTTGTAGGATAGGAATTGCAAAAAAACAGACTGCCGGGCTTGAAGCCGCGGAGCAGTCTGTCCTGAAAAATCCTTTTTAGTTGGTCGTCTCGAGTGCGTCTTTTTCATAAATCGGCACCCAACCATCCGTCGTCACGAAAATCCGTACGGCAACGACTTGACGGTCGTCCTGGAGCGTGAAGTAGTGGCGGGTGTTGACCGGGACGGAAATCAAATCGCCCGGATTCAGCTCGATGTTATAATAACCGACTTCGTCATCCTGGATCGCGAAGACGCCATGACCGCTGACGATGAAACGGACTTCATCATCCGTATGGTGATGTTCCTTCTGGAAGTTGACGAGCAACTCGTCCAAGTTTGGTGTCGCATCCGACAACGAAATGATATCTGCCGTCTGATAACCGCGGCGTTCTGAGACATCCGTGATTTCAGCTTGGAACGTATCGAGAATCGTTTGTTTGTCTTGATCCGTTAATGTATAGTTTTCAACCAGCTCCGCCGGCAGTTTCGAGACGTCCCATTGTTCGTAGAGTACACCGCGTGAGGCAAGGAATGAAGACACCTCGTTTTGATCCGTATACCGTTCGTTTGTCTGTTGGAAAAGTACTGTTGCCATTGTAAATTCCTCCTTTTAATGAATCGCCTGTCGGCACGTTTGTAGTTTTAAGGTGTAACTGAACAAAAACTCGAATGCTTCCAACTGTTTTTTGGCTTCAAAGGCAGTCGGTGCCCAGACGGTAATACCGTGATTGCGAATCAGGACAGCGCCGCTCTCGGCATGTACATGCGCTGCAAAGGCAGCGGCAAGTGTCGGAATGTCGGCATGGTTCGGGATGATCGGCACACGGACTTCCGCATCTTCTTCCCAACGGCCAAGTGCCTTGATGATTTCCTGACCGGCAAACCGAATCTCACCTTGATCGCCGTACAGTTCCGAAATGACATTGTTGTCGACCGTATGGACGTGAAGGGAACAGCCGGCAGTCGTTCGGTTGAAGACCTCGACGTGGAGCAACGTTTCGGCAGAGGGACGGCCCGTCTGTTCGCCGATCAGTTGACCAAACGCGTCGACATGGACGAAGTCGTCCGGTGTATCCTGCCGTTTATCCTTCCCGCTTGCCGTCACGAGAAATTCAGTCGGTTGATCGGCTGTCCGGATGGCGAGATTGCCGCTTGTGCCGGGGAACCAGTCGCGTGCTGCAAGTTCCTGTTTGACGGCACGTAATTCTTCGTATCGTTTTAAGAAGGTCATGTGTACACCACCTTTGTCTGGAGATGATTCAAGATGTCATGAAAGTTTTCAAACGGTGTATACGGGATGCCGTGCTGTTCACACAGTGTGATCAGATAATCCCGTGCATAAACGTGATCCGCCTGCTTGGCCAGTTCAAAATCCGTCACAGAGTCGCCGATCGCGATGATCGTATCACCGTCCTGCTTCAGCTTCCGGGCGATCGAGGTTTTGCAACAGCCGCATTGATTTGTACAGGCTGCGTCGCAGGCATGCGGCCATTCGATTCGAACCGTCTCCTGGCTGAAGTCACTGCCGTTGCAATAAATCGCTTCGTCCGTCAGTACATCCGCAAGAATCGGCTGGACAAAAAAGTCGATCCCGCCGCTGACGATGGAAAAGTCAATCTCGTTTGATTTGGCAAAGGCGAGTAAGGTGTCGAAGCCGGGACGGATGACCGCCCGTTTCGTCAAGAAATCAATGTAGTCTTGTTTTTGACTGGACGGAAGCAGCTGAAACATCTGTCCGACGCCGGACTGGATCGAGAGCGACCGGTCGAGCACACCTCGTTTTAACGGTTCAAATTTTTCCGGCGGAGCGAACTCCTGCATCAAGGCGATGATATTATCGTGCTCCGTTACCGTGCCGTCAAAGTCACATAAAATCCGGATCGTCATTTCGTAATCCCCCAAGCATCGAGGGCGACACGTAATTCCTCGTGCCGGTGGGCGGCACTTGTCAGTGATTCACCGGCCAGTGCTGCGTCGAGTGCCTGGCGGAAAGCGGTGACTCCGGCCGCAGCGCCTTGCGGATGACCGTGGACACCGCCACCGGCATTGATGACGGAATCGACGCCGAAATCACGAACAAGCTGGGCGACGAGACCCGGGTGGATTCCGGCGGACGGGACCGGGAGAATCGTTTTGGTCTCACCGATTCGGGTCGCTTCGACGGCAATCCCGCGAGCCAAGTCTTTGGCGAGGGCGACATTCCCGTACGGCGACGGGAACAACGTCAAATCGGCACCGGCAATCCGCGGCAACGTTCCGAGCAGGACCGGGGCGGCAATTCCGTACTCGGGACTGGCGATTAAGGCACCGCTCAACGCCGGGTGATTAAAGATCGGGACCGGGATTTCCGGATCGGCTGCCAGTTCCCGCAAGACGTCGAGTCCGTATGTAAACGTGTTGAGCAGGAGGGCTGTCGCTCCGGCTTCGACCAGTTGTTTCGCCTGTTCTTTCAAGCGGAAGACCGGCCCACTCAACGTAATCGCATAAAGGGCCCGTTTACCGGTCCGTTCATAATGCGCATCGAGGACTTCCCGTCCGATGCGCGCCCGGTCGATGGACGGTGTCAGCGGATTGTCGTATAAAATCTCGTCATCCTTGACGAGATCAATCCCGCCGGCAAGCTGGGCTTCGAGTTGTTCCCGTAAAAAAACGAGGTCCCGTCCGATGACACCTTTAAAGATGCTCATCAACAGAGGACGGTCATGGACTTGGATCAATTGGCGGACGCCCTCGATGCCGAATTTAGCACCGGGAAAATCCGGTGTGAACGTAGCGGGAAGTTGGAGATCCGTCAGTTTGATTTGACCGTCGAGCGACAGCTTACCGAAGACGGTCGTCAAAATCGCCGAAAAGTCCCGTGAGACGTTGTGTTCCGGATAACGGATCGTGACATACCCTTTTCCGTCGTGTTCTTCCGTATGGACGACTTGTCCTTTAAAGGATTCAAGCTGTTGTTGTTCCAAATGATTCAAATCGGTCCATGAGCCGACCGTCAGACCGAGGGCGATTTGCTCTGCCCGTTTTGGTAACTGATCGGTCACGCCGAGTTGGTAAGTTGCGGTAATGTACGCCATGATCGTCGTCTCTCCCTTGTTAAAAAATACAAAAATGGTCCCTCGTCAATGACAAGAGACCATGAAAAATTGCGCGTGGACTCTTATCTGTCAGCGTATTAGCTGCAAGAATTAGCACCGTGCCAAGTGGTCGGTTGCTGCGACATCGTAGGGCTTGTCCCTCCGTCTGCTCTTGATAAGAATTGGATGAAATTGTGAAATCTAATTGCAATTTTTACACGAGAATGGTTACTTGTCAAACTATATTTTGAAAATTTATTTTTTTGAAAATACTTCTTCTATAGACGGTAGCATTTTTGCATCCATTTCACTAAAAATTGGAATTGACAGAGGGTGGTCGGCGCACGTAGTATTCAAATCAACATCAAACCACACGACAACTACATATGACTCTTATCGTGAGTTGGCAGAGGGAATTGGCCCGAAGACGCCGCAGCAACCGACCATCCGGCACGGTGCTACATCCAACAGACATTCGTCTGAGAGATAAGAGGACGGAGTATTCTACTGCGCCTCTTTTCTTTGACGAAAAGGGGCGTTTTTTCGTGTGATCATCAAGGGGGAAACTAGAATGGGATATCAAGCATTTACAGTACAGGACGCCATCGAACGGGTCCGGACACTCGGTCTGATCGGTAATGAACCGGTGACAGCAGAAGAAATCGGCGACGGCAATTTAAACCTTGTTTTTCGGATTCATGCGGGGAACCAGCAGCTGATTTTAAAACAAGCGTTACCGTATGCGAAGGTCGTCGGTGAAAGCTGGCCGCTGTCGCTCGAACGGGCATGGATCGAACAGTCAGCGTTAAAAGAATTTGCGAAAGTTGCGATTCCGTTTGTCCCGCGTGTGTACCATGCGAGCAAAGAAGAAGCCTTCACGGTGATGGAAGACTTGTCTCATCTGACAATCGTCCGGGCTGGATTGCTTGAGGGAGAAAAGTATCCGTTGCTCGCGGAGCACATCGGTTCGTATTTGGCCCGGACACTGTTTTATACGTCGGATTTTGCCCTCGGACCGGTCGCGAAAAAACAGATCGCCCGTCAGTACTACAATCCGGATCTGTGCGACATCACGGAGAAACTGATTTTCACGGACCCGTTTTATGACGCGGAAACAAATGCGATTGAAGCGGGACTGGAAGCGGAAGTCGACCGGGTCTGGAACGACGCGGAGCTGAGACGGGAAGTCGCGAAGCTCGAAGCACTGTTCATCACGAAAGGTGACGCCTTGCTGCACGGCGACTTACATACAGGCAGCATCTTCGCCTCGGCGGAAGAAACCAAAGTCATCGATCCCGAGTTCGCGTTTTACGGACCGTTTGGGTTTGATGTCGGTCAGTTCATCGCCCATCTGTTTTTTGCCGCTTATCCGGACTATGACCGGTTGCGCGACGAACGGATCAAGGACATCGATACGTTTTGGCTGACGTTTGCGTCGACGTTCAAGGCGTTGTGGGAGCGGGAAGCGGTGGAGCCGTTCCGTTCAGCGGACGGTCTCGTCGAGGATGTTCTCAGTACGATTTTACAAGACGCGCTTGGATTTGCCGGATGCGAGTTGATTCGCCGGACGATCGGACTGGCACCGGTCGCGGACTTGGAACAGATTACCGATCTGACCGTTCGTCTCGAACGAAAACGTCATGCGTTACGCCTCGGTGCTGCGTTGATCAAACGCCGGACGGAATGCAAGACGTTTACGGATCTGCGGAACTTTGACGTAACGGAGGAACTCAGCCGATGAGTCAATTCGTTCAGAGCATCATCTATGAAAACGGGACGGTGACGATCTTGGACCAAACCCGTCTCCCGGAAGAAGAACGGTATGAAGTCATTCACGATTTGGCGCAGGCGATTGAAGCGATCAAACAACTACGTGTCCGGGGGGCGCCGGCGATCAGTTTATTCGGTGGTTTCGTCCTCGTGCAGGAAGCGTTTCGGACGACAGGATCGCTTGACGAAGTGAAACAGGAACTGTTGACGGTGTCGGCACAATTACTGGCCACCCGGCCGACCGCCGTCAATTTGCGGAACGTGCTCGACGAACTGAATCAGCTCATCGTTTCGGCAAAGACGCTTGCAGAACTGCCGAAACGTCTGGAACAAAAAGCGGTGGCGCTTTACGAAGCGGATGCCAAGACGTCACGGCAAATCGGTGTGCATGCCATGGAGTTGTTTCAGGCAAATGACCGGGTGTTGACGATTTGTAATGCCGGATCGATTGCGACAGCGGCTTACGGAACGGCACTGGCCCCGTTTTATCTCGCGAAGGAGCAAGGCATTCCGTTATCCGTCTATGCGTCGGAAACACGGCCTTTGTTGCAGGGGGCACGTTTGACGACATGGGAGTTGCAACGGGCAGGGATTGACGTCACCTTGATCACGGACAATATGGTCGCGCATACGATCAAGGAAAAGCAGATCACTGCCATCATCGTCGGAGCGGACCGGATTACCCGAAACGGCGATACGGCCAATAAAATCGGGACGTTCCAGCTGGCGTTACTCGCACGTGCCTTCGGAATTCCATTTTACGTCGCCGCACCGCTGTCGACGTTTGACTTAACGAGTTTATCAGGCGACGAGATTGAGATCGAAGAACGGTCAGCGACGGAAGTGACGCAGTTTGCCGGACAGGTGACGGCGCCTGCGGGTGTACCGGTCTTTAATCCGGCATTTGACGTGACACCGCACGAACTTATCACCGCTATCATCACGGAACTGGGCGTCATCGAACGACCGAGCGTGGAAACAATCGAACAGACGGTAGGACAACAGACCATTTAAACAGACAGGGGAGATCCAGATGAAAAAATTAGCATTTGCTGTACTTGCACCGGCGGTCTTGCTGGCTGCTTGCGCCAATAGCGAAGCGACACCGACGAAAAAAATCAGCGGTGTCCCGGAAAGTGTCCAAGGAGACATTAAGATTGCCGTCATCCGCAACCTCGCATCCGATGATCATACGAAACAATTTTTGGACGGTGCCCGGTCAGAAGGGGAAGCGCTTGGTTTTAAGGTCAACACGTTCATCTCCGAAGGCAATGACGTCAAGTTCAAGGAACTGGTGGCACAAGCCGTTCAGCAGGATTATGACGGACTGATCATCTCGCACGGAAAAGAAGATTATGCCTATGACATGATCAAGCCGGCAATCGACAAAGGGATTAAGGTCGTGACGTTTGATACGGTGACGAAGAAAAAAGACCAGACGTTAAAAGGCATCACAGAGACATTCCAAGATGATCACAAACTGGCGCAACTCTCACTCGATGAAGTGACAAAAGTGAAGGACGACAAGCCGGTCCGGGTCATCAAGTTATGGTTTGGCCCTGGATTTGCACCGCTGGACCGTCGGCAGGAAATCTATAAGACGTACGAAGCCGATGGCAAAATCAAGACGCTTGAAACGGTTGGACCAACGAACTTCCAGGATGTCCAAGGCGATATTGCGACGAAGATGAACGCGATTCTCGCCAAATATCCGAAAGGAAGCATCGATGCCGTCTGGGGAGCGTGGGATGAAGTCGCCAAAGGCGCCTATAAATCCTTAAAAGATAACAAACGTCAGGAAATCCCTTTGATTTCAATCGATGTCTCGAACCAAGACATCAACTTGATGCGTGAGAAAGGCAGCAACTGGGTGTCGACGAGTGCCGTCGATCCCCACTTGATCGGACAGACGGACATGCGTCTGCTGGCGAAAAAACTGGCCGGCGAAAAAACACCGGACAGCTTTGATCTGGATGCTAAATTAGTCGAGCAAAAGGCGCTCAAAGCAGATACGACGATGTACAATCTCGATACGATCATCAAAGGCTGGAGCACATCCGAGAAATTCAACGAACCTTGGATGGAAAAACTGCGGAAAGCGAACGCTTCGAAATGACACAGTCCGATGTGACCAACCGGCTCGAGATGCGTGGGATCTCAATTGAATTTCCGGGTGTCAAAGCGCTGGATGAGGTTGATTTTTCCGTGCGCCGCGGGGAAATCCATGCGCTCGTCGGAGCGAACGGAGCCGGTAAGTCGACGCTGATGAAAGTATTGGCGGGAGCGCATACGTCGTATGACGGGACGATTTCGTTTGAAGGCGTGCCGTTGACGATCGATTCGCCGCGTGCCGCCAAACAGGCGGGGATTGAAATCGTTTACCAAGAGGTCGATACGGCACTGATTTCGTACTTGACGGTCGCAGAAAACATTTGTCTCGATTTGTTGACGAACGGACAGCTCAAAGGGGTCATCCGTCAACGCCGTTTTGAACAGATTGCATTGGAGGCGCTCGGGAAACTCCAGTCTTCCATCGATGTCCGGCAACGGGTCAGTGAACTGCGCCTTGCCGACAAGCAGTTGGTTTTGATCGCCCGGGCACTCGTCCAAGACAGCCGTTTTTTAATCTTGGATGAACCGACGGCTCCGCTCAGTCAACGGGAGACGGAACACCTGTTTCGGGTCATCAAGGAACTGGCGACACGTGAACAATTGGGCGTGATTTTCATCTCGCACCGCCTTCAGGAGTTGTTTACGATCTGTGAGTCGATTTCCGTCATGCGTGACGGAAAACTGGTCGCCCGCCAAGCACTGGTCGGACAAACAAAAGAGACGATCGTGGAACAGATGCTCGGAAGACGTTTGCAGCAGACAAACCGGCAAACAAGGCCCGTTGGACAAGCGCTGCTCGAACTCGATCAAGTATCGGTCACGGGACAGCTGGATCAGCTGTCCTTGACGGTCCGTGCAGGTGAAGTGATTGGAATTGCCGGACTTGTCGGAGCGGGAAAAACCGAGCTCTGTAAGACGATTTTTGGGGCGATTCCGACTGCGGCAGGACAGATTCGAGTAGCCGGCAAACCGGCAAACATCCGGTCGCCGCACGAGGCAGTCAGCCGCGGGATTGGTCTGGTCCCGGAAGAACGGCGGAAAGAAGGTATACTTGTCGCAGATCCGATTTACCAAAACATGACGGCGGCGAGTCTCAAACAATTCGTCAATCGGTTCGGTTGGGTCCAGACCGGTCAGGAACGGACTGCCGCCAACGAGATCATCAAACGATTGGCGATTAAATCAACGGATGAAATGCAACGCGTGGCCGGACTTTCGGGCGGGAATCAACAGAAGGTCGCCATCGGGAAGTGGCTCCTTGCCGACGCATCGGTCCTGCTGCTCGACGAACCGACGAAAGGCGTCGATGTCGGGGCGAAACGGGAAATCTTCCACGTGATTCATCAGCTGGCCGAACAGCAAAAAGGGATTCTGTATGCTTCCAGTGAATTTGATGAATTGCTGACGGTGACGGATCGGATTTATGTCATGTATGACGGCAAAATCGTGTTTGAGACCAAGACCTCGGAGACGACCGAAGAGCAATTACTGTTATACGCGACAGGGGGGACAACGTCATGAACGAAGTATTGCACGAACCAAGCACGGAACAGGAACACAAAACGGACCGGCAACCGGCCGGCAAACGAATATTACGCTTTTTAAATGATTGGGGGATCGTCCTCGCAATCCTCGCACTTATCTTCTTTTTTGCCATAACGGCACCGAGCTTTTTACAAGGGGCGAATCTGGTCAACATTTTACGCAGCATCTCGATCGTGACGATCATTGCGATCGGTTTGACCGTCTCGCTGACCGTGAACGGTTTTGATCTATCGGTCGGTTCAACCGCGACATTTGCCAGTTCGCTCGTCGTATCATTTTTTGTCTGGTACAGCCTTCCGCTTGGTCTGTCGATTGGCTTGGCGATTTTGATTGCCTTAAGCGTCGCGCTGGTGAACGTGCTGTTGATTGTTAAGTTCAAGATTCCCGACTTATTTGCGACACTGGCGACGATGTTCATTTTTGAAGGAGTAGCGATGACCTACACCGGCGGCGGATCGATCAGTGCCGGGATGCCGCGACTCGACGGGACACCGACGGTCGGAATGATTCCGGAAGGGTTTTTGACGATCAGTCAGGCACCGTGGATTATTTTCATCATGTTGGTCGTCGTTGCGGTAACGCATCTGTTTTTAAACCACACACGACACGGTCGCTTCTTATACATCATTGGCGGAAATCCGGAAGCGGCACATTTGACAGGGATCCCGGTGCAACGTTACCGGGCACTGGCCTATGTAATTGCCGGGGTGCTCGCAGCGGTCGGAGGTATTCTGCTCGCTTCACAAGTCGGCTCGTCGCAAATTAACGCCGGATCCGGCTATTTGATGCCGGCGGTCGCAGCATCGTTCATCGGTTCGTCGTTTGCCGGACAAGGGAAACCGAACGCTGTCGGTACACTGGTCGGAGCCTGCTTGGTCGGGGTTCTCGAAAACGGACTGGTGATGTTATCTGTCCCTTACTATTCCTTGAATATCATCAAGGGATCTGTCCTGGCACTGGCTTTAGCCTCGACCTATTACCGCTATCAGAAAAAATAATCAAAAAAGTAGGTTTAACTTCTAATAGAATCGGTAATATTCAGTATATGAAAGGATGGTGATGCACATGAATGATTACCAATGTATAGGGAACGATCGCATGTCGCTTCGAGGAGAAGAGGATCACCGGACTTGACGAAGGCAACATGACAATAGACACGAAGTGATTCGTGTTTTACGTGCAGATTGCACGGCTCAAGAACGGTTTACGAGATGTGATCGTTCCTGAAAGCAGGAAGGGGGAGTCGCGAACAGCGACCCCCCTTTTGTGCGTATTCAGCCATCCGTATTCCTTTAAAAGAAACAGCGGATATGAGATGATATAAAAAGTCAGAAAATTCAACTACTAAATAGCAAGGGGCCAGACAATGCGAACATATACAAAGGAGATTCAAGCGATCATCGACAACGTAGAAAAAGTAATCATCGGCAAAGAACATGTGATTACGCAATCCTTAGCAGCATTACTTGCCGGAGGGCACGTGTTACTGGAAGACGTACCGGGTGTCGGGAAAACGATGCTTGTTCGGGCGTTCAGCCGTTCGATTGGTTTGACGTTCAAACGGGTTCAATTTACACCCGATCTGTTGCCGTCTGATTTGACGGGCGTATCCATGTATAATCAAAAAACGAGTCAGTTTGAATACCGGCCGGGTCCTTTGATGGGAAACATTGTCCTGGCGGATGAAATCAACCGAACATCACCCAAAACGCAATCAGCGTTACTGGAAGGGATGGCGGAAGCGAATGTGACGGTCGATGGAGAGATTCATACGCTTCCAAATCCCTTTTTTGTCATGGCGACGCAAAACCCGATCGAACATGAAGGAACGTATCCACTCCCGGAAGCGCAACTCGACCGCTTCTTAATCAAGGTCAAGATGGGGTATCCGGATTTCCAACAGGAAATGAAACTGTTGACGCGGTTTGAACGGGACGAGCCGATCGAGACACTTGAATCGGTCATCACCCGCGATGAATTATTACGCATGAAGGAAGAAGTAAAGGCCGTTCATGTCTCGCAACCGGTCAAAAAATATATCGTTCAACTGGTCCAGGCGACACGCAGTCATGCGTCGTTGTATCTAGGGGCAAGCCCACGGTCTTCGATCGCCTTGATGAAGGTGGCGCAAGCCTGGGCTTACATGGAAGGACGATCATTCGTCTTGCCGGATGACGTGAAAGAACTGTTAACGCCCGTACTTTCGCACCGTCTGATCTTAACAGCGGATGCCCGCTATCACGGACAGACGGCAGAACGTATTTTGGAACAGGTGAAAAAAGAAGTCGCCGTGCCGATTCAGCAAGATGTGGAGTCCTTATGACACGATGGCAAATCGGTTGGCGTTACGCCGTCTTGCTGATCACAGTCACAGCTTTATGGACCTATGCCCGGATTGACGGCGGGAATGTTGCATCGTTGCTGGTATATGTCATGGCAGGATTGACCGTTTACTGGACTCTGTTTTTGATTTGGCCCGTCACGCAAGCGATTGCGACACGCGAAGTATCGAACAAAATGTTGATTGCCGGGACGGATATTCCGGTCTCTTTGAAGGTGCGGCGGAAGTTTCCGTTTCTTGTCGGTTCTGTCGAAGTCACGGAAGTTGTACCGGAGGGACTGAGTGAAGAAGCACTCAACATCCGGCACCCATTACGGGCGCATTACCGGAAAGTGGAACACATCGATTATCTGATTCCGTCGATTCGGCGAGGACTGTATCAAATTCCCGGTTGTATGCTCGAAATTCGCGATCCGTTTGGCTTATTCATGCGTAAAAAGCTCTATCCGGTCGAGACGTACCTCGCGGTGGAACCCGCCCGTTTGGCTGTGCAACTGCCGCATGAGGATGACCGCGGGGATGGAGGGATCTCACCGGTCTCACTTGACCTCCGACAGTCGTCCTTTACGGTCGTCGGTGTCCGCGAGTACGTCAGCGGAGACCGGATGAATCAGATTGACTGGAAAGCGACTGCGAAGCGGCAAGGCTTGATGACGAAAACGTTTGAACGGGAACAGGAACGCGAGACGACGATTGTGTTTGATGAAGGAACGGTGAGTAACGATGACTTCGAACGAAGCATCTCGATGCTCGCTGCAGCGACGGATCAACTGAACAAACGTCATTTGAATTACCGGATCCATCTCGTCGGACACGGCGTGCAGTCGTTGTCATTGCCGCTTGAAGGGGCAAAGTTAACCCACTACCTGATGACGGCACAACCGAGTAGGACCCGATCTTTCATCGATTCCTGGGAATATTCTTCAAAAGCGTTGCGACTGAACGGAAATGTCCTGTTCATCACACCTGATCTTGAATCCAACAACGAGATGTGGATTTCAAAAGTCCGGCAGGAAGCAAGCGTTCATGTCTATACACCCGAGAGGAGGACGACCGGATGATACGACGATTGATTTGGAATTTACTCGCCGGGCTGTTGTTTGCGAGTTTCATGCCGCCGTTGCTCGAGCTGACGACGTTTGAGAGTGTCATTCCGTTTCTTCCGCTCCTGTTGACACCACTCTTGCTGTCGCACGTGCGCCGCAGCTGGTTTTTACTCGGCAGTCTGCTTGCTTTACTCCTGTCGTTTTACTTCATCCTGATTCCGGGTGAAGCGCCGTGGAACTTGTTCCGTGAGATTGCAGGAGACATCAACCGCGTCATCAACGGGGAGTTACCGGGACGTCCGGCGTTTGCTTTCTCGATCGGTTTGATCAGTTTTTTGATCGGGTATTTGGCGCGCCGCACGTTTCCGAACCGCGGTTTTGTATTCGGACTGGCGCTTGGTGTGATCGGCTTCATTGCCTATTGCGACACGTGGACGGATTATTCCGGAGAACAGTTTATCGTGTATCCGATTGTCTTGGCATTGCTGTTACTGTATGCAACAGAAGTCAGTGAACGTCCGACTGCTTCTTACGTCCGTCCGTTCAGTGCTTTGCTGATCATTGGAGCGACACTGGTCGCAGCCGTTCAAAGTCCGGTCATTACGGCGACCTGGCAGGACAGTTGGTACGACTGGACCGATGGATTTGAAAGTGAAGGGACATCGTCCAGCCAAATCCAGAAGGTCGGCTACGGCAACAACGATGAACAGTTGGGCGGTCCGTTTCAGATGGACGACCGGGAAGTCTTCCAGGTCGAGAGTGAAGGGAGCCGCTACTGGCGGGTCGAGACAAAAGACATCTATACCGGAAAAGGGTGGGTGTTGTCGGAATCCGAGCCGGAAATTGATTCCCGGGGATTTTTCTCACACTTTGGCGATGACGTCGAAACACGACAAGAACGGGCGACGTTTGAACTGTCGCGCGAACTGCCGTTTGTTCCTTACAATGGTGACAACGTTCGTTTGAGTGTAGACGAGCAACGGCAAAACCTGTTGATTGATCCGGAAAATCAAAAGATTTCTTATCTCGACGATGCCGAACGGCAACAAAATTACCAGATCCAATACACGTACCCGTTATTCACGGAAAAACTGCTCCAGACGGATGAACCGATTACGTTGTCTGAGATGGAGCAAGACCGTTACTTGCAATTACCGGATAATCTGCCGGACCGCGTCCGTGATCTTGCGACAGAGATTGTCGCGGATGAGGACAGTCCGTGGGATCAAGCAAAAGCGATCGAAAGCTATTTCGAACAGGAAAACTTCGAATACAACACGGAAGAAGTCGCCGTACCGGAAGAAAATCAAGATTACGTCGACCAATTCTTATTCGAGACGAAGCTTGGCTATTGTGACAACTTCTCGACATCGGCAGCTGTTCTGTTACGGGCGGCCGGTCTTCCGGCACGCTGGGTGAAAGGATTCACGGGAGGCGACTCCGATGTCATCGGGTCAGCCGTGACGAGTTACACCGTCCGGAATAAAAATGCCCATTCCTGGGTCGAAGTCTACATTGAAGGGCCGGGTTGGGTACCGCTTGAGCCGACCGTCAGTTTTGACGGTGCCGGCCAGTATACGATCAATCAGGAAACGGACAATGAAACCGAGCAGGCGAATCCGCAACGCGATACGGAAACCGATACGGAAACCGCGACACCGGAACGTCCGCAGGAAAATCTGTTGGACGAAGAACAGACGACGACAACGACACAAAACGATCAACAATCGATTCCGGTTTGGCCGATTGTCGGTCTAATCGTTGGATTGCTGTTTCTCTATCTCTTCCGCAAAGCGTTAATGCGGACAGCGGCGATTTTGTTCTTCCGCAACCAGATGAATCGACCGGAAGGGTACCGACGGATGTACCGTTACTTGTTACGCCGTCTTGATAAGAAGGGCTTCCACTACAAGGACGGTCGAACGCTTGCCGAGCTTGCCCATGAGGTCGACGGTTACTACGAAACTTATGCGATGCGTCCGTTGACCGATGCCTATGAACGGATGGTCTACGGGGGAGAATCGTTATCCGTTGACAAAAAACGTGAATATTTCGAAAATATCATTCGGCGGATAGAGGGTTGATATTTTCGAATTGATACAGTTACAATAGGAACAACGTAAATCATACATGCATCTCCTTTGTATATACTCGCGAATATGGCGTGAGAGTCTCTACCGGGTCACCTTAAACGACCTGACTATGAAGGAGCAGACCCTTCGTATACACTTTTTTGTGAAGCGGCCTGCTCTTTTTCCATTTTATCTATGGGGGAAGAGTGGGCTTTTTTCATCGGGTTACGCATGAAATTGGAAAGGCGGGAATAGATTTGGAAGCACATTTGGACCAAGAAATGATCCTCGTCCTCGACTTTGGAGGTCAGTACAATCAATTGATCACACGCCGCATCCGTGATCTCGGAGTTTACAGTGAACTGCATTCGCATAAGATCACTGCAGCGGAAGTAAAAGACATCGCACCAGCCGGTATCATCTTCTCCGGTGGACCACGGAGTGTCTACGCAGAAGACGCGTACCGCTGTGATCCAGAAATCTTTGACCTCGGCATTCCGATTTTCGGAATTTGTTACGGTATGCAATTGATGTCGCAACACTTTGGTGGAACGGTCGAACGCGCCGGACACCGCGAGTACGGAAAAGCGACGTTGACACTCAACGATCCATCACCGATGTATGCGAACCTGCCGCTCGAACAGACGGTTTGGATGAGCCACAGTGACCTCGTCACGTCGGTACCAAACGGTTTCGTCGTCGATGGAACAAACGTCTCGTGCCCAATTGCTTCAATCAAGAACGAAGAACTGAAAATGTATGGTGTCCAGTATCATCCGGAAGTGAACCACACGATGTTCGGCAAAGAACTCTTGAAGAACTTCCTGTTTGAAGTCTGTCAGTGTACAGGCGACTGGTCGATGGAGAACTTCATCGAAATCGAAATCGCGAAGATCAAAGAAGAAGTCGGTGACAAAAAAGTCCTTTGTGCGCTTTCAGGCGGCGTCGATTCTTCTGTTGTCGCAGCACTCATTCACGCGGCAATCGGTGACCAATTAACATGTATGTTCGTCGATCACGGTCTCTTGCGTAAAGGGGAAGCCGAAAGTGTCATGAAGACATTTGCGGACCACTTCCACATGAACGTCATCAAGATTGACGCGCAGGACCGTTTCCTGAACAAGTTAAAAGGCATCTCGGATCCGGAGCAAAAACGGAAAATCATCGGAAATGAATTCGTGTATGTCTTCGATGAAGAAGCGTCGAAGTTAACGGATATGGACTTCCTTGCCCAAGGAACGCTCTACACGGATATCATCGAAAGTGGAACCGATACGGCCCAAACGATTAAATCACACCACAACGTTGGTGGATTACCGGAAGACATGCAGTTCAAGTTGATTGAGCCAATCAACACGTTGTTCAAGGACGAAGTCCGCGAACTCGGAAAAGAACTTGGATTGTCGGATGAAATCGTCTGGCGTCAACCGTTCCCGGGACCAGGTCTCGGAATTCGTGTCCTCGGTGAAATCACAGACGAGAAACTTGAAATCGTCCGGGAATCCGATTTCATTCTCCGCGATGAAATCAAAAAAGCCGGTCTCGAACGCGAGATCTGGCAGTACTTCACGGTCTTGCCACCACTTCGTTCAGTTGGTGTCATGGGTGACGAGCGGACATACGACTATGCAGTCGGCATCCGTGCTGTCACGTCGATTGACGGCATGACGTCGGACTGGGCACGCATCCCGTGGGACGTGCTCGAGAAGATTTCGGTTCGGATCGTCAACGAAGTTCAGAACGTTAACCGCGTCCTGTACGATGTGACGTCGAAACCACCTTCAACGATTGAGTGGGAATAAGTACTGATTTGATGAGTTGATTCGTCTCGTGAACCCTGTCCTAACAACGTTTTAAAGAGGACAGGTGAAAGGAAGACCGTTTCACCTTCAACAATTCGATTTCAAAATGAAGCTCTCTTTTGTTCACAACTTGTGGATAAAAGGGGGCTTTTTTCGTGACCAAAATCATGGAACTGTTGGATGACTTTAAACTGACTCAACAAATTCAAGGGAGGAGACCACGATATATCGAGATGTGCATCGGGCACTTGATATAATATGAAGTGAATAACTAAATGGAGTAGGTGGCGAACCATTATGATTGATTGGACATGGGCTGAAGTTGATCGATTAGAGCATCAAGAGAAGTGGAATGAAGCAAAAGAATATCTTTTAAAAGCATGGCAACAAAATCCGACAGACTTAAAGACGACTGTAAGCCTGGGCTTTTTTTGTTGGTATGTCGTAGTCGAACAAGAACCGCTCGGTATTACAGATGCAGATATAGACACAGGTGAATTAGAGTCTATATTGACTGAAGTGACACATTTTGGTTTGGCTCATTTTATGACGAATGAGGATTTTCTCTGGTGTTTTGGTTATATGATTTCCATGTTTCCTTATTACTTTGGAGACTATGAACAGTGGGAAGAAAAAGGGATTTCTATGTTAAAACGTGCTTATGAATTGTATCCTGAGGAACCTGTATATAAATATTCTTACTTAGGATCTTTCTCTAATATTTACAGAAAACACAAAGATGTATTCCAACAGGTGCAAACTGTTTTAGAAGATCGATTTAAAGGCGATGGCCTGTTATCGGAATATTTTAAAAGTATTTGGAGAATATAGTAAGGGGCAGATAAAATCTTTAGTATCATTTGTGCCGTTAAACTTAAGTATGATAAAAAAACTTAGGAAGGATAAATGATAGAAAAACGCTTCCAAAACCGAACGTTCGGTTTATTTAATCAACTAAATTTCGCTTTTATGGTTGACCGTCTATTTTGTGCGTGCTACGATGTGTCTGTTCTTATTTTTATCATCCACTAAAAAATAAAAAATAATGCCGTATAATTCTGGGGATATGGCCCGGAAGTCTCTACAGGAACACCTTAAAGGTTCCTACTACGGCGTGCACTGATTCTGGTGTGCGCTTAACGAAACGGCTTTTACCGCTTAGGTAACTGCCGTTTTTTTCGTTTCTTGAGACGGCTTATTTGGAAAGAAGGCAACCATGAGCACACAGTTGAAACAGCAGCAACCCAAACCAAAGGAGAACGCGATCGCGCGGTACTTCGATTTTAATGGACTCGGTACGAATATGCGGACAGAGTTCATCGCCGGTATGACGACCTTCTTCGCAATGGCGTACATCTTGTTCGTTAATCCGAACACGCTTGCCGAAGCGGGAATGGATGCCGGAGCGGTCTTCGGCGCAACCGCACTCGTTGCGATCATCGGTTCGGTCACGATGGGCTTACTCGCCAACTATCCGATTGCCTTGGCGCCCGGTATGGGACTCAACGCGTTCTTCGCTTACAGCGTCGTCATCGGGATGGGCATTCCGTGGGAGACTGCTTTATCCGGTGTCTTGGTATCCGGTCTTGTCTTCATGGTGTTAACAGCGTCTGGTATCCGGGAAACGATCATCAATGCGATTCCTGAACCGCTTAAAATGGCAGTTGCTGCCGGAATCGGTTTATTCATTGCTTTCATCGGTTTAAAAACAGGTGGTATCGTTGTCGCCAACGAAGCCACGCTCGTCTCACTCGGTAACCTTGGTCAAGGAACGACATTACTCGCAGTCTTCGGTTTAGTCATCTCAGCCATCTTAATGACACGTGGAATTAAAGGGGCCATCTTCTTCGGAATGATCATTACAGCCATTGCCGGTATGATCTTTGGTTTAATTCCGGTGCCATCAAGTCTCGGTGAAATCGTCTCAGCACCACCAAGTATCGCGCCGACATTCGGTCAAGCATTCTTACACTTCAACGAAATTTTCACGGTTCAAATGGCGATTGTCATCCTGACGTTCTTCTTCGTAGATTTCTTTGATACAGCCGGGACACTTGTTGCGGTCGCAAACCAAGCAGGATTGATTAAAGAAAATAAAGTCCCACGTGCCGGTCGTGCCTTGATCGCTGACTCGACAGCAACGGTCGCGGGTTCAATTCTCGGAACGTCGACTACGGTCTCTTACATTGAATCAAGTGCAGGTGTCGCAGCGGGTGGTCGTTCAGGAATGACGGCGATCGTTACAGGGTTATTTTTCGGACTTGCCTTGTTCTTCTCGCCATTACTTGCCGTCATCACGGCACCGGTCACAGCGCCGGCCTTGATCATCGTCGGTGTCTTGATGGCTTCGTCCCTTCTCCAGATTGACTGGAAGAAGTTCGAATATGCAGTGCCGGCCTTCTTGACGGTCATTATGATGCCGCTCACGTACTCGATCGCAACCGGAATCGCCTTCGGATTCTTGTTCTATCCGATTACGATGATTGCAAAAGGTCGTGCGAAGGAAGTCCATCCGATCATGTACGCGATGTCACTCGGATTCCTTGCTTACTTCATCTGGTTACACTAAGTTTTCGTTTTGTAATGACGTCTTTCTTCTATATATAGAAGAAAGGCGTTTTTTTTATGCACGAGGGAAAGAGTTCTAAGAGGAGGTGTTTCCATGATTGAAAAGATTACAGGCCCCGTCTTTGAATACTTGGCGGAGGACGAACGGTTGATTCAGGTGGCGCGTAAAGTCGGTTTACCTTTAGGTGGAACGTTTTTTGTCGGTGGGCAACGGACGGAAGAAACCATCGACACCGTTCGAACATTTAATGAAGATGGACGGGCGGTCACGGTGGATTGCCTCGGTGAATTCATCGAAACGGAACAAGATGCAATAGGGATTGCTGATGAATGCATTAAAGTCATCCATCGGATTTCAGAGGAGGGACTGAATGCTCAAGTCTCGCTGAAACTCACATCAGTCGGATTACGACTCGATCCGCGGATCGCGGTTACACAAATGACCCGAATTTTAGAAACGGCAGAACAGTTTGGGATGCGTGTGACAGTTAATATGGAAGAAGAGGCTGTTTGTGAGACGATCATCCAAGTCTTTGAACAGTTGCGACAGCGGTTCTCAAATGTCGGGATTGCCTTGCAAGCCAATTTATACCGGACACGTTTTGATCTCGAACGCTTACAATCCACCGTTCGTGTCGTCAAGGGGGCATATACCGGTCCGGAAGATATTTATATTGAGCGAAAAGAAACCGTGGACGCGACCTATTTACAACTGGTCAAACACAACCTGTTGCAAGGATGTTATACGCAGGTGGCGACACATGACGAAGACATGATTCAAGAAATCATTCGGTTCGTGCATCAACAGGGGATCGGATTCGATCAATTCGAGTTCCAGATGCTGCAAGGGATGCGGCCGAATCGTCAAAAGGAATTAGTCGATGAGGGATACCGTGTCGTCATCTACGTGCCGCATGGTGTTGATTGGTATACGTATCTGATGAAACGTTTGGCGGAACGGCCGGCAAACATCGTCTTTACCGCAATCAGTATGTTAAGACTTTAAAGGCTTTACAAAGGCTTTTTGAATCCTTTGTAAAGTTTTTTTGAAATAATGCTTGTGTTTGTCGAATTTTGTTGGTATATTAATAAATGTTCCAGCGAGACGCCTTTTATAAACGGTTTGTTGGGGCTGAAAAATCTTTTCTAAAACGTGGTTGACATAATCGAAAGAACCTGTTAATCTATTAAAGTCGCTAACACGACGCAAAAGAAATGACGAACTTTGAAAACTGAACGATGAGG
>NZ_JBHFFC010000013.1:0-32249 GCF_043359615.1 Exiguobacterium sp. S22-S28 | reverse complement strand
CCCTTAAGGGACGATCTCCTGTTTTTATTAGTTGTCACGCTTTGACGGGATTTTCATGTTTCTGGATTAAATCAGCTGTGAGCTGACCAGACAATGTGACCATCGGTACGCCTCCGCCCGGATGCGTCGATCCGCCGACAAAATAGAGTCCTTCGTACAGATCACTTTTCGATGGAATTTTGAATCCACCATTCTTTTTCCGGTCAGCAGCCACTCCATAAATCGAGCCGCCATTTGGACCGTACAGCGATTGTAAATCTTCCGGTGTGAAACGGTATTCGAACTCAATCGCTTCACGTAAATCCGTTACCCCCATGCGTTCCAGCTTGTCGAGAACAACTTCGCGGTACGCATCCCAATCGGTTTCTCCACCTTGTTTCGTCAGTGGCGGAACGTGTGTCAGGACAAACAAGTTATCCTTTCCTTCCGGTGCCTGCGAAGCATCGGATTTAGACGAAACACCGACATAAATCGTTGGATCTTCCGGCGGTACACCTTCCTTGAACATTTGCGCGAATTCACGCTCCGGATCGTCGGAGAAGAAGAAGTTATGGTGCTTCAAGTCTTTATATTCCCGATTAACCCCGAGTAACAGGACAAGACCCGAGACAGATGGAACAAACGATTGATTTAGTTTTTTAGCCTGTTTTGGTCCTTTTTTGTCAGCAACGAGACGCTCATACGTCGGAATGACCTCGAGATTCGACACGACGACATCAGCCGGATAGAAAGTACCATCTTTTGCTTCCACGCCAATCGCGCGTTTTCCTTCCGTAACGACCCGTTCAACCGGTGTGTTGACGTGAACCGTCACACGAAGCTCATCGAGGACTGTTTTCATGGCACGGGCGATATTATACATGCCGCCTTTCACGTAATAAATACCAAGCCCCATCTGGACATAAATCATTTGATTGAAGACAGCAGGTGCTTCGTACGGATTGGATCCGACGTACATGACCATATAGTTAAACAATTGTTCGAGATACTTGTTATTGAGATGTTTTTTCGTACCACTTGCAACGGTATTAAGCGGATCCATCTTCAGTAATTCCGACATCGTGTGGTATTTTTTTAAATCTTTTAAGTCTTCGAGACTATATTTATAGAAGCTGTCTAAGCAGAGATCATACATTTTTTTCGAATAGCTGAACAGTTCGACGAAGTCAGCTTGATCAGAGACCTTCTTAAACTCTTCGAGCATCCCCGGCAAATCGCCTTTGACATCGAGCTGTGTCCCGTCTTCGAAAAATGTCCGCCATTGCGGTTCGATTCGTTCAATTTCTAAGTAATCGTCCAGGCGACGATGCACACTCGTAAAGAGCTGTTCGAGCACCCAAGGCATTGTCAAGATAGATGGACCGGTATCGAAGGTGAACCCCTGACCGCTCCGTTGGTTCAACTTCCCGCCAACATTTCCGTTTTGCTCAAGCATCGTGACGTCATATCCGTCTCCTGCGAGGCGAATTGCGGCGGACATACCTGCTAAACCTGCTCCAATGACTACAGCTTGTTTTTTCAAAAAAATCACATCTCCTTATGTCTTAGTAAATGAACGGAATTAATCGTTTTCTTTTACGTGCCCATGCAGTGTAAGCCGGTCCGAAGCCTTCGGTTAACAGCCGTTCTTCGATTCGAATGCGGTGCAATAAAGCAAAAAACATCAGCACTGTCGCGAATAACGTCAATATCAGGTGTCCGAAGTACAAGGGAAAGCCGGCCGTGATGAAAAGTAAACCGGTGTAAAGTGGGTGGCGCAAGGCACGATAAGGACCTGTGCTGACGAGTTGATCTCCTGAGTTGACAGTGACATGTCGTGTGAACTGATGCTTCAGATGATATATGCCCCAGTAACGTAAAAAAACACCGAGAGTTAATAACAGCAGTCCAATTTGTTGCGATAAAACATGAGATTTGGATGGAGCAAGTAAAATGGAAAAGATAATGGTGCCGAGCAAAGTAGCTAAAATCCAATAAAAGCTTCGTCGTTCTTCGAGTGGAGAAGGTTCCTTCTGACGATTTCGAAAAAGTAACAGTTCGAGTAACCAAAGAAGGGAGATGATGATGAAACCAACATCTAAAACAGTCATAAAGATTCTCCCCCTGACGGACCATAATCATTATTTAAAGAAAACGCATACAACGAATCTTTACCCATATGGATTAAAATTCAATCCTTTTGTAATGCCTATTTGACGTACAATCCACTAATTAATTCATTTTGATTACACCCTGACTAAAAAATGGTGAGGTCTTGAAAGGAATGGTATTCTAAATATAAAAACTGATTCCCTTGTTTTTGAAAAAAGGAGCTTATAGAAAATATGACAAAAATGAAGCGAACGATGGTGATCGTCCTCTCCGCTACGGCAACAATTGCTAGTTTTTCACAAGTAGCGGAAGCTTCGACTTACCGCCAAGCGAAGACGCAATTGAATCTTCGTACAGGTGCCTCGACAGAGAATAAAGTCGTTACGGTCATCCCGACTTCAGAATATGTCACTGAGGTCAGTCGACTTGGAACTTGGTCGAAAGTCCGTTACGGGACCAAGACAGGATATGCCAGTACAAAATTTTTACTGACAGATCAACAAATCGGCGGATTACGTATCGGGAAGACGTTGGTTGTTAATCCAAATTTGCCGTTACGTTCCACATATGCTCCAGGGGAAAGTCCAATTGCGCGGGCAGCCTTTGAAAAAATGAAACTCGCTGCTAAACAAGAAAAAATCACTTTAGTTGCATTTAGTACATACCGTTCTTATGCCTATCAGAAAGCCCTGTTTGACAAGTATGTGGCACGTGACGGTTTTGAAAAAGCAAGTACGTACAGCGCACAACCCGGGAAAAGCGAGCATCAGACAGGACTTGGTTTTGATATCGGCGGAGCAGACTCTTCCAGATATGCCAAGTTCAGCTTCTCGAGCACAAAAGAGGCAAAATGGCTGGCCGCTAATTCCTATCGCTACGGTTTCCATCTGCGTTATCCGCTCGGTAAAGAATCATGGACCGGCTATACGTATGAAAGTTGGCATTTTCGTTATGTCGGGGCGACGCTTGCTGCTCAATTGAAAGTGAGCGGCTTGACGATGGAAGAATACTACAAGTTGGAACCGGGGAAACCGATGACGCCTTAACAGGTTTTGTTTCAAGCGACGAATGGTAAATAAATGGTGTGTCACTCATCGTCAAGGGTTGCGGTCTGTCTTTTGTGAAAGAGGTGGAAGCTGTGGCTAAAAAAGAAGAGAAGCATCATATCATTACCTTTACATTCGAAGAAGAGGCGACATCGTATCAAGTGTTCAGCGAACTGAAAAAGTATCATGCCAACGGTCAAGTTGATTTTGAACAAATCGCTGTCATTAAACGAAGTGAAAGCGGGGCGTTTTCGTTTGAAGATGCGGTCGATTTAAGCGGCTCCAATAAAGCCTTCAAAGGTTCCTTGATTGGGATGGCCGTCGGGATTCTCGGAGGACCGTTCGGCATTCTGTTAGGCTCGATGACAGGGATGTTGATTGGCGGCTCGAAGGATTTAAAAGAAAATCAAGCCGTCCAGGAAACGTTTAAACGCACACTCGGTGTGATTCCACCCGGAAAAACAGGAATCATTGCGATTGGTGAAGAATTTGAACCGTCTGTACTGGACGGTCTTGTCGCTAAACATAATGGAACGATTGATCGAACCGATGAAGTACTTGAAAAATAATCAAAAAAATCCTTCCCTCATAAATGAGAGAAGGATTTTTTGTTAGGACTGCTGTTCTTTTTTTACTTTTTTGAAGAAGAACAGTTCGTAGACGACAGGGACAATGATCAACGTCAAGAGCGTTGAAGTCGTTAATCCACCGATAACCGTCAAGGCGAGACCTTTTGAAATCAATGTGCCGGATGACGTAGTGAGTGCCAGCGGAACAAGGGCCATGATGGTTGCGAATGCTGTCATCAAGATTGGACGAAGTCGTGTTTTACCGGCTTCGATCAACGATTCGCGGATCGGTAAACCACGTGTGACATTTTGTCCAATCCGGTCGACAAGTACGATGGCATTGGTCGTTACGATACCGATGAGCATCAAGAAACCAATCATGACACTGACGGATAACGGCTCATTTGCCAAGAACAAGGTGACGAGTGAGCCAATCGGAACGAAGATGAGCGATGACAAGATGATGAACGGAATCCGTGCTTTTCCGAACGTAATCAGCATCGTCAAGTAGACAAGTCCGATGGCGACGACGATGGCAATACCAAGTGATTGGAAGATTTCGACCGTATCGTCGTTTCCGCCACCACTCGTTAAGGAAACACCGTCTGGCAAGTCGATTTTTTCGACAGCAGCTTTAACGTCACTTGAAACCGTTTGGACGTTATCGCCCTTCACTTGCCCAGAAACGCGGGCGTACACTTTGCCGTCCAGTTTCTGAATGGATGTGAACGTCTCGACTTCATTTACCGTCGCAACCTCTTTTAAGGCTACAGGACCAGTTGCCGAGAACAACTGTACGTTTTCAAGATCTGCTTTTGATGTCAAATCTTCTTGGTAAGACAATTGAACGTTTTGGTCTTTATCGTCGAGGTTAAGCGTTCCGACGGTAACCGGTTTGGTTTGGTCGTTGACCGTACCAAGAATCTGGAAACCGGATAAACCACGATCACTTGCTTTTTCAGGATCAATCTCAACGAGGAACTGTTTCTGTTTCTCGCTGAAGTTATTCGTGACGTATTTCAAATCGTTGTTTTTAGTCATGTTATCTTCAACGAGTTTTGCTGCTTTTTGGAGCGCTTCTAGATCAGTCGAGAACAAATCAACATCCACATTGTTGTTCGATGGCGGACCACCTGTCGACAGTTCAGCAACACTGATTTTGACATCGACATCGTCTTCTTTTGCGATATCCTCCATTTGTGTTTCAAGGGATTTAATTGTCTTTTCGACATCAGCTCCGTCTTTTAAGTTCAAGAAGTAGCTGGCTTTGTTATCAAGTCGCAAGCCGGTCGTGAAATCACGGGCTCCGACGGATGTCGTGACATCAGCAATCGCTTTTTCCTGATCGAACATTTTTTCCATGTTGAGCGAAACATCACTCGTTTTCTCAAGAGATGTTGCAGCCGGCAGTTCAAGCGAAGCCGTCAATGTTTTGGAAGCTTCGTTTGGAATGAACGTAAACCCAAGTTGCGGTACGATCGCAAGTGAACCGCCAAGCAATAAGAACGAAACGACGAGAATAATCGCTTTGTGCGACAGTGATTTTTCAATCAGTTTGCCGTACCAACGTTGCAAGGCACCTTCTTTTTCTTCAGCAGGTACTTTTTTGAAGGCGAATTTCGCTAAGATCGGCACAATCGTGATCGCAACGAGAAGCGAAGCGAGTAACGAGAAGATGATTGTCAAGGCGAATGGCAGGAAGAACTTCCCTGTGATGCCACCGACAAACCCGATTGGTAAAAAGACAACGACGGTCGTCAAGGTAGAAGACGTGATGGCTTTTAAGATCTCTTTCGTCGATTGCTCGATGATTTCATTCGTCATACCTGACTCTGATTTTCGGACCCGCCGGAAGATATTTTCGATGACAACGATACTATCATCGACGACACGACCGACCGCAACCGCCATACCACCAAGGGTCATGATATTTAACGAGATGTCCTGCCAGTTCAAGAAGATCGCCGCAATTAAAATCGACAGCGGGATTGAGACGATGGCAATGATGGTCGCTCGGATGTTTCGTAAGAAGAGGAGGACGGCAAGAGAAGCAAACAAAGCACCGAGTAATCCTTCTTTTACGAGAGTAGCGACTGACTCCTCAATGTCTTTAGCGGAATCGATGCCAATCGTATAATCGATTTGATCATCATATTTGTTCAAGATGTTTGTGACACCATCTGCAATTTCAACAGTGTTCGCATCTTGTTTTTTCGTGATGGCCATCGATAACGAATCTTTTAAGTTGTAACGTGTTTTTTCACTTTGCTCGGAAACGGCTTCGATTTTTGCGATATCTCCGAGACGGATTGGTTCTGCTGGTTCTGCTTCTTCTGGTGCACCCGTTGTACCCGGTGCTTCGGACTCTGAACCGGATCCTCCTGTAGGAGGACCTGATGGAGCGCCTGTTGCTGGACTTGACGCAACAGAAGATGTCAGCTGGAGATTTTTTAACTTATCTAAGTTTTCCAGCTTTTCTTCGACCCGAATCGGGATTTTTGAATCACCTTCTGCAAGTTGACCAGATGGGAACGATACATATTTGGCATTGATTTGTTCTTTGATGCTGGTTAACGACAATCCGGCAGCGGTCGCTTTTTTATTGTCGACAGTAATCTGGACCAGATCATCTTTGTAGCCACCAACAGAAACACTGTTGATGCCGGGAATTTTATTGAGTTCTGGTTCGATTTCATCCTTTAATAGAGATTCAATCTCTTTTCCATCTTTACTAAAGAAGGAGATGTTGTAGATCGGGAACGAACCAAATGAAAAACGATTTAACTTTGTTGTTGCTTCTTCCGGAAGATTGGCATCCTGAATGGCAGCATCGATTTGTTGTTCGACTTTGTCCATATCGGTATCAAAGGGGAATTCAATATTGATGATTCCGATACTTTCGTAAGCAGAGCTCGTAATTTTAGTGGAACCCTCGATTCCTTTGAGTGCGGTTTCCAGTTTTGAAACGACTTGCTTGTCGACATCATCTGGAGATGCGCCTGGGTAAACAGCTTCTACAGAAATTTGAGGAAATTCGATTTCAGGAAACTGATCTACTTTGAGTTGAGTAAACGAATACACGCCGCCTAAAATTAAAAGAATGGCAATAATAAACACGGCAACGGAGTTCTTCAAACTAAATCTTGTTAGAAAATTCAACGGGTACCCCTCCTTTATTTTATATGTGCTTATTTACATAGTAGAGGACGAAAGAAAACCCTGCAACTTTGAACTGTTACCGCAGAAGAAAAAAATAAAAGAAAATCATAAAAAATACTTTACAGATTTCAATATGTTGCTATAATAAACATATACCCAGTACGACATCACATGATTCTGTAGCTCAGCTGGGAGAGCGCTACCTTGACAGGGTAGAGGTCGCTGGTTCGAGCCCAGTCAGAATCATACCAAAATCCCGTTCATCTTTTGATGAACGGGATTTTTTTTGTATAAAAAAAGCTATTCCTTCATTAACAATGAAAGGAATAGCAACTGAGCCTTATTGAATCTCTAAACGAAGATCGCCCATTTTTGTCCAACCGGCCATCGTCGTCATCCGGTAAAAGACGAGCGTCAAAATACCGGGAAGAAGCACGCCGGTTGCGAAAAAGACAAGGAAGGCATTGAATCCTTGATTGACGAAGATGTTAAGCGGCGCGATCATCGAATTTAATCCAAGACCGGCAAGCTCATAAGGGACTTCGAGTGAAAGAACAAGTGTTGCAATTGGCGCGGAAATCATCGCGGCTAGGAATGGTGCGACGACAAGGCGCGGATTTTTAACGATGTTCGGGAACTGGACTTTTGGTGTGACGAAGAAAGAAGCAATCAATCCACCGGGATCGGTCTGACGATATGCCATCAACGTAAAGCCGACGAACTGGGCGGAACAACCGATCAAAGCAGCGGCGCTGGCGACGGGATCGAGCTGAAGAGCAATCGCGAGTGCAGCCGATGATGCGGGTGACATCAATAAGACACTAAAAATAAGGGCGATGACAAGTGAAGTCGCGATCGGTGAAGATTCGACTGACGCAGTAACCATGGCACTGAATCGAGTGAGTAACGGTGTCGTGACAGCAGCAGCAGCGAGACCAGTAAAACCACCGGCAAGGACAGCGCTGACCGGAATAGCCATCATATCGAATTTTGTTTTTCCGGTCATTCGTTTTCCGACGAAGACAGCAACGGCAGCAGCGAGCAATGCACTGATTGGTTGACCCGGCACGAGGACAAGCCCGGCGTCCGTTGGCTGAAGTGCCGCTCCGCCAATCGTTGCGGCAATCATGGAACTGAATAAAACAAGTGTATTCCCGCCAAGTTGATAAGCGATGCCGGCTCCGAGTGCCGGGGCAAGTAAGACTTTGGCGACACCGCCAATCGTGAGTAACATCTCAATATGTAATAAGTTGCCGAACGTTTCAATCAATAATCCTACCCCTAACGTCACTAACACGGCATTCGCCATACCGGCAGACACTTTCACCATTCGATCCATCGCATATTCCTTCAATTCACTCATCCTCTCTCTATTTTGTTTTGCCATAAAAAAAACCTATCCGTTATCGGATAGGCGCCATCATTCCTGCGGGCGCCTCATTCGATGCATCGAAAGAAGGGCCCAAAATCAATTCCGAAAATCAACGGAAAAGGTTTCAGTCCCTCGAACATAGAATAATCAGTCGGCCAGCAATTTGTTGTATATACATAAGATGATGCTCCTCTCAATGAATTTTTCTAAGCCTAACACGGTCAGGATGAATAATCAATATTTTCTGACAACTTATTCCCAAAGATTTTTTTACTTTAAAAGAGGGAAAAGTGAGAAAGACCATCATACTTACAATGGAGGCGTTTTCATGAAGTTCGCAGTCATTACCGATATTCATGGCAATGCCGTAGCAGTGGATATTATAGAAGTCGCATATGACGACCGACCTTGTCTTGAAGCGATTAATGCTGCACCGACGCCCGAAAAAGAACTGTTGCGGAAACTATTTCTAGGTGGAAGAACATGAAAAAGCGATCCGCTGGACGACATACGGATCGTTTGATCGGGAACTTACGTCATGATAAAAAAGAACTTACAAAAATAAGACCTACAGGGACGGCAATAAGTAAAAGTCCGATGATTCGTTTCGCACGACTTCGTTTCCACTGAAAGGCGAGTGAAAGAAATGGAGATAAGAGAAATCCGACAAATACAGTAATCAACGTCAAAATAAAGAACAGAAAGTCTGTCTTGGAACTGGTACGGGTATACGATTTCCACATGTCGACGAGCGAGACGATGACGTATACCAGTAAAGCCAACGTGAACAGGAAATTAGACAGTAAAAGTTGAGACAAATAAAACACTCCATTCCAATATGATTAGGAATCCATAACGCAAAACAGCCTCTCCATACATCGAGAGGCTGTTTCATTATAACAATTTTAACATCGCTTGACTGATTGTTTTTAAATCAAGTGGAGGACCAATCAACGGCCAGTCGGAAATCAAGGCAATATAGGTCTTGAACAACAGAAAAGCAGTGATTTCAACCGGAACATTCGGTGAACGTTTCTCCAGTTCAAGACGTGTTTCGAGCAGATTCTTGATATATTCAACGATGTGTTGCTCAATCCGGACGCGCAATTCAAACATTTCCTGCAATTTCAACGTATGGGTTTCTTGTATGATTTGCAAAATGAACAAATGTTGTTGCTGATGATTAACGATTGCGTCAATCATCGCCTGTTTATTTTCCTCGATTGAAGCTGTTGTTGCATAGGCATTTTCTGCTTCTGCTTTCATATCCTGCAGAACGCGCGTGACGAGCGATTCAAATAAATCAAGCTTACTTTCAAACAGTTGATAAACAGTCGGTTTTCCGACATGAGCGCGTTTCGCGATGCGTTCGATGGTCGTTCCTTTATAACCAAGTTCTGAAAAACAAGCCATCGCAGCATCTAAAATTAGATGTTCCTTATCAGACAGTGTCATGGCGTTTTCTCGCTTTCGTCGAAAGAAGAATTCGTTTTCCACCTAAAGCACCAGCAAAGCTGATAGCAAGAGCAGAAAACAGAATCAGACCAAGAACCTGACTGTTAGAAATCAATGTATCGGTGACACCAATTCCAAGTGCTTCACGGAAACCTGTGACCGAGTACGTCATTGGTAGGAAGCGGTGAATTGTTTGGAAAAAGGCTGGTGTCATTTCGACCGGGAATGTCCCGCCGCTTCCACCGATTTGCAGTAATAAGAGTAAGAATGCAGTGAATTGTCCAACCCGACCGAAAAGCATTGTTAACGTAAAGAGCAATGTAATGAACGTCATGCCTGTCAAGGCGGCAAAGCCGTATAAAGCAGGAGCGCTTGCGACGTCCGCATCCAGTACATAAATGATGGCGACTGAAGCAGCAATTCCTTGTAACGCACCGATTGGTAAGATGATGGACAGTTTTCCGACGAGGAAACGCCATGTCAACGTCTCACCATGTTCGGGACGGATTTGGTAAACGGAAGAGAACATCAAGGCACCGGCAAATAAAGCGATGCTGAGGATGTAAGCCGCAAGACCGGATCCGTAGTTATTGACAGTAGAATAATCATGTTCCTTTAAGACGACTGGTTCAGCCAGCATGTTATCCCGATCATTGGATGGTTTGACAGTAGCATCCTTAGCTCCTTTACCGAGTTCTGTTTTCAAGGTGTTGGCGCCATCAACGAGTTTTGAGTTCCCATCCGCGAGACGAGAAGCACCGTCCGTTAATTGTCCTGCACCGGATGAAAGAGAGACCGCACCGTCGGATAATTGACCAAGTGCTGACGTCAATTTGTCGGATGCCGTGCTCGCGTCATTCGCCCCCGTCGCCAGTTTTTGTGAACCGGCTGTCAATTGGCTGCTTCCGGCAGCTGCTTTACGAACACCGTCTGTATAGGCGGTCAAACCTTGATTGAATGCGATTTGACCTTGTTCTAATTGTTTTGAACCGGCAAGCAGTTGAGCTTGACCATCATTTAGTTGCGAAACAGCAGACGCGATATTTTGACCACCGACAGCAAGTTGATTGATTTTGTCTGTTGCATCGTTTGCTTGGGCAAGGCTTGCATCAAGTGATGATTCTTGTTGGGCTAAATTTTGTACATTTTGTTCCATCGTTGCGATGGATCCTAGCAAGGTATTTTTTTCTTCTTCCGTTAAGGTTTCGGAAGAAGCGATGACTGCTTTGATATTAGCGACATTTGCTTCAAGTGCTTCACGACGCGTGCTTAAATCTTGTTTTAGCGTATCTGCAGCATCGTTGACAGCAGCCAACGATGCATTGGCTTCCTGAGCACGGGCATTCAGTTGATCAAGACCTGCTGTAAATGCAGGCAGTTTACGATTGAGTTCGCTTGTACCAGCAGCGGCTTTTTCGGTTCCCGCACGTAACTTAGTTGCACCTGTTTGTAAATCGGCAGCACCTGCATTTAGTTTATTGCTGCTGCTATCCAGTTGGTTGAGACCACTTGATAGTTCACCGGATTTTTCTGCGAGCGTTTGTGTTCCGTCAGTAAGTGTGTTCAAACCGGTTGAGATTTGAGCAGAACCCTCATTCGCTTTCGTTAAATTCGTCGATAGAGTATTGGTTCCGCTCGTCAGTTTTCCGAGATTGGTCGTAAGTGTTTTAGCGCCGTCAGTCGTTTTTTTGGCACCGTCCTCGAGTTTAGCAGAACCTTCGGAAGCATCTTCGAATCCTTTGGCGATTTTTTTGAGTGATCCAAAAATCGCACTGCTGTATTGTTTGGTGACAGATTTACGGATTTTTTCGTTTAATTGTTTGGCAGCAGCACTGGAAACCTGCGTACCGGAATAGTTTTTGGCTGGATTCAGATAATATTCCAGCTCGATTTTTTTCGGATGATCGTCAAGTAACGTAGTGGCATTGTGTGAGAATTTTTTAGGGATGACGACTGTCATATAAATATCACCAGCACGCAGTTGTTTGGCTGCTTCTTTACGTGAAAGATACTGCCAGTCAAAGTCATCATTCTTTTTCAGTTTTTTAATGAACTGATTTCCGATATCAATTTTTTCTCCCTCGAATTTCGTCGCCTTGTCTTCATTGACGACAGCGACTTTAATATTTTCTGTTTTACCGTACGGATCCCAGAAAGCGGACAAAAAGATTGAATTGTAAAGAAACGGGACGAGAATAAGTGCAAGAATCACGATGATCATCATCGGACTTTTTAATTTTTTCCATTCTGAGCGAAACATAAATCAAATCTCCTTCTTGAAACTAAAAACTAATTTAAGTTTCTGGTTTTGATGAGATTTACTCTACGCTTTTTTAGGAAGAAATGCAACTACTTAAGCTAATGAATTTCTGAGAAAAGAAATTGTCTCTCGTTTGTAATCATTTCACGCGAAAAAAGCACTCAACCTATGTCTGGTAAGTGCTTTGCCGTTAAATACGATCAAGGAATCATTAAAATTTTTCCAGTGCTCTGGCGTCCTTCCAAATAATCATGGGCACGTTTTCCGTCTGACAGAGAGAATGTAGTAGGGTGAGCGACTTGTAAATGACCGGATTCTACCCAATTGAATAATTCACCGGCACGACGGACCCGCTCTTCTCGTGTCGTCAAAACATTCCACAAATCGCCGCCTGTCAAGGTTTTAGAGGTGTCCATTAGGAAACGGGGATCTACAGGTGCCGGATCACCGCCGGCCATGCCATAAAAAACGACCGTTCCATGTGTTTTCGTCGCTTGAAAACTGTCCATTAGGGTGGAGCCGACAGATTCATAGACGACGTCGACTCCCTGTTGGTCCGTCAATGTTAGAATCTGTTCCACCCAATCATCCGAGTACAAAAAAACATGTTCAGATCCGGCCTTTTTGGCAATCTCTGCTTTTTCTGTCGATGACGTCAAGCCGATTGGGATAGCTCCATGTAACCGAACGATTTGCGTCAATAATTGACCGACTCCACCGGCGGCTGCATGAATCAACACCAGATCACGCGGGTGGATATCATAACTGTCCCGTGTCAAATAGTGCGCGGTCAATCCTTGTAATAAGATAGAAGCAGCTGTTTCATAAGAAATCGAATCTGGTAACGGAATGACTTTATCAAATGGTGCCACGACGAACTCGGCATTGGCATTCGGAACATCGGCGAAGGCGACCCGTTGACCGACCTGTAAATCCGATACAGTGTCTCCGAGTTTGGTAATGATGCCTGCCCCTTCATAGCCCAACAGGTAGGGTGGCGTTCCCTCTAAATGATAATTTCCTTTACGACGATAGATGTCGGCAAAATTCAGACCGATGGCTTTCATCTCAATCAATACTTCATTTGGCCGAATTTCAGGCGTCGGATGTTCTTGATAGGTCAGGACACTGGAATCTCCGAAGGAGCGAAACGTAAGAGCCTTCATAGGTACACTTCCTTTTTAGTAGTTGTCAGAAGTAGTATAATTCACTCAAACAGAAAATCCTTTTGATATGCGTTAAAGTTAGGAAAGAAGGTGGGGAAAAATGAAAAAAATCATGCTTGGTGGTATTCACTTTTATCAGAAAGTGATTTCACCGATGAAACCGGCGACGTGCCGATTTTATCCGACGTGTTCTCATTATGGCAAAGAAGCAATCGAAAAACACGGCGCCATTAAAGGCGGTTATTTGACAACCCGACGATTGATGCGGTGTCAACCGTTCCATCCGGGAGGACTCGACTTTGTACCGGAGAAATTTGACTGGAAAGCACCGTTGCAACGGCAGAACCCAACGGAACATCAAAAGTAAATGAAAAAGGAGTCTAAACTCGGCATACGCTCAAGTTTAGACTCCTTTTGATAGAGGAAAAAAACGTTTCACAGATCGCCTGTTAAAAATTGTGCTTTGCCGAGACCGAAGCTCCAATCTGCAGCGTCATTTTCAACAATGGAAACCATTAAATCACTTGGCGCCAATCCGCATACGGCTTCTAGCCGCTCAGCGAGTAAACGGTAGAGTGCCTGTTTCTTTTCCTCGGTTCGTGTCTTACTCGTCACACTGATCAGGACGACACGATTCGTCCGTGTGAGTCCAAGACCGGTATCTTGGATGACCATTTCGTTTGCTTTGTGGGTATGAACGATTTGATAGCGGTCCCGTTCCGGCACATCAAACGCTTCGAGCATCGCTTCATGTGCTGTATCGAGTAATAACTTTAATTCTTCATCCGAGCGTCCTTCGATGACATCAAAACGAAGTAATGGCATGTTACATCTTCCTTTCATATGTAGAAGTACGGGAGAACCCGTACCTCATGTCGTAAGATTATCTTATTCGAAAAATGGTTTGTATTGACGGCGTTCGTGCATGACAGATAACCATTGTACCGTCGAGAACTCTTCGAGGACCCATTCTCCGTTAAAGCGGCCAAGCCCTGAATCTTTTTCGCCGCCAAACGGCATGTGTGGCTCATCGTTAACCGACTGATCGTTGATGTGGATCATGCCTGTTTCAACTTGAAGCGCAAATTCTGTTGCCCGTTCAATAGAAGAACCGTGAACAGCACCACTTAATCCGTAAGGAAGTGAGTTTGCGAGTTCAAGTGCTTCTGCATCATCTTTGAATGGAATGATGACAGCGACCGGTCCGAAGATTTCGTTTTTAGCGAGCGGCATATCATTTGTGACACCAGTGACAACAGTAGGTGCGATGACGTTACCGTCTGCTTCACCGCCGACACGAACCGTCGCACCAGCTGCTTTTGTTTTTTCGATTTCTTCCATGATGCGATCAACTTGTGATTGATTGATCAGCGGACCAACTTGTGTCCGACCGTTTGAAGGGTCACCAAACTGAAGTTCTTTGACACGAGCGACATATTTTTCTACGAATTCATCGTGAATCGATTGAGCAACGAGAATTCGGTTCGTTGACATACAGATTTGACCTTGGTGATAGAATTTGCTGTAAACAGCGGATTCAACGGCGCGATCCAGATCAGCGTCATCAAGAACGACGAAGACATTGTTTCCGCCGAGTTCGAGTGCTGTCTTTTTCAAATGTTTCCCTGCTAGCTCACCGATATGGCGACCAACTTCCGTCGAACCTGTGAAGGAAATCAAACGTGGGACCGGGTGCTCGACGATGGAGTCGCCGATTTCTGATCCGCGACCGACGATGACGTTTAAGACACCTTTCGGCAGACCAGCTTTTTCGAAGAGACTGGCAAAGATCAAGCCGCCTGATACCGGTGTATCGGTTGCCGGTTTAACGACGACCGCGTTTCCGATTGCGATAGCCGTAGCAATCGAACGAACGGCAAGGTGGAACGGGAAGTTCCACGGGCTGATGACACCGATGACACCAAGTGCCTTCCGATAAATCCGATTTTCTTTGCCCGGTACAACCGACGGCCGGATTTCACCGTGCATCCGTAACGGGAAAGTCGCAGCTTCTTTAACGATTAAGACAGATGCGAGGAATTCACCTTCTGCTTTAATCCGTGTACTGCCGGATTCTTTAATCAGCCAGTCAATGATTGTTTCTTTTTCTTCGTACATGACTTTTAAAAATTGTTCGATGAGTCCTTGGCGTTTCAACGCTGGCACTTTTGCCCATTCTTTTTGAGCAATTTTCGCAGATTGATAAGCATCATCCAAGTCGTCGTTGTTTGCTGCTGAAATCTCAAATAATGTTTCACCTGTGAAGGGATTTGTGTTTGTCATATTGCTGTCGCTTGCGCCTTTGCGCCACTGACCGTTAATAAAAATCTTCGTGAAATCTGTATGGATGGTTGATTCTGTTTGCTGTTGCATGGATATTCATCTCCAATTCGTTTTTGATAACAGTTAAGTTATTCACGTTATGTGGAGAAGTAAAACACAAACTTACACTTTCACAAAATGAATTGACTCGGCAAGTTTTAAAAAGATAAATTGAACACGTTTTACTAGATGAAGAAACAGGAATTAAAAAATATAGCGGTATATTTAAGAGTGGAGTGATTGAAGCATGCAGAAGTTGAAGTTATTGTATCGAGAGACAAATTGGTGGTGGCCTCTCCTGTATGGTGTAGGGGGAGCGTTTTTGACAGCGATGGTTCTGGTCGTCGATTTATACGCAAAAGAGTTGTTCCCGAAGGATTGGAAAACGACACTCGGGCTGGCACAAACTATCCACAGCGCTGTATTTACGGGATTGCTGACGATGATGACATTCACGTTCTCGACGATTTTAGTCGTCCTGACGACCTATTCATCCCAATTTTCACCCCGGACGTTACCGAATTTCATTGAGAACCGGCAAGTGCAACACATCTTTGGAATTTTTATCGGGACCGTCACCTATTCGATCACGATGCTGTTTTTCATGCGTCCGTCGTTGAAAGACAGCGTCGTTGCTTCTGCCGTCGCAGTGATCGTCGTCTTGATCGCCGTCATTGCGTTTGTTGCGTTCATCCATATCGTCAGTCAATCGATCCGCGTTACGACCTTACTGGATCGTTTACATGAAGAAGGATGTACGCTGATTGACGAGCAAATCAAAGCGGTGGAAGAGGAGCAACACCAATTGTTACCGGATAAGCAGACGGATTATTCGTTTAATCTCACGGCTTCGCAAACCGGTTATTTACAGGCCATTGACTCCGAATTATTAATGAAATCAGGTGGGCATGTCACCATTGATGTGGCGATTGGAAGCTACATCACGCAAGGGCAACGGATTGGCAGTGCCGAACAAGAGGATGTGGAGCAAGGGATTCTCATCGGACCGACGCGTTCAGCAGAACAAGATTTCCCATTTGTGATTCAAAAGCTGTCAGAAGTAGCGCTTCGGGCGATTTCACCCGGTATCAATGATCCGAATACGGCGCGCCATGCGATGCGGCAAATCGGTGACTTATTCAGACGTTACGCCGTGCTTCCAGATGGTAATCTTCTAGTAAAGGGGGAAGGTTCTGTTACGGTCAAGCGGCTCTCATTTTCTGAACTGTTGTATTTGACGTTTTATCAACTCCGGCATTACGGCGAGGAAGATATCTCAGTCCTTGCCACGATGCTTGAATCGCTCGAAATCATGAAGCGGAATGCGTTACCGGAACACAAGGCAAGCATTGACCGGTTCGTTCCGTTTGTTTGTTCGGAAATCGACTGGTCCGGACTGAACGAGTGGGATCGGAAGCATTTGGAACAGGCTCAGAGGAGGGCACTTTCATGAAACCTCTGGGAACGTTTTAACGTAATCAAGAGAAGAAAGAACACTAGAAAGTAGGAGATTGGCATGACCATCATATTATGGAGTTTGATTGCAATTTGTTTTTTAGCTGCGTTCGCAGGACTTGTTTATCCTGTCATTCCAAGTGCACCGTTACTCGTCATCGGATTTTTGATTTATGGATTCGGATTCGGTTTTACTGAGTTGACTGTCAGTTTCTGGATCATTCAAGCAATCTTTATCGTCTTGTTGTTTACACTGGATTATTTGGTAAGTTCTTATACCGTCGATCGGCGAGGCGGCTCACAGGCTGCCAAAATCGCGACGACTGTCGGTTTGATTACAGGACCATTTATCCTTCCCGGAATCGGATTATTGATTTTCCCATTTGTATTCGCCATTTTGACTGAAAAAATCATTAGTAAAAAGACGTGGAAAGAGTCCGTTTCTATCGGAATCGGAACGGTGCTTGGTATTCTTTCAAGCGCTCTTCTCAAAGGGATTGCCATGCTCTTGATGGTTGTTGTTTTTATCATGTATGTCGTCTGATCAAAAAGAAGCATTGTCTGCAAGTACACATTTTGTGAGAGTTCCGTTATAGTATGAATATGAAAAAGTAGAGAAGCTTGTTCCCTAAAACAAGCTTCTTTTTGATGGAAGAGACCGGTGCCTCAAGCGTCGGCTTAATTAAATGGAGGTGAATCCCCTTAGTTTGGGGAAACGATTGGACAGTACACATGCAGTGGAAACATTTGATACAACAACGATTATCATTCGGCTTTTGATTATTGCACTCTTAATCGTATTGACTGCCTTTTTTGTCGCAGCAGAATTTTCAGTTGTCAAAATGAGAATGTCCCGAATCGATCAATTGATTACAGAGGGCAGTAAAACCGCCAAAACAGCTAAAAAGTTATTGGAAAATCTGGATTATTATTTATCTGCATGTCAGTTGGGTATTACCGTAACGGCGCTTGGACTGGGATGGTTGGGAGAGTCGACGGTGGGAGCTATTCTCGCGATGGTATTTAAAGAGATTGCGCTTCCGGAATCCGTTTCGACCGTTGTATCCTTTACGTTAGCTTTTTCTGTCGTCACGTTTTTACATGTCGTTCTTGGCGAACTTGCACCAAAATCATTGGCGATTCAAAAAACAGAAGCCATTACGATGCTCCTTGCACCACCGCTCTACTGGTTCGGAAAAGTGATGAAACCTGTCATTTGGCTACTCAACGGATCCGCTCGAGTTTTCTTGCGCTTGTTTGGTGTCGAACCGGTCGGACATGAAGATGCCCACTCGGAAGAAGAGATTAAAATCATCATGACCCAAAGCTACAAGAGTGGTGAAATCAACCAAACCGAGTTGTCTTACATGCAAAATATCTTTTCGTTTGATGAACGGATTGCGAAAGATATCATGTTGCCGCGGACGGATTTAATTACTATTTCAAATGATGCCACGATGCAGGACATCATTGCCTTGGTAGAAGAATACCAGTTCACCCGTTATCCGGTTGCGGAAGAGGGCGACAAAGATAAAATCTTAGGATTCATCAACGCGAAACAGTTGTTTACGGATCATATGGCGAACAAAGGTAAGGCATTGAGCTATTATGTTCACAACCTTCCGATTGTCTCGGAATACTCTCCATTGCAAGATGCGATGCTGAAGATGCAAGTCGAACGCACACCGATGGCTCTTGTCATCGATGAGTATGGTGGGACAGCCGGTGTCATCACGATGGAAGACATTTTGGAAGAAATCGTCGGTGAAATCCGGGACGAGTTTGATAAAGATGAAAAAGCAGATATCGAACAGATTCATGAACGGTTATATCGGATTTCAGGTCGTGTCTTAATTGATGATTTGAACGAACGCTTTAATCTCGGGATTGAAGAAGAAGATATCGATACGATTGGTGGCTGGGTGATGGCACAAGATACGGAAGTATCGAGTGGACAAGAATTCCGCTATAAAAATCATACGGTCAAAGTGATGGAAGTCGACAACCATCAGGTCAAATCAATTTACTTGCAGTTACCTGAAAAAGAACCCGTTACTGAAGAAATCGTTTGAATGTAAGGAACAGGACTACACTTCGGTGTGGTCTTTTTTTGTTAGAAAGAGCTCTCTCATTGTTTATTATTCTCATGACAGTGGTAATACAGTTTATGTGGCCGAAACAAGCTACTAAAATTAGCGGATAAAGGGGTTCTTATTCATGACGAAAACAATTCTTACTTCACGTGCAACAGCAGTAGGGGGACGCGATGGAAAGGTCGCCTCTGATGATAACGTAATTAATTTAGATCTTGTCATGCCGGGTACGAAAGGCAAAGAAGGGATTCCTACTTCAAATCCAGAACAATTATTCGCAGCAGGATACGCTGCTTGCTTTGATGGGGCATTCAACCTGATGGCCCGCCAAGATAAAAAACGAGTCGAGACACGTACCAATTCTGAAGTCAGCTTACTGGAAGACGAAGAAGCAGGCGGCGTTAAAATTGCTGCTAAACTTGTTGTCGAAGTAGTGGGTGTGACAGAAGAAGAAGCAAAGGATTTACTCGAGAAAACACACCAATTCTGCCCGTATTCAAAAGCAACGCGCGGCAACATCGATGTTGATTTGTCGGTAAAAGTAGTAGATTCCTTAGACAACTGATTTTTTTTGAAGAGGGAGGAAAGCAAGATGGCTCCAAAAGGAACGGATCGACCAAACGAAAAGTTTGAAGATGAACGAAAGCGTTTGACGGACAAGGAACTTGAGCTTTCACCCGAACAGCAAAAAGAAGTTTTAAAAGGAAAAGATCAGATGCCGGATGATCCGGTCTCATCAAGAGATCGAGGATTCGATAAGTAATGTAAACTTTTATTTGGGGGATGAACGAAATGGGTAAAAAAGTAGCAGTCGTGCTTGCCGATCATTTTGAAGATGTAGAGTTTACCGGACCTGTCGATGCGTTAAAAGAAGCGGGTCATGAAGTGACAGTCATCGGAACAGAAAAAGGTACAGAATTAGTCGGAAAACAAGAGGAAGCAAAAGTCACAGTCGATGTAACAATTGATGAGACTTCTTCTTCAGACTTTGACGCATTATTGATTCCAGGTGGTTTTTCACCGGACTTACTCCGTGAAGACGATCGTTTTGTGACATTTACAGAAGAATTCGATTCATCTAAAAAACCAATCTTCTCGATTTGTCATGGACCGCAATTGATGATCAATGCAAAAATCGTTAAGGGCCGTAAAATGACAGGATATAAATCAATTCGAATTGATTTAGAGAATGCGGGTGTGACGTACGAAGACAATGAAGTGGTTGTCGATGACAACTTCGTTTCAAGCCGTCAACCGGATGATATCCCGGCATTTAACCGTGAAATGCTAGCAAAATTGGTGTAACAGTTTTAAGTAAAAATGAGTATTCGTTGACCTAAAGTCAACGAATACTCATTTTTTTAGTTTTCTGGATAATCACAGAGTTCTGTGATGACCCCATGAGAGTGACGGGGATCCATATAGATTAATCGTCGACCGAGCGGAGTTTTGCGGTACGTGTCTTCTAAAAATGTAATCCCACGTTCTTTTGCTTCCAGAATGGCTTGATCTAAATCATCGACGCGATAAGCAATATGGTGGACACCTTTGCCCCGTTGTTTTAAAAAACGGGCAATCGGGCTTTCAGGGCTTGTTGGTGTTAATAACTCGATATGTGCTTCTTCTTCAAAGGCAATGACTGCGATATTAGAGGCGACCCCGGGAGTCGGATTACTGTACTCACGAACCAAGGTTCCGCCTAAAACGGTCGTATAAAATGTGATGGCTTCTTGCATATCACGAACGGCTATGCCGGTATGATCCAAATGCATAAACAGTTCCTCCTTTACTTCGATAGTCCTAGTGTGTCAAACTCTTCCACAACACGCAATCGGAAAGACCTGTGTGCCGCTTTTCCATCAGGCGAAAAAAGAACTTATCATAAATGACATCTCACTGAAATATAATAGAGCAAAAATGAATGCTATAATCAAAAACGTTCTTACAATTTCTAAAAACTATTATGAAATTTAAATAAAACTAACGGAACACTTACATCAATCATACAAAATACTTATATAAACTACACAGAAAAAGAGGGAATACTACATGAAAAAAACGTTTGCGTCGCTCATTGTTTCCGCACTTATTCTTTCATCTACGCCTCATTTCGTAGCAGCTGATGATTTAAGTGAACAAAAAACGAAAAACGAACAAAAGCAAAAAGAAAATGCCGATACACAAAAAAACTTGGAATCTTCAGTGAATCAAGAAGGGCAAAAAATCTCTAAAACTCAACAAGAAGTCAATCGGTTAGATGAAGCATTAAACGAAAAAATGTTTGCGGTTGAAACAAAAGACCGTCAAATCAAAGCAACCGAAGCAGAGATTGTTGAACTTGGAAAACAAATTGAAAAGTATAAAGCGAAATTAAAAAAGCAGGAAAAATTACTGGGTGATCGTCTTCGTGTCATGCAGGAAAATGACGGGAACTCCATCAAATGGGAAGAAGTCATTTTCGGATCAAAAGATGTCGGGGATCTTGTGAGTCGTGTTTTAGCAGGAAAATCGATTTCACAACAAGATGATAAAATGATTACAGATTACCAAAATACGCAAAAGAAATTGGCAGCTGCCCAACAAGAATTAAAAGATAAAAAAGCTAAATTAGTAACAGAAAAGCAAGAGTTGAAACGTCAACAACAAGAACTTGAGAAACAAATCAAAGAGCGAAACAAACGTTTAAAAGAACTTCGTAAACAAAAAAAGAAATTTGAAACACAGTTGATGGACGCAAAAGAAGTTCAACAAATTTTGATTGCTCAAGAAAAAGCCATCGCGGCTGAAAAAGCAGCGCGCGAACGTGAAGCACGAATTGAAAAAGAGCGTCAAGCACAGGCAGCACGTGAAGCGAAAGCACGTGCAGAAGCGCAGGCTGCTCAAGCAGCGGCAGCTAAAAAAGCAGCGTCTCAACAGCAAGCGGCTGAAGCGGCAGCGGCGAAAGCTGCTGCCAAAGCAAATCAAAAATCGTCTGCTTCGACAGGGTCAACGAAACAATCGGCACCCGCTGTTTCAACACCAACGCCTGAACCAGCACCGACTCCAGCACCATCATCCTCTTCTTTGTTCATTCATCCAACGAGTGGATCGATTACACAAGGATACGGTTCAGCAAGCGGGTCAAACGGTTATTCATTCCATAATGGGATCGACTTTGGAGCACCGGTTGGAACACCGATTGTCGCAGCAGCAACAGGAACAGTCATTACAGCATCAAGCGGTGGTCCATACGGCAACCACGTTATGATTGCACATCAATTAGACGGTAAAACGTACACAACGGTGTATGCGCATATGAGTTCGTTAAATGCACATGCCGGTCAACGTGTCAGCCAAGGACAACAAATCGGCGCACTCGGAAGTACAGGAAATTCAACTGGCCCTCACTTACACTTTGAAATCCATGTAGGTGGATACAGCTACAGTGCTTCAGGTCCAGCGAATTCGGTCAACCCAATGTCGATGTTATAAAAAGGAGAAGAACGTTTGCTACGGCAATCGTTCTTTTTTTGTTCTTTTCCAGGTTTTTAAAAGGTATATTACAAAATAACGCTTTCACTTGAAATATAAATGAAATTTTATTGAAACGATTACGGTGCTATAATCAATCTCAGACAGAATTACTTTGGATTAAGCACTTTTCAAATAAGAAATCATACATAAGTGAGGACATTGAATATGCTGAAAAAATTGCTTTCAACTGTTTTACTAGGAACATTACTTTTGTCAGCTGCACCAAGTGCAGGGCATGCTGCGACGATCAAAGAGAAAAAATCACAGAATGCAGCGGAACAACGCCAACTAAAAAAAGCAATCAAAAAACAAGAAGCTAAAATTTCAAAAGAACAACGTGAAATCAATAAAATCGATGCTGCAATCAATGAGAACATCTTTCGGATTTCAGAAAAAAATAAACAAATCGAGCAATTGGGTCTTCGCATTAAAGAAATGGAAGCGGAAATTGTTCGATATGAAGAAATGTTGAAGCGCCAAGAGGAATTACTAGGTGATCGTTTACGGGTGTTACAAGAAAATGATGGGAATTCCATCAAATGGGAAGAAGTCATTTTCGGATCAAAAAATCTAGGTGATTTGTTCAGCCGTGTTATGGCAGGTAAAAAAATTGCTGAGCAGGATGACAAGATGATTTCTGCCTATCTTGAAACTCAGAAAAAATTAGACGAGATGAAGCGTGATCTCGTAGCGAAAAAAGAAGAGCGTGTCAAAGAAAAACAAGTACTTTTGGTTCAAAAAAAGCAGTTGAAAAAGCAGATGAAAGAACGAAGTGCCACTTTAAAAAAATTACGCAAAGGTAAAACGAAATTTACGACCAAGCTCTTGGATGCAAAAGAATTACAAGCGACATTAGAAGCTCAGGAACGGGCCATTGCTGCGGCAAAAGCAGCTGCAAAGGCAGCGGCAGAAAAGGCTGCAGCTGAAAAAGCGGCGGCTGCACGTGCAGCAAAAGAAGCGGCGAAGTCGCAGGCGAAGAATGAAACAAATGATGCTGTCCCTGTTGTAAGTGTCCCGAGTGGTTCAGCTAAATTCATTCGACCGGCTTCCGGCAGTGTGTCGCAAGGGTTCGGACCGGCAAGTGGAGCGAACGGCTATACGTTCCATAACGGCGTAGACTTTAGCGGTCCAGCAGGATCACCGATTCGTGCAGCTGCATCAGGAACGGTCATCACAGCTGGGAGTGGCGGACCTTATGGAAATCATGTCATGATTTCACATTTTATGGATGGTCAAGTTTATACAACGGTTTATGGTCATATGAATTCGTTGTCTGTCCGTGCGGGTCAAACCGTCTCGCAAGGTCAATCCATTGGGACTTTGGGCAATACGGGTAATTCAACAGGACCACATCTTCACTTTGAGTTACATGTCGGTGGATACCAATACAGTGCGACAGGACCGGCTAATACAGTTAATCCACTCGGATATTTATAAAAACGAGCTGTGGCTCGTTTTTTTTTGAGGGCTGTGCTACAGTGGTAAAGAATTTAATTTAAGAGCAACTAGGGGAGCTGGAGGAGTCCGGCTGAGAGGAAAACCATTCTGTTTTCGACCCTGTCACCTGAACTGGATAATACCAGCGTAGGAAAGTTGAGATCGAAGACATGGAAGATTCAACCGTCTGAGCGGTTATTCATGGCGTCGTCTGCTTTTTTACAGCGGACGGCGCTTTTTGTCGTCTGTTTTCTTTCCTTAGATTTGCTCACACGAAAGTGAGGAAGCGATATGAAACATGTACTGACGATTGCAGGATCTGATTCCGGTGGTGGAGCGGGAATCCAGGCAGATTTAAAAACATTCTCCGCCCTTGGTGTCTACGGTATGAGTGTCATTACAGCAATCACTGCCCAAAATACGTTAGGAGTCCAGGCGGTTGAAGATGTGTCGCCGGCGCTCGTCGAGGCGCAACTCACCTCAATTTTTTCAGATATTCGTGTGGATGCCGTCAAAATCGGGATGGTCTCGAATCAAGAAACCATCCACGTCATCGCGCAACAACTCAAGCACTGTCAAGTTCCGATCATTTTAGATCCGGTCATGGTCGCGAAAGGCGGGCATGATTTACTGCAGACGGATGCAAAGCAGGCATTGATGGAGGAACTGTTACCGCTCGCGACACTCGTGACACCCAATATTCCGGAAATCGAGCGGATGATCGGTTACCCGGTTCAATCGATCGAGGAGATGCGGCAGGCCACAATCGAGTTGTCTAAACAACGGGTGGATTCCGTGTTGCTGAAAGGCGGACATTTGGAAGGGCAACAAGCCACGGATCTTTTATACACACAAGGTCAACACCATTTCTTTGAGCAGGAGCGTCTAGATCGTCTGCATACACACGGGACAGGCTGTACGTTGTCAGCTGCGATTGCAGCACGCCTTGCGTTAGGGGACTCGCTTACCGACAGTGTAGCCCATGCCAAGCGGTATGTGACGGAAGCGATTCGTCATGGTTTTGCGCTTGGGCACGGGATTGGACCGACTCATCACTTTTATCAAAATTAGGCGAGAATACGCCCACTTCTAAACGTTAAGGGCGAAGCCCTAGTGAAAGTGGGAGATGAATCGCCAGCCTGCTTTTCGGGTATATTCTCTTTGAAGGAGGTGAAAAATGGTGTTGAAGCACAAGGCCTACAAATTCAGAATCTACCCCACAAAAGAGCAGGAAATCCTGATCGCGAAGACGATCGGGTGTTCGCGCTTCATCTTCAACCACTTCTTGGCGAAGTGGGATGAAATGTACAAGACCACTGGAAAAGGACTGTCCTATGGTTCTTGTTCCAAAGAAATTCCTGTGTTGAAGCAGGAGTTCGACTGGTTGAAGGAAGTGGATAGTACCTCTGTTCAGATCAGCGTCAAACATCTTGCTGATGCGTTTGACCGCTTCTTCAAGAAGCAGAACGAACACCCTCGTTTCAAGTCCAAGCGCCATCCCGTCCAGTCGTACAAGACCAACATCCAAGGCAAAAACCAGCTTCCTGAAGTATCGATTGGATGCAACAAGCTCAAACTTCCGAAGCTGAAATGGGTTCGTTTCGCCCACTCGAAGCAGGTCACAGGACGGATCTTGAACGCCACGATCCGACGTAACGCTTCAGGCAAATATTTCGTCTCTCTGCTCGTCGAGCAGGAGATCAACGAACGGCCGAAGACCGGTTCATCCGTCGGCGTCGACGTCGGACTCAAGAACTTCGCCACCCTCTCGGACGGCACGGCATACAAGAACGACCGTTACTTCCGTTCGCTTGAGAAGAAACTGGCGCGCGAACAACGTAAGCTCTCCCGCCGTCAACACATCGCCTTGAACAAGAAAGTGAAGCTGTCCGAGGCGAGAAACTATCAGAAGCAGAAACGGAAAGTCGCCCGTATCCACGAGAAGATTGCAAACAAGCGCACCGACTTCCTGCACAAGGTATCGACCGAGATCGTCCAAAGCCACGACGTCATCGGCATCGAGACCTTGCAGGTGAAGAACATGCAGAAGAACCGCAAGTTGAGCAAGTCCATCTCGGACGTCAGCTGGTCGGAGTTCTTCCGCATGCTGGAGTACAAGGCAGACTGGTACGGGAAGACCGTCGTGAAGGTTGGCAAGACCTTTGCTTCGAGCCAATTGTGCTCGAGTTGCGGACATCAACACAAAGACGTAAAACATCTTGGCTTGCGTGAATGGAAATGTCCGAGTTGCGGGATCCATCACGACCGGGATGTGAATGCAGGACTGAATCTCAAACAAGAAGCTGAACGCATCTTAGCTTCTTCAACCGTCGGGACGGCGGGGTTAGCCTGATCAATTTTCGACCGGTAGGTCGGATAACTCAGGAATCCTCCACCTCTGAGCAAAGCGTAGGTGGAGGTAGTTCAAGAATTCTGGAGGGAAAATCATGTTACGAACCATTGAGGAAAAAAAACCATTAATCCATCATTTGACGAATACGGTGACCATTAATGATTGTGCCAATATGACACTTGCACTCGGCGGATCTCCTGTCATGGCAGACGATTTGTTGGAAGTCGAAGAGATGGTGGCACTTGCCGATGCCGTCGTGATCAATACAGGGACGCTGAATCCTGCGATGCGCGAGGCGCAACTGTTGGCAGGTAAAACCGCCAATCGTTTAGGGAAACCGATCATTTTGGATCCAGTCGGAGCAGGGGCGACTACTTTACGAACGGATTTTATGAAGGAACTGATGCAACAGATTCAATTTACGGTGATTAAAGGAAATGCTTCAGAAATCAAAACGTTACTTGGGCAGGCGACGACAACAAAGGGAGTCGACGTCGCCGAAGGAGAATCGCTGGATTTTCATGCAGTCCGGGCGTTTGCAGCCGAATCCAATCAAGTCATCGTGGTCACAGGACCGGTTGACTTCGTAACGGACGGACAGCACGAGCTTCATCTTGATGTCGGAACGAAACGGCTCGGTCAAGTGACGGGGACGGGATGTATGACCGCTTCTTTGATTGCGACGCTGTTAGGGGCCGGTTATGCACGTTTTGAAGCTGCTGCTTTAGGAACCTATTTGATGGGGAAAGCCGGAGAACAGGCGGATGAGAAAAAAGGAATTGGCGATTTTCGGACCGGTTTGTTTAATGCCGTCAGCTTGATGACAGAGGAGACACTCCGGGAGGTGCACTTTAATGAAGCCTGATTATTTAGTGTATGCCGTGACGGATCCACGTCTTCAATCCAGACCTCGGCTGGTCGAAGCAGTGGAAGCGACGATCAAGGGCGGAGCGACGATCGTTCAATTGCGGGAAAAAGAAGCCTCCGGAAAGGAATTTCTAGAAGCGGCCACTCAACTGAAAGCACTCGCGGACCGGTACAGGATTCCGTTTATCATCAATGACCGGATCGATATCGCGCAGCTCGTGCAGGCAGGACTGCACATCGGACAGGAAGACATTCCGTTATCTGAAGCCCGTCGACTCTTGCCGACCGCTACAATCGGTGTCTCGGTCTCGACAGTCGAACAAGCAATCTCGGCTGAACAAAATGGGGCGGATTATCTTGGTGTCGGTTCGCTTTTCCCGACTGCAACTAAAAACGATGCGACGTTCATGTCGAAAGAGACATTGCATGCAATCCGGCAAGCGGTTGAGCTTCCGTTAGTCGGGATCGGGGGCATCACGCTTGAAAATGTTTCAGAAGTAGGGGTGGCAGTGGATGGATTTGCCGTCGTCTCCGCATTATTTGCCCAACCGGATGTCGAACGGGCGACGAGAGAATTTAAAGAAGCCGCCAAACAGGTGCATCAGAGCGTTTCAGACAGGGTATAATCACTGGAGAGGTGATATACGTGAAGTGGCAGTCTATTCGATTTCGGGGACGGTGGATTCGATATAAAATCGAACCACAAATCATTCGAGTCGAAAATCGTGGGAAGTATCATTTAGCAGCAAGTTTGTTTCCTTTTCCCAATCGATATTCGTACCAATTAGCCGTACTGTTAAAAAACAAATACCAACAAAGGTATAAACGATCCTTATTGATTCAAACCAGTTCGATTGCGACAGAGATTTGGGGGCATACTCACCTAGATCTTTTTTACCGGGGGATGTTACGGTTGCCCTTACCCCGTCAATTACGCACGCGCTATCAAGAACGTTTACAAAGTACCGGTATCATCGATATCGGAGTTCGTGCGATTGACAACAATCGGATTGTTTGGGATATCGGAAATTTTTTAGGGGGATGGCTGCTGTATGCCGTTTCGAGACGAAACCGACAGAAAACGAAGTAAAAATATATCCGATGCACAAAAGAATCAAAGCCCGATTTCTCTGCTCCGTTTGGATAGAGAATCGGGCTTTGATTTTGTATTGAAATGGATTTCCTTGCATTTCTTTAAAAACGATGGTGCAATGAAAAGGAAAGAGGTGATGGTAGTGGAGGCACCCCGCTGTGAAACAATTGCCATTGATCGAGCACGTGCGGAAGAAATCGGAAACGTCGTTGATACGATTCCTACAACAGACATTGGGAAGTTATTTAAAGTACTGTCGGATGCGACCCGTCTTCGGATTGCCTACGCTTTAACGGTAGAAGTGGAGCTGTGCGTCTGCGATGTTTCCGCTTCTGTTGACTGTTCGATTGCAACAGCGTCGCATCATTTACGGACCTTGTTAAAGCAAGGATTGGTCAAGTATCGAAAAGAAGGGAAAGTTGTCTATTACTCTTTAGATGATCATCATGTCTCGTCCCTTGTTCATTTAGCGATGGAGCACGTTAATGAAGGAAAAGCGTTATCGACTGAATGACTCAAACACGTATCTGTCCGAAGGACGGTACGTGTTTTTTTAGAAAACAGGTTTTGACCGGTGAAACAAGATGATTGCCGTCGCAATCAGTATAAAAGCCAAAATAGATAAACTGAGACACATCTGCTTATATTCTGCCGTCATTTCGTTGGTCAGCTCAAGTTTTCGTTCCAAGTCACGGTACAATTGATCTTTAACTTGCGCGAGATCTTCCAAAATGGTTTGCGTTGTTTGTGTCGTTTGTTTCGCCAACCTTTTCGCAGATTTCGGATGATCCGTCTCGTAAACGGTGAACACTTTTTCGATTTCTGTTTCCCATGCATTGTTGCGGAGCAATAAGTCTTTAATAGCACCCGGAGTTCGGACGGATGCATTTAAGATACGGCGTAAATCATGAACTTTTGAAGTAGAAAAATAATATTGCTCGATATAACGTTCATCTTCGTACAATAATAATCCCCGAACGGCATTGGCCCGATCACGGTTATGCTCTATCAGTTGATCCACTTGTTTAATCATCGGAACATCTTGTGTGTACATCTCGTGTGTCAGCTTTGAAATGGTTCGATACCCGCTCAACATGTAAAGAAGCGGGATGGAGGCAAACAGACTGACGATCAGAATAAGAATGACACGGTGACGCCAAAGCTGCTTCATACAATCCGTCCTTTTTAAATTCATTATGCTCTTAGCTTAACCACTATTTACCAAAAAGTGAAGAGTTATGCAAAAATAGAGATTACTTTTTTGGATTTACGTCACCTCAAGAAAAAACCGTCACTTATCTAGCAAGTGACGGTTCGATGAGAAAAAAGCTTTAGAAAGAATAGGAATGTTCTTTATAATTGCCGAATACGGTATGAATCTCCGAAAACGTAACAAAGGCGTTGGATTCAACGGAAGAAACGATTTCTTGCAGACGAAGAATTTCGTTATTTTGTACGACGACGTAGACCATCTTTTTCGTTCGGTTGGAATACCCACCGCGTGCATCGAGAATCGTCACACCACGACCAAGTTCTTTTGTGATGACTTCATTGATCTCATCTGCCTTTTCGCAAATGATGATACATTGCTTGGAAGCAGAATAGAAACTATACACTGTCTGAAGTGCTTTTGCTCTGACGAAACTCATGATTAAGGCGTACATAACGTGCTTTAGGTCAAAGACGAACCAAACTAAAACATAAATGACTAAATCCTGCATTAAAAATATACGAGGGAGCGGCCAATTATGAAAACGTGCATAGAAAAATTTCCCGAGAATATCGAGACCGCCCGTCGAAGCGCCGCCGAAAAAAATTAAGGCCATTGCTAGTCCGGAAACCAGTCCGGCAAAAATAGAGGCGACGAGTGGATCGTTTAAAGATTCTGGTACGATTTGTGTAGGAATCCAGTCAATTAGGAAAGACGAAACCACGACGATGAGACCGGACAAAAACATGAAGCGTTTTCTCAAAAAACGGAATCCAAGTAAAAAAAGTGGGATGTTCAGCACCAACTGTGTTAATCCGATTGGTGTATGAAACAATTCTTTGGCAATCAGAGTGATCCCCATGATTCCGCCGGATCCGATATCATTAGGCGATAGCAGAAGACTGATATAAAGCGAATACAACAATGTTCCAACCAAGAGGAAACCGATTTTTTCTGTACGTTTTTTCTTTGTGTGTGTATTAGTTTTCATTGTGATTGATGAGAAATCTCATGCTCCTCCTCCGTTAAAGTATCTGCCTGCAAGAGTACGCTGATATGAAGATTAATTCAACCCTTGATTTGAAAATTAAGAATACAGTGAACGGATTTCAAGAAGGGAGATAATTCGTTTGAAAAGAATCCTGTTGATTGTGTTATGTGTCGGGATGGGTCTGACGACAGGTTCCTGGTTCGTGTTACATCATGAAAAGCAACCGGAAGAAGAAAGTTATAAAGACGGTTCTGTGATCGCACGACACGTTGGAATATCGGTTTCGAATACAGCAGCAATGAAAGAATTAGTCCGACAATTGCCGTTCTCGGAAGCTCTTGAAAATGTTTCCATAGACGGGACCCGTGTAACGATACGGTATGGGGGGAAGGAACAAAGCCGGACAGACTGGCTCGGAAAGAATATAGAGCAACTTCGTAATGAGACGTCGACTTTTTTAGAGAGCCGCTTGTCAAAGGTCATCATGCACCATACACTGGGACTATTTTTAAGTGTATCCGATTTATCTGAACTTCAAATCACGTACCGGGATTCGTCCGTGAAAGTGGCATTTGAAGTGGAACGTCCTCAAATCGAAAATTATACACCGCCGGATATCGAACGTGCCGCTTCTTCTGCCAACCGGTTTAATCGCGTCGTCGTCGAAGACTACGTCTTGGTAGATTCAAGACGTGCAGCCTTCTTCCAAACGTTCGAGAGCGCTTTAAAAATAACCTTCAAATGATAGTTGTATATAACAAGAAAAAGCACTTTTCACAAACTTGACACATTGTTATCGTTTTCATCTCGTTCTTTTGATAAAACGCTAAATAAGGTCTATTCATCACTTGAACATCTTATAAGATGGAAGTATGATAATGAATGAACAAACATTGTGAAGTTTTGAACAAAAGAAAGCGGGGTTTCTACGATGAATGAGGTAGAAGCATTAGAAGGATTACGAAAAAAAGCCGTCAAATCGACGCAAATGTTACACATGCGTCCACTCGAGTATATGGTTCGAGCGATGCTAGCCGGCGTTTTCATTGGTTTTGCCATCATATTTACACTTAAAGCAATCAACGGTCTCTATTTAAATGAATCACCGGTTACGACACTCGTCGGTGGGTTGACGTTTGGTGTTGCGCTCGTCTTGATCGTATACGGCGGTGCGGAACTCTTTACAGGGAATACGATGTATTTCACGACATCAACGATGCGAGGGTTCACTTCGAAAATGGATACGTTTAAAGTCTGGACACTGTGTTTCATCGGGAACGGTCTTGGTGGCCTTGCCTTTGCCTTACTGTTTTCGCAAACAGGAATTATCCAAGAACTTGGCATGGAAAACTGGTTATTTGCTGTGTCTGAGACAAAAATTCATCATACGACATGGGAGATTTTCACACGAGCCATCTTCTGTAACTGGATGGTCTGTCTGGCGATCTTCATTCCGAAAAACATGAAAAATGAACTCGCGCAAATCATGATGATGATGATTTTGGTTGCTGTGTTCTTTGCTTCTGGTTTTGACCACGTCATTGCGAACATGGCATTGTTCTCACTGGCTTTAGTCGTTCCGCATCCAGAAGCGATTTCTTTTGCCGGTGCAATCCATAACCTGATTCCGGCACTGTTCGGAAACATCATCGGTGGAGCATTGTTCATGGGTATGGTTTACACATGGCTCAATAAATCAAAGCTCGAAGTAGATCAATCAAACGAACAGGCAGCAACAGTTAATATCGCTTCAAAACAAAAAGCGTAAAAAGATGTTGAGGATAGAAAAAAGAAGGG
>NZ_JBHFFC010000012.1:0-35669 GCF_043359615.1 Exiguobacterium sp. S22-S28 | reverse complement strand
TTTTTTGATATAATTCAAGTATATATTGGGATTGTGAGGAACTTTTCTTGAAAAATAACAAAATGTATTTCAGTAGCATCGCGCTCGTCACTCTAATTTGCTCAGGGGCATATGTCTACTATATGGGAATGATGCCAAACACGAAGCCCTACGTGGATAAGGGCTTTGAAGAACAGAAGGATGCCCCAACCGTCAACAAGATTAACCGAATCGACTATATCGAGAAGTCGATGCAATCCATCGTCGACTTCATTCCATACTCGACGGGAAGCTACGTCCAGACGATCGACGCGAAATCGCTCAAGCAGAAAGTCGATGCGATGCAGAGTATCACGGAGTTGTTTCAATTCTACAAGGACGATCCGGAGACAAAATCACTCCGCCAGGTAGCGAAGTATTATCAGGAGTACATCGAGGCGATGGACTATGTCTCGAAGAATATGCACGGTGCGGAGCATATGGACGAGACGAAAGCCGCCTATCTTGAAGCACGCTGGAATAAGATGATTGGACCAGCAAAAGAGATGGAATTCGAGGTCGGCAAGTTACAGTACGAACAAGCCGTCGAGTTTCGTGATGAACTGATTAGTGCATGGTATTAATCAAGGAGAGGCCGACCTCTTCTTTTTGTTTACTCTGCTTTTCGTGGTCCAGCACCAGTGAACAATAGTGTTGCATAGGTCATAAGCGATATCAGCAGACGGTCCGAATATCCGTATTATCCATTACTCCCAAGGACGGGGATGGTGAGGTTCACGAAGCGGACGAACGTCCCACGCACCCGCACGAACCTGCCGAAGTCCCGCCAATATACGTTCGACGTGACGCCAAGGTATTGTCCATCAACGGCCTGTCGCTCTACCGTCAGGACCTCTGGATCAAGGGGATGGTGCTTTCTCGCCTGCTGAACGACGAATCGTACGTCTGAACGTCATGCGCATGCCTCTCTGGACGGGATGACCATCGTCACTCCATCTCAGACCTCGGCGAATCCTTTCCTCCGCACATGGGTGGTGGTGGAGGTTCTGAGATTCGATCGACTGGCCATATATGCATGAAAGGGGAGCGACTCCATGTCCGCTCCCCTTCTCACCGTTACGTTCAGTTGTCCTCATCCAGATTCCCCAGTGAGGCGATGTCGCTCAGAGGTCCGGAAGACCGTTATGGTTCGTATCGATGAAGGAGTCGATATGGTCCGGGATGCCGTCATGGTCCAGGTCGATGGATAGGTCCGACGAGTCGACGATGCTGTTGTGGTTCACGTCCATGAAGGGATCTTGCATGTCAGGGATGTGATCGTGATCCAGGTCCAGGAATGCGTCCGACCGGTCGTCGATTCCATTATGATTCATGTCGAGCAACGGATCATTGATGTCTGGGATATGGTCATGGTCCAGGTCGAGGAACGGGTCCTTGACCGTCGCCCCTAAAGGTCTCAGTGGGTCTCTATACATGTTGATTTCCTCCTTAGTCCAGGAATAGGGATGCTATCCCCTCATCCTTCTTCGATGGCTTTTCGAGTATCGACGTGACGACCCGTTGTGGTACGAGTCCCTGGTCGAAGGCGACCGGCAATGTGTTCTTCGCATATAGATGGACGGATTGTTTCAATAGCTTCAACCTCCGTCCATGGTCCGGATCGAGCCCCATGATTTCCTGGGCCTCGAGCTGGAGGGTCTCGAACGTGAACTGGTTCAGGACGTCGACATGGTGGTTGATGGTGAAGGCATCTATGTGTCTGACGAGGTCGACCGCCTTCTTGAACAAGAACTCGTTCTTCTTGAACTCCTTCTCGGCCTGGAGGTCACTGAGTTCTTTCCTTTGCTTCGAGGTCGCCCATTCCGAAATCACCGTCATCGCAGGGAGAATCAATCCAATTCCACCTGTCAATACGCCGACACCAATCCCGACGGCAATGGCCCCTCCAGTCTTCTTCAGACTGCTCTCCTTATAGGCCTGGTCTATCCTCCTCTGATATTCATCATTGTGGAAATGGACATAGGTGACCTGCGAGAGTAGGTTCTCAATCTCGGTGAACTGCGACTTCAGTTGTGCGGATAGTTGGAACATCTGTCTCTGCTGCCTCTGATGGATCTGGTCACCACTCCTGCCGACGCCGACCTCGGTGGCTAACGTCGACATGAAGTGGGGGAACTTGCTCGATATCTCTTCCATCCGCTTCCGTTGCTGATAGATGGCATGATACATGAACAGCCCATGGTTCCTGATCTCATCCTCCGAGAAATCCCCACCGTCCACGTAGGACGACATATAGTCCATCAGTATCTGCCATTGTCCGAAGAACTCATAGATCAGCATGTCGCTCAGGTTCCGCGCCCTCGATGTCAACAGCATCGTGATTGGGACGTTTGGCAGGGATGGCGTCTTCGACTCCATCAGGCTTTGCGTATAGTGGGATTTATACATGTCAATAGGTATACTCATCGATATTGTATTCAGGTCCACTCTCATATCACCGTCTATTTGATGTGTCTCTGCGTCATAGAAGTTCTTGACCGACTGTTCCCACAGGACCTTTCCTGGAATCGATATCCGGATCGTACTGATTTTCAGGCGTTCAAAAAATATGGGAAATCCAGTGGTAGTCATCAAAATTTTAGCCGTTTCGATACTTTCTAGGAAGTCAATAGCTAGACTCGAAGATAGCAATCCATCCCTAAGAACGATGACTTTATTATTTTCTTTGCCCCCGTACACTTCTCCATCTATTTTCTTCACGAGCTTTTCCTTGGTTGGATTGAATAGATACCATCTAGTATCTTCGCGCCATAAAAGTAGTTCTTTATATTTCGCCTGTTTCTTGTTAGTGATCAGGTTCGCGCCAGACAATTCGTATAACTTAGTAGGAATGATGCCGGTCTCTATGCATATCAGTCTCGCATGTCGATTGCCTGCACAGATGATATCACTCTCATGCATCAAGACGAGATGACGAGACCCTATATACATCCTTAGTTTCTCAAGCGAGAACACGTACTTCAATTCGAGATTCTTCACTTCGTAAACTTTTAAACATCCATTCTCTTTGTACGCAATGAAGTCGTTAACTTTACCCTTCAGAACGATTTGTCCGGACATTTTCCCAAGCTTATTCAGACGCTCGATAACTTCTCTGACGTCATTCAACAACTGCCTCACTTGCAGGGAACATATCAACTCGTAAGTCATATTTAACGTTTTTATGTAGCTGATACAGTTTCCGTTGTCCCTTATCTCTTTTACATCAGATAGATTGATTTCATGTTGTTCGCCGGATTCCGATGTAAAATAAATGGCACTGTTATCGTAGCTCAACTCCTTGAAAGAGACATCTTTCCCAAACTTCATGATGGTGTAGGCACCATCCGTCCCTTTACCCCTCACGTCAGAGAATGTTATGAAGTCATAATAATAGTCGCAAGCAGACAAAAGACTGAACATGGATGCTATGTCGCAGGAGAACGAGAACAGCTCCTTCCTCTCATCCGTCCATCCAGTCGCGTCCAGACGATCTTCCAATACCAATCGTGAAACTGAAATTTGATGCAGTTCCTTTTTATAGAATAGCTGGGTAACGGAGGCTTCAACGAAAAGTCCTCCCATGTCAGCCATCACTAGGGAGTCGTTCCGAAACTCGAGGGCGTGCTCGCCAATCTTCGAAGCGTTTTTGATGATGCTCTTACCTGTGATAGTTTGGTTCATCCGATTCTCCTTATTCATCTTTTAATGTTAATATTTTACCTAAAAAATTAGTCATTACATAATATGGAATTCGGATAACGGGTCAATGTTTCTTAAGCAAATCGTCTATTCATGCTTATCTCAGGATGATTGGTCATCGCATCCTAATGAGTTTTGTAGGCTGAACGAGTGTTATTCTCGTTCTGTCGACTTAACATCACTTCTTTCGTGGAGGCTATCTTCATTGGCCGACGGATCCAATGAACTCGGTCAATCCGTTATCATTGGCAAAATACATTCATATCGTATTAGATTGATGTTCATCGTGATAGAGATAACTTGAAGTATCTGACTAAGGAGCTGCCTTAAGCTGCAGTGGTATCAACCGACGATGAGAACGAGGAGCATGAAAACCTAATCGAATGAAAGAACTCTCTTAATAGTAGCTATGTCGTCGTCACAAACTGATCATCTTTGATCCAGTATGCGTCCAGTATAGAGAAAAATAAAACCTGTTCTAAGCAGCCCTCTTGTTGTTCGCGAGAGGAGGGGCAGCTCTCTTTTTGTTAATCATTTCAATAGAAGATTACACCTCCCGATCATCAGGAATACACTTCACCAATCGTGGTACTAGCGAATCCCGCCTAGGTTCCATCCCGTTCATGATGGAGGTTAGGGGAGGGATCAAATCTTCATGAATAATCGGAAGCTATCACATACCGCTTACTTTCAAGACACTGCAGGATTCGGTTTAGCCGCCTTCGATAATGCTTAGAATGCCATCAATCATGAATCGAACTTCCCTCTCCCGCTTGAAGCGCATACTAAAAACCTTCTCCATCGAACATGACTCGAAATCGAACCCCCTCATGCATGTAAATTCCTGCTCATCATCGATTGCCGACCGGACGCTTATCTGAGTCGTCTCATTGAAAAAAAATACTTCGATAAATGGGACGAAAAACGTCATTCCTTCCGAGGTCCTTGAGACGATAGAGAATACTATCAAGAAAACACGCCTTACACCCATCTCCTCGCCCTTTCCGTGATAATTGAGTTATGTAAACTAAGATCACCACATTGAATTTACTTGTGATAATTAGTGATTATCACAAGTAGTTGTATGTTATACTATTTTTGTACATTAAAAGTATGACATCTTATAACATGGATAAAATATAATAAGACGTACATATATCAGCCATAATTCTATGTAACACGAGATAAATGACGGATTTAACAGCATATGACGCGGAGGACGGCCCGAAAGAGGAAGCGTCGACGACCGACGAGGATGGAGGAGAAGGGGATGGAGAACGACACACGAGGATTGGTGACGAGGGAAGAGGCGGTGCTGGCGTTCGCGGACAGCCGGCAGAAGCTGCTGGCCGTGCTCGCGGACGACCACCTGAACATGGAGGCGCTGAGCGACCTTGAGATCTTCGAGCTGTTCTGGGCGACAGAGCTGTTCCCGATCTATAGCCAAAAAAGCCCGCACACGAAGCGGGCCTACAAGCAGGACCTCGACTACGTCCTGCGCTTCTTCGTGACGAAGACCGAGGGCGTCAAGCGGCTGACGATCCTCAACCTGCACGAATACCTGAAGGACGTCCACGACCAGTACGCGCCCCGGACGGTCAAGCGGCGCAACGCCATGCTGCGGCGTTTCCTGCGTTTCCTGCACGTCAATGACTATCACCCGCGTGACCTATCGCTCCAGGTGAAGGACCAGATGAAGCCGGAACCGCTCCGCCGCGAGATCGACTTCGACGAGATGGAGGCGATTGCCCTCGCCTTCCGCCACACTGTGAAGCAAAAAAAGAACCGCGAGCTGTTGCAGCTGCGGAACGAGACGATGGGTTATCTGTTATTGACGACTGGTATGCGCGCTGCAGAGTTACTAGCTCTACAGTTCAGTCATGTTCATGAAACATTTTCCATGAACTATATCGAGGTCAAGGGAAAGCGAGAAAAATGGCGACGTGTTCCATTATCTAAAAAATCAATTCACCTCATCCATCGTCTAAAGGAGTTGATGAAAATCGAAAGGATGATAAATACTCATATTTGTTTCAATGTAAGAAATCAAGATACTCCAATTTCATATGAAGCATTAAGACTAATCGCTCAATCAGCTTCTGCACATTTGACGTCACAAAGTAACTCACCTCACTGGTTCCGACGCTCTTTCATTACAAAACTATTGTCGGATGGAGTTCCCTTATATGAGGTAATGAATCTTTCTGGTCACGAATCTATTAGTACAACTAATGGCTATTTGCAAGAATTAAAAAATACAACATTAAATAATCTACCATTTAAATGATTTAGTTATACGAAGTTTTTGTCTATGTTACCTATATTCCCACATATAGCTTAGCAAAGGTCGTTGAATCAAAGAAACTGTGGAAGCACTTTGGATGCTAGAAAAATCCATTATCTCTAATGTCAAATCAAGCCGACACAAAGATGAAATTTTCAAGGTGATCTTAACATAATGATACCTGACCTCATCGAGCATGACTTTAAATCAATTAAGCCAACTCAGAAATGTCTATACGTCATACGCCTTTTAAGAATTTGTTAACAAGAATCACCTAACAAACCATATCTTGTAGATGAAACTTTTGGGCTTGTTAGCCAGCAAAAATTTCCACGAAGTCTTTGAACGTGTTCTCAAATTTCTTAAATTACTGTAATGAAAAACTAAGCTACCTGACACCGAAAAATTATAACGTACTTGAAGCACAATCAAAGTTGTTATATTTGCCTCATATTTTTAAATCAATTTAAAGTAAGACAGACAAATCATCTTATAAAAAAGAGTCATTGATGTAAGAATTTTTAAAATTTTAATGATAAAAAGTATTTTTTGGTAAATTACTATTTTGCAGTCTATAACCTAAATTAACTTCAATCTCGTCTATACCTTCAAAGGTTAACTCATCGATTTTATGGATGGACATAAGTTCATTTTCTAAAGTTAATGCAAATCTATTCATAGAAGATACATTTTTTATTTTTAAAGGATTTACGCTTCCAGTATAGTAACTAATTCCTGGAGTGGAAAGACTTTTAGAATAAAATGCTTTTAAAGAAAACGAGCATTTGTGTAATTCATCAGTCTTTGATTCATATAAAGATAGTTGATCCTTACGTTCAGAAAATAAAATATTTATACTTTTAAAATTATCACTAAAAATACTAGAGAATCCTGAATTAGTTACTATGGCTGTCTCTCGATTAATACCTAATAAATTATCTGCAAGCATTAGTACAACTTGAGTAAGAATCTGAAAAGCTTCTGATACTTTTTTTCTGTCTTGTAAATTTTGAGGAATTAATTTTTTTTGATTGCTTTTAGCATGGAACAACTTACATCTCACTTCAATATAAATTTCTTTATAAAATTTATCGACAATATTCATATTTTTATTTCCAAACAATTCAGAATTCCCTTTAAAATATGCTAAATTGTTCAATGCTCTTTTTAACCAATCTCCTTCTTTCTCGCCTTTCCTCCTATTGGTATTTAAGCTTAATAAACTCTCAAATGCTAAATACATGTTTCTAAAAGCATCAAACAAATCTTCTGTGACTTGAGATAATCGATAATATCTCAAGCTTTCATGATGTTTAGTAACTTTTTTTGGTATTAAATTCACACTATCTCCATTTTGATCAATTGCACTGATATTGACACTAGACTTCAAGTTGAAGTCTATCAATCTTACTATTCTAAAATATTGTTTTTCTGTTTTCCACCAAAGATAGTATTCTTCGTTTCCCGATTCGATTGAAATATCCGCTTTACCGTTAATACTGAGCAAGTCTAGACCTTTTTGTATTACTTCATAACAGTATAAAGAAAAGTCATTCAAATCCCCTTTATAATCTTTTCCTCTTAAAATTACATAATGACTATTAGAATTTAGAACTAATTCCCAACCTCCAGACAAACTAATTACTTCACTTATATCAAGTGGTTTTATTATATTGAACGCAGCTCCAAATAAATATTTTTCTTTATCTATTATTACGCACTTTGATAATTCTGCCATTTTAAAACCTCGTTTTTATTTAACATATTATTTTTTTAAACTTCATGAATTATGCATTTAATAAAATGTTTATTAATGGTAATTCACTTTACTTATATAAATTTTCATTGAAAAAATATGGAATCTTCATTTCATTTTTTATTTTAAAATCTTCAATTAGCTCTAAGGCAAATGCCTCTAAAGGCGCAGGATTAAGTATTAAATACATTGCATAGTTTGAAGTAAGTAACAAGTCAGGTATCGACGAAATTATTTCTTCACTATTTAGGACAAATGAATAGTAAAGAAAACCCCTTACTTTTCTCGTACTAATGTTTTTTTCTAAAGCTTTAAAAATCTCTATAGAATTTAATTCTTGATCATTATAAATTTCTTTAATAACTATATTAAAATGCTTTTTAGCCATTAAAAAAATAATGTTATGTATGTTAGGTATTTTCGAACTCCAATTATATTCTAGATTAAACGAATCAATATGATTCTCTAATTTTTTACTTAAATTTTTGTCGGATGAGTTTATTAACTGGGCTTTGAATTTTTTATCTCTAGCTCCAGTAGTTGTATCCTTTTCAATTTTGCCAAGAATTTTTTTATGGGCAGAACTTTTATATGGGAAAAAAACTTTTGAAATTCCTCCCACTGCATTTTCATCACTAGAATTTGTCGGAGATGATGGTACTTTCTCTCCTTTACCTGAATTCTCATGATTTCCTGCTACTGTATTACACGTTGAACAAATAGGAACAATATTTGATGGGTGAATTGAAAGAACAGGAAATTTAGACTTCGGAAAATAGTGGTCTAACTGCATCGTTCTCATGTTTAGTTCTCCTAAACACGCAGGACAAACCGATAGATTTGAATTCGTCTCAAAAAATTCCTTATAAAATAACAATCTATTTGATATTTCATATCCATCGCTATTTTCATTTTTTTGATTAAAGTATCTAGTATATAAATCAGAGAATATTTTTTTTATTTCATCTTGAATAACTTTATTTTTTTTACTATCTTCAAGGTGTTGATAATTATACGTTTTGAATTTAAATTCCGTAAAGTTTTCCTCTAGATCATAAGTTACATCATAAAATAGTGCATCTACGAATTTTTTTCTTTTAGAACTTTCTGGAATAATCTTCTTAAAACTATTTACTCTATTAATTAACCATTCATTTTTACCTTCTACGTTATTGTGTAACTTACTATCTTCAATATTGTAAGGACTATTTATATTTATATTTTTTTTTAATTCTATTAAAATGCTTTCATCAATCCCTTCTAAATCTTTGTATTCAGATTCACTTTCATACTTTAACAAACACAAAAATATTTCTAACGTTTTACGCATATCTTGGCCAATTCTTGTTGTATTTTTTAGATTTGTTAACATACGATATAATCCTCCTTCATTTCAAATTTTTCTTTAGAAGTCCCCTCCTAATTTAGTGTCTATTTCAAGTTTTAATTCTTGCACTAAAAATCTATCGTAACCCTGTCCGAGTTGATTCAATAAATTATTAATTTTTTTACTATCCCGAAATTTGAAGACATCATTAATTTTTTCCTCTACAAAATTCCCCGTTCTTTTATCATTCAGGAAGAGCTTTGAGCTTATTACACTCCTGTCAGCACCAAACGTTGAAAAATCAATATTGTTTCCTATAAAATTATTATCAATTTGCTCGAACTTATATACTTGACTCTGTATTGCATCCGTGAGCATCAACGTCGAATGCGTAGCAATCATATAATCATGGTGTTTTATGGGCTGGAGTGTTCCATTGAAATCAGAAAAAATATTTATATTGTACACGAAATCTTCAATCCATGCTTCGTTTAAAAATACATCTGGCTCGTCAAAAATGACTAAGAAGTTATCTTCAAATCCACTTTGAATTAGAATTATTATCCCCATTTTACACAACCAGTACCATTCCCCATCGCTAAATATCTTGTGCGTCAAAAGATCTGAGTCTTTATCTCCCACCTTAATATATGCTGTAGAACTCTCAATTATAGCTAACCTTTCAGCAATCATAAGAGTAGTAAGTATAGATAATGAGTTTATTTCGTTATCGTTTAATTCATTTTGAAGGGTCTTTAATTTTTTCTTATCGAAATAGTATGTATAATCTGCACCACTATGAATAATATCTGGTTGGCCAATTTTTAATAGCTTATAAAATAATGAAAGGAATTTTTGAGGGAGTTCGCCAATGTCAGCATTCTCATTAATATTTTTTTCAAATTTTTTAAGCTTAGATTTTTTTATTTTAAGTGAAAATCCTATCTCTTCGAAAAAATTTAAATCTTTTTTTAGTTTTTTTATATTTTCATCGAATTTATCTTTAATTTTATTTATTTCTTCTTCTATCTTTTTTCTTAATTTTTCATCCTCTTCTGTAGTTTCAGATTGTTCAGACTCTTTATGTATTTCATCAGATAAATTAAGTTTTATGGATTTTAAATCTGGCAAAAAAAACATTAAACTAATAAATATGTAGATCAAGGAATCAGAATTAAAGTTTAATATTTTTGGATTAAACAATAAGTCTTCATATAAACTTTTATTTAGTTTAGATTCTGTACTTTCATTTCCTTTCAAATCAAAGATCTTCTCGCTAATATTTCGCGTTGGTAAGTATATCAAAAGCTTTTCAAAGTTACTATGAGGTCCAGACGAAATAGAAATTATTCTTTTGGGATGTAATTCAGTTTTTGAATAAAAAGACTCTTCTTGCACTTCAAAAATACTACTTTTTTTGTTATAAATAGAAAATTCAATCTCACTTTTATCCAAATTATCTAACTTAACAATTTGATTCTCATCCTCATTATGAATTTTATAGACTAATTGAAATGAAAAACCTATATCTTGATTTAGCAATAACCTTGAGAAAATTATTGTTAAAATTTCTAAATACGATGATTTTCCAGATCCATTTTCCCCAATTAAAAAAGCAATATTTATATTTTCGGACCCAAGAAGACCTCTATTATTCTCATTTTTTGATTTTACATATTCTAAATCATTAAAATTAATTTCAAATTCATTTAATTTTTTATATTTTCCTAATTTAAGACTTAATATTTCCAAAATAATCACCAAATTTCAAAATTTTATTTTTAAAGACCATTTTTTTAATTCAGAGGTATAAAAATAATTATTATCATTATTATCATCATTATCATCATTATTATTATTTTTTATTTGTGAGAATTTAAGAATACCTAAAGAATTCAACAACTCTAAAGTACTTTCGTAAAAGAAATAATTTTTTTCGTTGGTTATTTTTTTGAAAGTATTAAATTCTTCAATTAACTCATTAGTACTAAAGTATTCTCCATTTTTTTTATTGGTTAAAATGTAATTTAACAATTCTTTTTGATTGTTAGAAAGGCTTTCAACTATTTCAGAATTTTCAATCTTTTTTTTATTATTTAATTTTCCTAAAACTCTTAATCTAATTCTATTATTTTTTATTACTGTTTTTTTAATAGCATAATTTTCTCGATAATGATTAAAAAAAGATTCAAAATTGTCCTTATTCTCAATATATCCTTCCTTAAGTAAGTGATCAGAAAATAAGTTATAATTTATTAATTCATAATCATTATCAACCTTCGAATAATTGAAATTATCATTATTTTTATTTTTTTTCCCAATCATTAATACTATTTTGTCATTATCTTCTGATCCCCCCAGAAAAATGTCCGACGCAACAATTGAGGATGCCACTTGCTTAAATTTGTATATAAAACTTCTTGTATAGTCTTCATCATCTTCACTCTTTATAAAATCATTTAATGATAAAAGTGAAATTATTATGCTATCATTATCGATTTTTTGAATGTTTTGTAGTAATTTTTCGATAGATTCTTCTCTAGAGTATGGAATGGTATTCATTATTAAAAAATAGTTATCTTCTATATCTATATTTATTTTGGGTTCTTTCTTTGAACTAATGAACTTAGCTTCATTTAATTGAATTTTATCTATACTTAATTTATTTGCAACTAACCTTATGATAGTAGTCCTGATTGCTGTGTAGGAAAAATCATCAACCTTAAACATGATTATTTTATCATCTAATTTTGCTATGTTAGATGTTATCCCACTATCATAAGATAGTGGGGTATTGACCGAAAACTTAGCTCCATCATTAATTACATTTAAAATTGTTGATAAGTGCCAAGAAACCCCTCCTGAAACTTTTTTTTGTGATTTCACAAAACTATCGATGTAACGATTTATAAACCAATCTAATGTTAAGTTATCGAATAACTCTTTTTGACTTTCTACATAAACAAATTCTGAAATTATTTTTTTAATATCATCGATAATATTAATGATTTTTAAATATTCAGGCTCTATCTTTTCAAAATATACACCGTATAATTCAAAAATACCTTTTTGAGCTTTAAAAATTTGCGCAACTTCCATGTGAATATTTTTTATCTTTTTCTTAGAAATTTCCCTATCCGATTCTTTTTTTATTTTTTTTATTTCATTAAATTTTTCTTCAATAACATTAACTTTTTCTTGATCAAATACAGCACTTTTAACCAACTTTTTTTCATGAGTAATTAATGCAATAAACCAAAGCGTGTTTATATAATCTAAAACTTCATCTTCTTTTTTATAATAATTAACCCTTGCAGAAGATTTTATAATATTTATTTTATTATCCATTCTATCAATGAATGAAGTTACAAAATATTTATTTATTACTGTTTTATAACTACTAACAGTAGAAGATGTTTTAAATTCTTCTTCAATATTATAAACTTGCTGATCCAATAATTTTTTAATTCCTCTATAATAATTTCCCATGTTCTCATCTATATTCTCATCTAATAATATTGAAGTCTTTGCGCTCCCTTTTTTACGATTTTCAGGTAAAATATATGATTCAAACTTTATATCTAAATGAAATTTATATTTATCTTCAGTCCAAACACTTGGTGATTCATAAAACTGTTCGCTTTCGATAATGGCTTTAGCAGCAAGTTCTTCTCCAACTACAAAATAAATTATATCGTTCTTTTTCCAACTTTGATCAATACGAAATCGCTTTGAAGATCCCCATCTTAAGTATCTTATACATGTTATTAGTTGATGCTCATCTAATTTTATTAAATTGTGGTTACTCAAAAATATATCTCCTTTACTTTATAGCTTGAAAACTTATTTTTCGTTATCAAGTATTAACTTATAATTTCTATTTCCAATATGTTTCGAAATGTTCCAATGCATCATTTGCTACAAATAGTTCTCTGAACATGCTTATTAAACTATCTTTATCTTTACCAATCATCTCAATTGAATAATCATCAATGGAATGAGAATTAACATCAAACAACTTTTTATGTTCTTCATAATTTTTATAGAACTTCATAAGATTTTTCTTATTGAATTTTATATATGTTTCTATTATTCGTCTCATGGAGTTTAACATTGAGTTCACTAAATTATGCAAATATAAGTCTTTTAATTCGAGCCATAGAAATTCATAATGTGTACTAAAATCTTTTTTGAAAGAATCGATATGGTTAAATACTCCATTTTCTAATCTGTAAAATTTATTTTTATCGTATTTTGAAATCTCAACTTCTTTTCCGTCAATTATTTTTTTCTCTACTCTATGTCCGTGTGGTTGAACATTTAAGTAAAAATGAGCATTATGCGTTAAACAAATAAAATAATCTTTAACAGAATTAAATTTTTCGGGGTACTGACTGTTATATATTTTTTGTATTTCAGTAATTATTAAATATTGCATATTATCATCATTGGAATTCATAGGATCGTCAAACACTACTACTTTTTTCTTGTTATTTTTTTTCTCTACATCACTTAAGCTTTCAATAAAATATAAAAATGCAATGATATTTTTTTCTCCAGTAGACAATTTATCGATGGCTCTAATAGCACCTTGATTTTTTATTTGATAATGCTCAATATTGTTGCTATCTTTTACTAAAGCTAACTCCAAGTTTTGTTTACCAGATTTTTTTAATTTGCTATTAATTATTTCAACTAATTTAAGTGTATTTTTTGTATTTTTTAAAATTTCATTTTTACTATTAATTTTTTTCTCTATTTCATTTTCTAAGTATAAAATTGTGTTTTCTTTTATATTTTTTTTAGTACCTATAATGTCTATTACTTTTTTATCAATTTTATTTTTAATACATTCTGAATCTTTTTCATACTTTATCAATTCATGATGCTCTATTGTATATCCTCGCCAACCATTCATATAATCTTTTTCTTGTAAGAGTTTAAGTGCAACATAATGTAATCTCAATTTCTCTTTAGTCTTCTCTTTTGTGAAAATTACATTATCTGTAAAGTGGTTATGTTTTTTAATAGTACTTTTTATATTATTACTTATAGTTTCAAAATCTGATGGAATAACTGTATTTAATTTTTGTACGGACTTAAATGTATCATTCGATTTTTCAACTAAGCTATTTTTTATTGTATTTAGTAAATTAATGTATTCTTTCTTTTTCATTTCAATTTCATTATTAATTCCGTGCACCTCATCATGTAAAAAATTGTAATAGTCTTCTTTTTTTATTGTTTCAATTTCTTCTACCTGTATATATAATTCATCCACCTCTTTAAGCATTTTATCTAATCGTACCTCGATTTCTTTTATATCTGATAAAGATACGAAAATTTCTAATTCCTGAATTCTTTCTTTTGTTACCTCGCCTCCACAAAACGAGCAGTATTCTCCAGCTTTATGAATTGTTAAACCATTTTTAGCAAATGTCATTCGATTTGGATCACTTTTTAGTTCTTTCATTAAATTTACTTCTTTAATTTTATTTTCTAGAATTTCATTTACATTCAAAATTAATTTATTAAAATCTATATTTTTAGGATTAAACTTCATTTTTAGATTAGACTTAACAATTTCCATCAAAATTTGTTTACTCGCACTTACTTCAGAATCGCTTAAAATTTTACTATTCTTAATATCTTTCGCGAATGAGTTTTTCATATAACTTAGCTTAACTATTTGTGGGCTATCTAATGACCTAATCTCTCTAGCTTTATCAGTATAAAAAGTATCTACCTTATTTTTTTGAGTTTCGTGTTCTCTAAGCAAATTTTCATATTGCACATATAATGGGTTTTTTTGAATTCCTTCTTCAATATATAGTTGTTTCCACAATAAAGATTTCACTTCATTTTGAAGTACATTTTTTTGAGTTTCATATTCTAATAGTTTTTCTTCGATTTCATCTAATTCGTCTTTGGATTTAATATTTTCCTTTCCTAAAACTACAGCATTTAATTTTTCATCTACTATTAGATTATTAAATCCTGTGAAAATTCGAACATCATATTTGTCTATTAACTGACTCATTATCATTTTTCTGAGTGTAGATTTACCAGCACCATTTTTACCGAAAATAAAGTTTTTGTTACTTATTTCTAAGAATTGACCATCTGCAATATTAAAAACATTATATTCTTGCTTAGATAAATCTAACTTAATAGTCATTAATAAGGCTCCTTTAATAAAATCATTACTCTTGTATATTTTTTAATTTCCCGTTAATAATCGATTAATCTTTATTAGTCGTTAAGTCTTTTCTGTAGTCATCCATAATTTCAGCGCATGATCGGTACTACTACGTGATGAGGAATATTTTATTGATAAGTACTAATCATGCGATACTTTCTCATTTCTTCAACAATTTTTATAAAACTGATTATAGATTCAGTATCCCAATAGATTTGCATCAGCGTCTTGTTCAGCAGATAGTCAATAAGACACAAACAATGGTACAGCTATCTTTGGCTAGATCGGATTAGAATGCTTCTACTTATTTCACATTTAGGAACGAACAACTCGCTTACAAGGTTGTTTCCCTCGAGTAACTCCTTCGATATTTAAAACAAACTTCTCCGATGAAAATTTTGCGTTCGGAATGTCAACAAGGCTAATAATGACAACTTGAAACGATGATGTATGTGGTTTTCCTCCAGTAGCTTTTCGATTGATTTCATAAAGTAGTATCAATTTACATCAACGCCTTTGGTAATACCTTTTAAGTAAGTTTAATTGAATAATAAGTAGCGTTATATTTATTCATTAACTTATTATACCAAAAAATTTCTACCTATTATTCTTTTTATTGGTAATTATTTTTAGTTTCAATCACTTCTTTCAACTTCCAGTTATTCTAAATAACATACTCTGAACCCTTACCTAACGATGCAAAAACTATTTTCCTTCTTTGATGATTCTTTGACTCTTGAACGCCAAATATTTGGTATTACGTTTTAAATCATCTGTCACTTCTGCTCTATCAAAAAGTATACGCCGGCGTATACTTTTTATGTTTTGTAGTACAAAAAAGTTCCTCAGTCATTAAAAGTAAGAAGGAATCATCTATACACAAAAGAAGCGATACATAAAAACTAACAACTACCACTATCTCTAACTTAAAGGAGAATACATTGAAACTCGAATGTTTACTAGCCATCATCATTTTCAAGCTAATTCATCGTCCCATCATTTCTGTTCGCAACTAGCTGAAGAACTAAATGTCTCCCAGAGGGCGATACATTGCGACATCGAGACGATTAGTGCAGCAGGCATTACGGTGACTTCCTATCACGGTACGAATGGTGGTTTCGGCATTATCAAAGACTATAAATGGGGTAAGACCATCCCGTATGCATCTTCCATGGTTAGAAAGAAGACGAGAGCTTCACGATAGAACTACTCCTATGTGGCCCGTTGAATGCGGAATGGTTGATCTCAATCCTAATCGGGTTCGGGTCAGGTGTCGTAATCATTAGTCCCCTCCACTTGCAGAACGCTTTAAGAAACGAAGCGAAAAAAATCATAAATCTTTATCAGGATGTATGACGATTAGCTGTCATATATCCTTTTTTTATAATATAAATCATAAGACGGTACATAAATTTGAACCGAGGAGAGATTGGAATGGGCGCAGGAAGAACGATGTACGATTATCACGGATGTTCGATGTAGACATTGCTAGATCATTTTTCATCTTTACCGGCGGATGCTCTGAACAAGGAAGTGAAGAGTTCTTATCCTAACGTCGCTAACACGGTGAGTCATATCCATGTGGTGGACAAGATGTGACTGAATGTCCTAGGAGGAACAGAGTTGCAGGAGGTGTTACTAGAGTCGATGGGACAGCTCGCGGTCATAGAGACATTCACCGTCGCAGAGTTCAAGAAGGCGTTCAGGAAGTTGGTAGCTGCTTATCGTTCCCTAATCAAGGCACATCCTGACCTCGACCAGACAAATGGATAAAGCCTCGATCATCATGAATTATTCCTTGTTCAAGTATGTAGACATGGAGAAAGAGGATGGATGAGGTCCACAATACCTTTCGTCCCGAGTAGATGATACTGGAGTGACAGAAAAAAAGTATGCGCCGGCGCATACTTTTTTCGTATACATACTAGTCCTGAGAATCTCATGACTTCATTCTTCGATGCCGAACTTGTCCGCATGGATTCCTTCGGGAGCGAATCGGATGGTATGGGATCCTTCTTCCTCGTCCTCGGCTTCAAATGTCCATTCATTGGAGACATCAACGAAATCAAATTCCAATCGATGTCCGAAGTGCGAAGCAAGTCTCTCGACGACATATTCCGTCATCTCATAGACGGACTCTCCGATTGCTTCAATCTTCCCACGCTCGAATTCATTCCCATCATTCGACAGAATATAATGCATCATTTGTTTCATGACCAATCCCCCTTATTCATAGATGCTATCCAGATACGCATCGTGACTGCTGTAGACCTTCTCGAATTCTTTAGAATAGTGATGGTTACTGCGATTCACCATGGTAATCAAATCATCCTCTGTCATGAAGATGGCCAATAGCGATGATGCTCTCGATTGAAGTTCCTCCATCGACAAGATGTCGTCCTCCCCCATCAACCATTCTATGAACGAATCCGGATGTGGCTTCTTAAGTGTCTTGATGAACACTTTCGCCTTCCCGATGCGCAGACTCTTGAGCACGCCGACACGTAGAAGAATGCTCTCATAGAACAGGTCCTCGAATCCGATTTCTTCGAGTGGATGAGTGAATCCGTCATTCCGCAACGAGACGAGCGTGAAGAATTCTCCTTCGGTTACATACGATTCTACCGATTCCCTGTAATCAGAGATGTCCTTCTCCGAGACGCCTGCGCGTGAGAGACAGCGGTCGGTGATGTAGAAACCTTTGTCGAGGAGGATAAGCCTCGCATGACGCTCCAGGTTCTTCAACATTCGTCCAGCCATGTCCGTGCGGAGGACCCGGTGCTGCTCGGTACGGACATAGTCGTCCGAGAAGATGAGCTGTTCGAGGTACGCCGTCGAGCTCGGATGGCTTAGTCGGATTGCGAGCTGATCATCGACACGATAACCTAGCAGCTCCGCATCGGCTGCCGTCAGTCGTCGTTTGTCATACGACGGTATCGTACGACGGATGATGTCGATGAACTCATCGATGGGATAGCCGTCCTCGTTCAGGTCGGACTGGATCCTTACAGCCTGACTTGCTTCCAAGTTCGTACGACTCTCCCCTTTCTTCGTCCGGATGATTGTCTCCCGTCCATGGATGTCCTTGACCAACTCCGTGATGTAGCTGGCATTGAACCAATATCCTTGCTTCGAAATCGTACGACCATCCGGTAGCGAGCACAGGTCCGCGGCGTTCGATGCCTTGATCTTTGCATGAAGAATCTTGTTATCATGCTGCTTCGGGAGGTTGTTCTTCATAATTACCCTGCTCGTCTGCTGGACTTGCGTGATGACGATGCCTTCCTCTGTCGTCTCCTTCACTTGTCTCCAGAACTGCTTGACGGGTCCTTGCAGTTCATCCTCCGACATCGACCACAACTTGTCCCCGATGAAGATCGTGCGTCCTTGCTTGTCCGTGCGGAACATCAATAGGACGAACAACGTCTCCTTGAATCGACGATATACCTGGCTCTCCTCCCAAGACTTCTCGATCCATTCCAGGAAGTCGATGGTATCGAGGGGCTTCAGCTCTATTGGTCGCCCCTTTTCGTTCAGGTTGATTGTACGGATGGAGAGCTCTAGTTTTCCGGATTCCTCTCGGAGACGTTCGACTTCATCCTTCACCGACTCCACCATGCGGTTCGCCACGTTCGTCAGGCGTGCCTTGCTCTTGTTGAGGTCCGGGTTCAGTCCGTATGCTCTCGATATCTCCTCCAGGTCCACCCCTACGATTCCGCGGAACAGCAGGTCGTTCTTGTTCTTGTTCTGGTTCATTCCTGATGACATCCTTTCATCGATGGAGGGTATACGCCTTCCATGCTTTCTCATACATCCATTATATGACTTTATATGAGAAAAGTAACGATTGAGACTAGAAAATCCTGTCATCCGTATTCGAATGCTCTGGTCGTCCTCTCGTCCACGAACTATAATCGATGTATGGAAGATATCGTCTCTCAATGCTTCTTTTGATGAGGAGGAGGTTGAACATGAACACCATAGGATATCCCGAAGGATGGAGTGAGTACGAACTGTTCGGATTGATGCATCGTGAGATGGAGTCGTTGGGCATCGGCGGCTACACGGCACTCCGTTCTCTGTGTGAGATCGGCGTCAGGCTCGATGACGTGTTGGACCCCGTCATACTGAGCCACATCCCGTTGTCCCCTGAGAAATCCAGGGTCCTCTTCCGGATGGTCGACGACCTCGGTGCAGAGACGTATCACGAGCTGTTCCGGCGGACGATTCTCTATCATCTGACGATATCCCGGGAGCCCCCCGTCCCATATGCCTCGGTCGAGTCACTGCTACTGAGACGAGGATTCATGCTCGTCGATTTCTCTTCGATGTCATTCCTCGAGTTCCGCGAACGGACACGTGGGGAAGAATCCTCTACCGGAACATAATCGGTGCCATCGAGGAGCTCGGACTGTTCGAAGAGAATCGAACGTTCCTGACGGATGGTGTACGGGAAGGTCTTCGTGTCCTCCCCTTCCCAGGCGAAGGAGGGGAGGATGTACCCCTCTCCAGTCAGGGTTCGTCGTAATCGGATGGTTTGTTTCTCATCTATGGCTGGTGCCTTGCTAATTTGTCTAACGTGTACAGGAAACTCCCGTCGATAGATGTCCTCTACCATTCCTGCTATATAGTTCGCGTTAATCCAAAGACCGTGTCTCGAGATGGTATCGCCGTTCGGGAGCGAGTCTAGCACGGCCGAGTTGCCTCTCCTTGCCTTGAGATGGAGTACCAGTCCAGCATCTTGCTTCGGGAATGCGTCCTTGATTCCCTCATTCGTGAGTTTCTTGACTCGTCTCCAGAACCACTTTTTTTCAGACGATGGATGAAATCATCTGGATGATACCTATGTAAAGGAATTATAATCAAGGTACATGCTAACGTGTTTTTCGCTCTGTCTTCTAGAAGGAGGGTTCATATGGTCACAGATGGACACGTCACGGATTGGAACGATTATGAGCTATTAGGATTGATGCATGGCGAGATGGCCGCTCTCGGACAGGGTGGATACACGACACTCCGGTCGCTCTGTGAGATCGGCGTACGTCTCGACGACGTCCTCGATCCCGTAGTGCGGGAGTACATCCCGATATCCCCCGAGAAGTCGAAGGTTCTCTACCAGATGGTCGATAAGCTAGGAGCGGATGCCTGTCGTGAATTATGTCGTCAGGCGAATCTCTATCACCTGACGATATCGCAGGAGCATCCCGTCCCCTACTCCACCATCGAATCCCTACTCCTCAAACGAGGATTCGTGCTCATCGATTTCTTCTCGATGTCGTTCCTCGAGTTCCGCGAACGGACGAAGGGGGAAGGAAGCTCCAACCTCTATCGGAACATCCTCGGTGCCATCGAGGAGCTACGCTTGTTCGACGATGACCGGACGACCTCAGGGGAAGACGAAAAAATGATGTTGAAAGTCGTCCCCTATCCTGGTGATGAACATCCTGATGCCTTCTTCCCCCTCGACTCCGTGCTCCCATGGCGTGATCCAGATGGCGTCCTTCGCTCGCATCTTGACGGAGGGGATCGCCTCGGACACACGTCATTGGACGACGTCCTCACGATCATCCGACGACTACCCAACGAACGCATCCTCGAGAACCATCTGTATGCCAGAATGTTCCGGACGTTCCAACTGAGTCGGACGTTGTTCCGTGAGGTCTTTGCTTCATCCGACCGCGTCCATCGTTACCTCGACCTTCTTCATGAACGCGGTACGGAAGAGGCGACGTCGAAAACGTTCGTCGACATGCTAGGTACGAAGGAACGATCCCGCTTCCTACGTTTACGGAATGCCTATGTCTGTCCATCTACCCACGAGGTACGTCACTACGACCTCGAGAACATCCTTCTGACGATGACCGAAGGCCTCCATCTCCCCTTGCAAGAGGATGTTGTCATGAGGGATGCGAAACGCATGTCGAGTAGCGTCAATCCACACGGACATATCGAAATGCTAGACATCACCAAAAGCCGTATGAAGGAGGTCGCACGAAAATCTCGTGAGCTGATCCATACGGGAGGATATGTGCGCCGCCTGAAGGTACCCTATGAAGCGACGTCGTTCTCCCTCCTCCTGCGAGACAAGGTGCATGACGTGGTGGGCATCTTCACGCCACGTATCCTTTATGAGCGCTTGTCTCCCGAGATTCGGAATCTCGACGTCATCTCCCCTGCGGAACTAAGACACATCCTGGCACGGAAGCATCGAGAGAGCGGAGTGCGGGTGTTGTCACGGGATGAGATTGCGGTGAACGTGTCGTCCAGACGCGACTTCATCCTGGATCAGGTGACGAGATACAGTGACTTCATCCCGCTGCATGCCCTCGCCGAAGAGATTACTCCTTCTAGCGGCCATTCCAGTACACATTGGGAGAGACATGTTCGCTTCGTATTGGAGGATGAGGAGGAATACGTCGAGGTCGAGCCGGATACCTATCTCCATGAGTCACGTCTGTTCGACTCCGGGATTTCTCGGTCAGAACTCATGAAGTTCGTCCCTTGGCTCCTCGAGAGGTTGCCGGAAGAGGAGTTCATCAGTTCGGCGATGGCCGCACGATTGGGACGAGGTCATCCTGTATACGACTTCGGGTTCGACTCTACCTTCTTCGAGGACCTGATGCATAGGAGTCCCCTCCTGCGCATCCTGAACCTCCCCGGTGGGACGGTGTATTATCGGAATCGCAGTCGTGTCCGGCATTCCGTCGAGGGTTTTCTTTCTTCCCATATCAAAGACGGGGAAGACATCGATGACTATCTCCGTCGGCTCGAGGAGCGATATGGCTTCCGACCCATCGAGGATCAAATCCTTCGTGTCCTGCGCAAGACCGACGTCTATGTATCAGAGGAGCTGGGACGACTCTTTTCCGACAAGGAATCCTTCCTCGGATACGTCTATGGACGATGACACCTCCATCAAAAAAAGTATGCGCCGGCGCATACTTTTTTTGATGGGTTGAACCATGATGAAAATCAAGGTACTACACTACATCTGAACCTCGCATGTAATCGATCATGACGAGGTCATTCGCCTGTACTTACGATTTACGACCATGGCCATCCCCCCATATGAACGGTCATCTCCGTAGGTCAGGTCTCTCTGACTTCTATCAGAAGTCCTTCGAAAAAGTATGCGCCGGCACATACTTCACCTAAGCTAGATTCGCGGTCTAGACAGATGATTTCTTGGACGCCTGATTTCAGCCTGTCTTCCGACCCTTCATCCCCCATCCTCTTCCACGGGGGATGGTCACACTCTTCCTTAGCGCATAACGTTCGCCGGTAAAATCAGTGAATGGACATCAATCGGCCTTCTGAAAGCAAGGATGGGCTCATGTATGGTCGTCAGCATCGAAAAGACTGGTTGATTCTTCATTCTCGACAGCCTTCCCTCCTTGGGTTTGGACGTCTAGATTCAGTCCGTGACGCAGCATGAAATGCCTCATATCACATGTAGACTAGCCTCCTATCCGACGAATCAGGACGAACCTCGTCAGATAGGATTCAAGGCATTAGGCCTATATAATCGGATGATCATACTCATCGCAGGACATATCCGGCCTCTTCCCCTTCGCATTCTCCTCTATTATAATAGTCGACCACACTCTACCTCTTAGACGAAGAAAATCTACGGACCAACATGCTCCAGTCCTTTCATCGATTCACCACGGATAGGAGGAATCCATCGTGGAAGCTCACTCTCGTCGAGAACGGCATCCAAACTTTGACTTATTCTTATCATCGCCACATGGACTCTGTAAAACTACAGGGCTTGTTTCACGTGAAACATGTCTACGATCGATTCACATGTCAACCTTTTGTCGGCTTATTCATGAATGCCTCACCCATTATTCGAGTTGTCGTCGTACGACTCGATTAATTCATGTGCCATGATTGATTGTAAATGCCCTCTCCAGGTCCTTCTTAGAGATATCAAGCATGCAGTAGGAAATCCCATCCGATGCCTTAGAAGTATATAAGTGAATTGTTTCTGACGACGTGTGAGTCATCACTTTCCCTCTTGCTGGAATGGTTCATTTGAACAGAATAAGGTAGTTGAAATAATAAAAGTATGCGCCGGCGCATACTTTTCCAGGACATCGACCGCTTGGATACATACGATCGTATGTAGATGCCCTCTTAGCAAGAACGATTTACAATGACCTCGTCAATGTGAGTTGATGGAAGTCTTCCGGCCCCCTACCTGGCATCCGGAACCATACGATGCATGACCGTAATCCATCACGTCCGTAGCAGACGAACCATCCCTCCCTACGGGCACTCGATACAAGATACCAGGCAATGATAGTGAGGGCATATACGGACATCAAAAAGGCGATTGATGAAGTCCACCCGACACGACATCCATCTTCATGACGACGATGTCGAGACGCCCTACATCCCTCCTGGACCCATCAATCATTCGTCCGATATGAAATGCTCTTCATCCCCGGAAAGTATGCGCCGGCGCGTACTCCTCATCTGATTTCCCCACACATACTTTGACATGATATGCTATATGCATCGAAAAAAAGGGGGCGATGCACCATGGACTCTACATCATCCGTCCAACATAGACAGATCGTCGTCTCGCAGGCGGCCAAGACGCTTCTCGAGAACGACGTCACCGAACAACTCGCCTCGACCGACATCGTCGACGTCGAGGCGTACGTCGACCAACTATATAAGGAGTACTATGAGTTCCAGAACGAGGAGGACGTCTACACGAAGCTCCGCTACTACTCTTTCACGAAGCTGAAGCGGCGATGGGTCCGCGCAGCCACCCGGAACTACCTCGAGAACAAGGGACCACTGAAGGAGCTACGGGGACTCCACAAGATGTACCTCGAGTTCTGGGAGATCGCCGGGAAGGAAGGGTTCCAACGCAAGTTCTCGTCCGACAGCATCGACTCGCTCATGCAGGACCACATACGTGAACTGGAGGAATGGGCGGAGAACCATAACCTTCTCATCCATACGTATCCCCACTGGGGGCAGAAGACGAAGAACCAACGCACGAGCACGATGCGGACCGACATCCTGATGGTCATCGGGGAGGTCGCGAAGGGATTGAAACATGTACAGCCCAAGGCCCATGTCGCGACATCGACGGCAATCACGGTCCCATTCTTCGGCATCGCCGATCGTCTGAAGAACTCGACCGAGAAGTTCAACCAAGGCGACGGGATGACGAATGACCTGTCCTTGGACCTCCATGACTACTCCGCCCTCATCCCGAAGTATAAGCAGGGGGTGCCGAACAACCTGTCCGTCCTCGTCAGCAACGAGTTCTTGGCTGAGCTCGACGGCAAGGTACCGGACCTCGATGCACGGGACTTCGAGGCGTTCAACGAGATCCTGTCCTATCGGGACCTCACGTTCCAGACGAGCCGGAAAATCGTGTTCCCGATTTCGAAGCTCGTCAAGAAGATATACGGCAACGACAGTGGGAATAGCTATAAGCTGACGACACAGCGCTTGGTCAAGCTCGGCTATTATCGGATCGCCCTGAGGAACGAGGAAGGGGACCTCACCATCTTCGGTCTCTTCTCCTCCGTCAAGATCAGCAATTCCTCCTCCGTCCAGCTCCGCGATACACAGGTCACCGTGACCGTCTCGGAGGAGGTCTATGATGATTTGCTGAAACAACAGATCATCAGCATCTACGGGGAGCAGATTGAGCGACTGAAGGGGACGTTCGCCTACCATCTCTCCTTCGTCCTGCAGAAGGAGCGTCTCAACTCCTTCCAGCTCAAGGAGTCGACACCGGCGAAGCGGCATTGGCGTCAGTTCACCCACTCGATCCGGTTCAACAAGAGCCGGAAGGCGGACAACCTGAAGGAACTCGAGACGAACCTCGATCGCATAAAGGACCTCGACTTCATCATCCAGGACTGGCATCGGTCAGGGGACTACTATTTCTTATACTTCCATCCATTGGAACGATGGGAGCTCGACGACAAGAGCAACGTCCTTCTTCTCTGAACGAGAAGAGAAGGATCAGACCGGATGGACCTCAGGGTCCGTCCGGTCTTCGTCGTCTTAGGGGATAGCCATGGAGAGACTCTCGACGTCCCCCCCATACGGTAGACCGCAGAGGATGACACCCACCACAAAAAAAGAACACCAGTTCTTATAATGAACCACTCTTCTCTTCGAGGCCCCTCAGGGATGGGATAGGGATCAAGAACTACGGCTGTCGAAAAATGTCGTAAAACGACCAATTTTTAAATTTTGGTCGGGTAGGAAGTCCTCTGGATGACGATTTCACCCACATTCATGTCGATTCTGGTCGTTTCAGACCGTACCGGAACGACACTTTTCTACTTTTGGTCGCTTTGGACCGTACCGAAACGACACTTTCATCATATTGGTCGTCTTCGACCGTACCGGAATGACATTTTTGCTCTTTTTGCGCTTTTTGAAAAAAAAATTTCGCGGATTTTTCTATCACTTTGGTCGCCGGATACCGTACCGGAACGACACTTTTTAGTGAAATGGTCGTCATGTACCGTACCGGAATGACGTTTTCATCGTTTTGGTCGTCATGTACCGTACCGGAACGACATCCTGCGCAGGAAAAGTCATGAAAATACTAGGCGAAAGAGGTCATGAATGGCGACATGACGGCATTCTGGAGATTTTGGTCGTTTTCGACCGTACCGAAATGACATCATTTTCCCGTCTGAAAACGGCTTCATACCAACGTTCATAGCGTTTTGGTCGTCGATGACCGTACCGGAGACGCACTTTGACAGTCCCACTTCCGGACACGATACTGAATGTAATAGTCAAGAGTAGGGGAGGTGTAGACATGTCTTTGAATCAGGTGAACCGGCACGTATTGATCGCGAACAAGTTGTTGATCGCCATGAGCGGTCTGACGCGTTGGACGAAACGGCAGGATGGCTTCATGTATGAACAGCATCATTATAATATCCCAGGTCCGTTCCTCGCGTTGAAGTGGACGAAGTCCCGGATCCGGCATCTCATCACGCTCCTGTCGCATTGCGACGACGAGGGCCTGATTCCGCTCGTCGAGAGCGAGGCCTTGGCGGGGTTCTCCCGTACATCCGTCCGCTCCCTGCATGACAACCTTCGTCTGTTCGAGGAGGTCGGCCTCATCCGTTACGTCGTACATTTCTCAGGCGTCGTCTCGATCGAGCTCGTCGACTATCTCGAGAACTATCGTGATCTGTTCGAGGATTCCGGCACCTACCGCTCGAAGACCGGCTATACGTCCGTCTGGTGCGGCATGGTCCGGCACCTGATGGAGATCGACCATGTCAACATCCTACGCGTGGCCTTACGCGCCCTCGTCCAGGTGGAACGGGACGTCCATGTCCAGTCCCAGGAACAGGCGACCCTCACGTACGACGAGGTGAGAGGATTCTTGCCGCGCTACTGTGGCCATCGTCTTGCCGTGAAAGGGATGCTCGACCAGCTCTCGCGTGTCTTCAGCGTGCGTCTCGTCGAGGACACGAAGGATTTCCTCACGGCCGTCAAGGGCAGCCTCTCCCTCCAGAAGCGGATACATACCGTCACCCGTCCCCTGATGTTCCACGTGAAGCTCGAGGAACAGGTGGACAGCAAGCGGATCAAGGAGGCGGAGCGGGCGGACACGCTCATCGGTTGGTTCGACCTCCGCGAAGTCGCTCGCGACTTCGTCGACTTCGAACGACTCGAGGTCCCCGCCGCGTCCCTACAATCGCTCAGTGACACATATGGGTTCTCTGCTTGTGGCGAGGTCCTGCGCTCGATCCGCAACGACTTCCTACGGTTCGGGGAAGGCCTCCAGGAGACGGACGTGTACCGTCCATTCTTCGAGTCGCCCGTCCTCTACCTCAACGACCGTATGAGACGACTCACTCAAAAATCGGCCATCGCATGATGGTCTCTTTGTCGTGCCGTTTTTTGAAAATTTCTTTGAAAACAGGTGTCTTGCTGTGTGATCCGACTCTTACGATGAATAAAACTACCATGATAAGACCTTTCTTGACCAACAGATCAGCAGTATTCAATGTGTCATACTATTCAGGAAAAAAAACAAATTCTCATCACAATAAAAAAGACGATTTTAGAAGATAAACAGCATCCTAAGAATGAAAACGCCTTTTTTCGATTCAAAAAAAGATTAGATCAGAACTTCTGCAAATAGGGAGGACTTTAAATCTGATCTCTTGAAGGACGCAACCTGCTGGTACCAAAGGCTTCATGATTGATTCACGTTTTCCAATTCTCTTTAATTCTCTTTTAATCCCTTCAATCTCTTAGAATGTATTGAATGATGATAATATGGTCTACCCCTCTATCATAGTATCGATGAATCTACGGTACGTTGACGTCCAGTGCCCTCTCCGGAGAAGGCGAATCACCTCATGAGGGATACCATCGATGAATCTTATTAGAAGAGTGTATACATTTCGACGTCGAAATGTATACACAGATTATTTATTGTTTACAAACAAATTCGGTTTAAAATACTGGTCTGATGATGAAAATTGTTGTCTTCAACATATTCCTATGTGATGATAAGAGGAGAAAGGGGAGAGAAGATGAACATTCTGACGTTCTACATATCAAAAGGAGGTTCGGGGAAGACGACCTGCTCGTTGAACATGGGGCATGCACTCGGTGAACTCGGCCTTCGTACGTTACTCGTCGACCTTGATCCGCAAGGCTCCCTGAGCAAGCTGATGCTCAAGGAATCGGACACCATCCAATACATGACACTCTACGACGTCCATGCGAGAGGACTCGCCATCGAGGAAATCCTGTTCGACGACGAGAAGCATAACGTCAGTCTCCTCCCCTCCAACGAACGGAACGCCCGGCTCATCAATCTGATATCGGAGCAGGACAAGCTCTTCCTATTGAAGGACATGCTGGCCCCGCTAGCCGAAGAGTTCGATTGGATCATCCTCGACTCCGTACCCTCGATCAACGAGCTTTCGAAGGTCGTCCTGTCCTGTGCGGACCATGTCGTGGTACCCTTCATGCCGAAGAAGTTGGTCTATGACCAGCTCGGCAGCACCATCCGGACAATCCGACAGGTGAAGAAGTTCTACAACGCCTCGCTCGAACTGACCGGAATCATGCCGGTCGCGATCGATGCCGGCCTCCGGGGTGACCGCGAGTATGCCGAGGCGATGCGCACGCTCGCGGAGTCGGAGGGGCTCGACGTCCTACCGTCCGTCCGTCGTGCAGCGTTCATCGAGAAGGCAGCGGACAACGGAAAGAGCGTCCTCCAGTACAAGTCGAAGGAAGGAATCGAACTCGCACTCCCGTTCAGGGAACTCGCGAGACGCATGGCAGAGGGAGGTATCCGAGGATGAAGGCACGTAACAGACAAATCCACAAGGTCAAGCCACAGGAACAGCACCCCTACCGGAGTGGGTTGACGGACATCGGGTCCGTCGTCCAGAAGCTCCCGGTCTCGCGTGACCTCGAGAACCTGGCCCTCGAAATCCAGGAGCTCGCGAAGGTGCAGACCATCTCGGTCTTCGAGATCGGCAAACGCCTCTCGATCGCGAAGTCGGAGATGCATGACAACCAAGAATGGCGGAGCTTCCTCGAGGTCGTCAGCATGTCGAACTCCCTGGCCTCCCGCTACGTCAAGGCGTACGATACCTTACAGCCGCTCGAGGAATCGCTCGGCAGCCTGCCAGCCTCGAAGATATTCGAGCTGATGTACGTCGAGGACCCCGAGGACGTCGTACTGAACGGACTTCCCGTGACGGATGGCCGGAAGCCAATCGAACAGGCGACCGTCCGTGAGATCCGGGCGAACCGATCCACCGCGTCCGGCGTGAAGGTCAGTGCCTTCCGACAGAAGGATGCGACGTCGACCGTCGTATCGGCACGCGTCCCGTCCGAGACATCCGAAAAGATACAAAGAATCGCGAACGCACGCGGGCTCAGCATCAGTGAGCTGCTCTCACAGATGATCGAGGAGACACTCGTGCGTGAAATCATAGAAGACAGGCCAGAAGCAGATACCATGGAAGGGGACGAAGACTGATGAAGAAGATTGCATTGTACAACCGGAAGGGCGGGGTAGGGAAGTCGACTACGACGATCAACCTCGCGCATGCCTATGCGAGGGACGGCCTACGGGTTCTCGTCATCGATGCGGACGACCAGGCCTCGACATCCAACGGACTCGGGCTGACGGAGGACTACCCCGGGAAAGTCTTGCTCGACTGCCTACTCGAGGAGATTGATCCATTCTATTCACCGATCGAGCAAGTCATCGTCAACTGTGAATACGAGACCGGGACCATCCATCTCATACCGACGCGCCGATCGGCCTCACCGACAGGATTGACGAGCCAGATGGGCTACGAGTACCGACTCAGCGAGGAGTTGGCACGCGTCGAGGAACTATTCGACGTCTGTCTCATCGACTGCCCTGGTTCGACGTCCGCCCTGAACCCGTACGCCCGGTGCGCGCTGGTCGCCCAGGACCTCATCGTCATGCCGGTACAGATGCAGAAGTTCTCGATGGACGCCGTCTATACGGCCCCGGAGGAGCTCGAGGAGATGAAGCGGTATAAGGAGGACATCCATATCGCGGCATTCGTCCCGACGATGGTCGGTTCACGTTCGAGGGGGGACCTGACGACGGTCGAGGAACTCATCGACCTCGGACGCGAGGTCGGCATCCCTGTGCTGACGACGATTCCCTACATGGTCAAGGTCCAGTCCCTCCAGCGTGAGTCACGTCCGGTCATCGATCACAAGGGGCCTGCGACGGACGCCTACCTCAAGCTCGCAGAGGAGGTGCTCGCGTTATGAGTCGTAAAAAGAAGACCCCGACGTTCTCTAGCTTCCAGGCGAACGGGACGCTCCCGGAGGCGGCAGCACCGAAACCTGACGCACGGGAAGGGAAAATCGATGCCGTGAAGAAGTTCTCTGCCACGGCGACGGTCGCGAATCCCTACCAGTCCTTGTCGGCGACCGCGCTCTCGCGTGTCGTGTCGAAGAACCTTCCGGAGAACATGGACGGATTGGTGCAGTACTACAACCATATCGATGCCATCCATGCGACGAGCTTCGTCGAGAAGTGCCGTGTCCTCGCCCATGCTCATGACCTGTTCCGCGACGAGGAGACGCGTGCAGAGTTCCGGCACGAGGAGGGCGGATGGCTCGAGTTCCTGAGGAAAATCGGCATGTCGCAGTCCCAGGTCAGCCGGTTCGTCTCGTTCTGGAACGTCTTCGGCGAGGAACTGCTCACGCAGGCGATCGCGGAGGACCTCACGTCCTCGAAACTCGCGGAGCTGCTGTCCTGGCCCGAGGATCCACGTGCCGTCATGCTCGAGGGACGTACATATCCTATCGGTGACGATGAGAAGACCGTCTATGAGATGACGCGGGAGGAGCTCCGCGAGGTCAAGCGGATGCTCAACGAACGCAAGGACGAGCGCGTCATCGACCAGCCGGCGTCGCGACGTGCCGTCAAGATACAGATCGACTTCGGTGACGCGGATGATCCGTTGTTGAAAAACCTGAGAAGTCGAGCGCAAGAGGAAGGGACGAGACCAGAGGACATCATCCGTCTCGCGCTAGAACAATATCTTCGCTAAAGCGAGCATTTGAAGCAGGCATCCGGTCATCGGATGCCTGTGCTTGTCTGAAACCAGAAAACGGATAATGAAATTTTGACTATGATCGGTCGTTATCTGAAACAGATTGTCTTTATTTTCTATATTTGTGTAAAATTTAAATATGAAGATACGACGTCAGGAGACGTCTGACATAATTTTTGGGAGGAATCACACGACATGAACTTCGAGAACACGATCGACCTACAACAAGAGATCAAGAAAAGTATCTCCTTGACCGATGGCACACGCAAACTGACGATCAAAGGAAAGACGCAGAGCTATCCGGTCTATCAGATTCCGCTCGAGCTCCTTCTCTACAACCGCCAGAACGGACGCATCATCAGCTCGATGAACCGTTATGAGTCGGAAGGGAAGGACATCCAGACCCTCTCGAAGGAGGAATACAACGACCTCGTCGAACAATTCATCGTCGAGTCCAATAGTTCTGCCCTCGACAAGACGAAGAAGAACATCGACCTCTTCGGGCAACGACTACCAGGTGTCGTCCTCAACGACGGTACGGTCGTCGACGGGAACCGTCGCTTCACGTGCCTGCGCCAACTGAAACGTGAAGGGAAGACCTCGTTCTTCGAGGCCGTCATCCTCGATCCATCGGAGGGGCTCTCCGCGATCGACATCAAGCGACTCGAGCTCAACCTACAGCACGGCGAAGAGCGTCCGGTCGACTATAACGCCATCGACAACCTGGTCGAGGTCTACAACGACATCGAGCAGAACAAATACTTCACGGTGAAGGAATATGCCTCGAACACGAACAAGAGCGAGGCGGACGTCAAGAAGATGCTCAAGAAGGCGAACCTCATGGTCGACTACCTGAAGTTCATCAACGCCGAGGGAAAATATTACGTGGCTCGCGACATGGAACTCGATGGTCCGCTCCAGGAGATCATGCTCATCCTGAACAAGGAGAAGGACGAGGAAGAATATGAACGGGTCAAGAACGCGCTGTTCACGGCGATGACCCTCTCGAAGGACGGCGACCTGACGCGATACGTCCGGCGGATCGGCAAGGAAATCATCCAAGCGGGCAACCGGGAACAGTTCCTGGATGAATACGATGACATCGTCGAGGACGTCTATGACGCGTACCAGGAAGAGGTGAGCGTGACGGTGAACACGGTCAGAAAGGTGAACGAGAACCTCACGAAGGTACGCGAGGAGGCCGGTTCGATCGTCAGCAAACGCGTGGACGAGACGGTATTGACGCGCGTCAAGATGAAGCCGATCGATTCGCTGAATACGGTCATCCGGACGCTCGACAACGTCGATGCGGATCAGATCGCCCGGATGGATGCCATGTCGAAGAAGGAGTTCTCCCGTCTCGTCGAGCAAATCAGGAAGGAACTAGAGGCCTATGAGTCAAGACTCTGACTTCCGTGACCTGATGCTCCGGCCTTCCTATTACACGTCGGAGCATCAGATCGGTAAAGACTTCTATACGCCGGTCCTCGGGCGTTCCGTCTCCTACGACCGTGTCAGTGGATACTTCAGCTCGAAGGCACTGGCTTCCTACGGCCAGGGCGTCAAGGGATTGGTCCGGAACGGCGGACGGATGCGCCTCATCGTCTCGGAGGAGCTGAGCGAAGAGGACGTCCAGCTGATACGACAAGGGTATGCCCTACGCGAGCAGACCGTCGACAACCTGCTCGAGCGCCTCGACGAACGTCTCGGTGACGAGGAGATGATGGACTACTGTAATCTCGCCCATCTGATCGCGAACGGCGTCGTCGACATCCGCATCGGATTCAAGTCGTCCGGATTGTTCCATTCGAAGTTCGGCCTCGTCGAGGACACGACGGGGAACGTCATCTACTTCACGGGCTCGAACAATGAGACGAGCGCCGCCATCCAGAACAACTTCGAGTCCTTCGACATCACGACGACGTGGCTCTCCTCCTCCTTCGACGTCGAGAAGATCCATCGTGCACGTCGGGAATTCGACTTGCTCTGGGCGGACCGGATGCGGGAGGAGAACATCTACGTCAAGCGCATCGAGGAACTCATCATCAAGAAGATACTGACATACGACAAGGGGACGATCATATTGGACAAGGAGATGCTGCAGGAGGACGCGATGATCCTCACGGTGGACGATGGGCGATTCGTGATATACGACAACGTGACGCCAGGTAAGATGAAGGCGAACGAGCTGACCATCGTCACGAAGCTGAAGCCCTATTATGCGGAAGCGGGATATCCTCACTTCCGCGAGGACTTGACGTACGTCGAAATCCGGAAAATCATCGAACTCTTCGAGAAGCTTGGCCGACGCCGGGACTTCGACGTCGTGGTGACGCGTGCGCTGGAACAACACCTCGAGCGACAGACCTACCTCATCGAGGAACGCTCGAGCTATGCGATGTTGCTGAAGACGCAGGATGACCGCATCGAGGACAAGTACGCAAGCTTCGCATCCATCGTCGATCGTGAGCTACATCGTGAGCTCCGTGACAAACAGATGCAGTCCGCCTTCTACATGGCGGAGATGCACCGTGCTGCCAACTTTTCCGTACCAGGTGCCGGTAAGACCTCCATGGTATACGGGGCGTTCGCCTATCTCTCCTCACCGGAGATCGATCGAGTGAATAAAATCATCATGATCGGACCGAAGAATACCTTCCTCGCCTGGAAGGACGAATACGTGGAGAACTTCGGGACGAAGCGAGCGCTCCGGTTGCTCAACATCCATGATACGGACGAACCCATCCGACAACTGCGTCTCGGGGGAGACTCGTTCGACCTCATCCTCGTCAACTATGAGTCCCTCGGGCGGTTCGAGGGCGTGCTCAGTGATGTCATCGATGATCGGACGATGCTCGTGTTCGACGAGGTCCATAAGATCAAGGGCATGAAGAGCAAGCGTGCCCAGATCGCGAAGCGTCTCTCGACACTGACGTCCTACAAGTATGTCCTGACCGGGACCCCGATCCCGAACACCTATGAGGACGTCTATAACTTCCTCAACATCCTCTATGCCGAGGACTACAAGAGCTTCTTCAACTTCAAGCCGAGCGAGCTGAAGAATCCCTCCTCGACACGGATCGAGGAAATCAATGCGAAGCTGTTGCCGTTCTTCTGGCGGACGACGAAGTATGAACTACAGGTACCGCCGGCAGAACCGGACATCCACTATCACGTGGAGGCGGATGATGCCGAACAGGCAATCATCGACCTCGTACATCGTAAGTACATGGGGAATCCGTTCAGTATGTATGTCCGTCTGCTCCAGGCATCGACCTGTCCCGAGCTACTATTGCGAGCCCTCGACTTCGAGGAGATGTATGGCGAGGAGGAGGCGAACGGGATGACATGGACCGGACAGGAGGATGCTCCCCCGATCGTACTCGATCGGTCGGAGATCGAGCTGTTACGCCGCGTGCCGACGACACGGAAGTTCCACACTACGGTGGACCTGGTCTCCTCCCTCCATCAGGAAGGAAAAACTGCGGTCGTCTGGTGCATGTTCGTCCATACAATCGACAAGTTCCGGGCAGAGTTGCTCGCACGCGGCATCAAAACCGAGGCCATCTATGGCAGCACCCCACTCGAGGAGCGGGAGCGCATCATCAAGTCGTTCCAGGCGGGCGAGGTCGACGTCATCGTCACGAATCCGCATACCCTCGCCGAGTCGGTGTCCCTCCATCATGTCTGCCATGACGCAGTCTACCTGGAGTATTCGTTCAACCTGACGCATATGCTACAGTCACGGGACCGCATCCATCGTCTCGGCCTGCCGCAAGGACAGTATACGCGCTATCACTATATGATGATGCATGGACAGCCGGAGGCACACGGGATGGTAGACGAGAAAATCTATGACCGTCTCAAGCTGAAGGAGCTACGCATGCTCGACGCAATCGAGAATGGTGAGCTCCGTCCTGATCCGACCGTCGACTACGACGAAATCGTCTCGCTATTCGACTAAAGCATTAAGTTAGCGGGATATTTATTAGAATGCTTGGCTACCTGAAATATGGGTAAAATGAAAGGAAGTGTGAGTTCGTTACGAATCACACTTCCTATTTCATAGAAGCAAGTTGGAAAGAAAAAAATTTTAAAAGTAACCATTTTTGGCATCAACGTATATGTAGTGATGTTATAAGATGATTTATTCTTTTAATAAAGGATAGGGTTTGCCGTTAGGAAATTTCAAATCAAAAACTTCATGGAATGCTTTTTTATACCAAACTAGATTTGAACCAAGTTTATGATTTGAATTTATTCTTTCTTTATTTGTTGTTGAACACTTTAATTTTTTTCTATGTTCATAGAAAGCACAGATTTCATCAATTTTTGGAAAAGAATTTAATAAATCAAACTCATAAAATATGAAATACATAGGATTCTCGGGTGAAATCCGTTGAACATCTTTGAACAACTCTTTATTTAAGTAGGTATCACCGTATTTGTGAGTTCCATGCCAGCCCCGTGTGAATCGGTTTACGACACCAGATTTGCTTGAAACTTCGCCAATCTTAGAAAATCCGCAACCATCTTCTAGATCCTTGAATCTGTAAAAATAAATACCTATTGAACGATTTAGTTTGTGTTCTTTTAATGCCTTTGTTATGGGATTTTCATCTCTTTCTAGGATTTCATTTGGGTCAGTTATTAAATAAACAAATACTTTATATTCTTTTTCAGTTCGTGAACAATCAGCTTTATAAGTGTGGCAACAATCCATTTGATTTGCTCCTTAAATTGATTTTAGATAAATTATGACACAAAAAATAAATAACTAATTAAAAGATAGAGGG
>NZ_JBHFFC010000011.1:0-10078 GCF_043359615.1 Exiguobacterium sp. S22-S28 | reverse complement strand
TTATGTGTCGATCATCCGTTCCATGGCGTATCGGACCACTCACGCCGTTTTTTCGTAATCGGAACTTTTTTGAAACCCCAGTTCCGGAAATCTTGATCGGGACTATCCCGACGAATATAAATCTTGTTTTTAATCGCTTTGAAAATTCGGTTTTCGTCCCCATAATGGACAAACCGGGGTTTTACCTCAATGACACCGCGTCGGACGCGGGAAAGGGGAAGACAAACGAGATCGGCAATCTCAAGACCGGATTGGTAGAGGTCACTATCTTTTTCAGCAAAAATGAAGCCTTTGATTTTTTGGCGGCTCTTCTCAACGTCGAGATGCACCGTACCAGAATTAAAAATATCAAAAAATGCTTTTTGAATTAACAGGTTCTGATAATCATCCCGGCTCTCAAGCACAACACGGGCACTCGTTGCTTCTGTTTCCTCAAGAAACGCATAAAACGATTTCATCAAGTGGGCAAAGGCGACGACATATGGATCTTTTGGTGTCGAATAAAATTCCTGTAATTTTTGTTTATCAACTTCGACGCTGACAATCGTACAGTCGATATCAACTAAAAAGTCGGGTAAAGCGACCCAGAAATGACGCAGCATGTCGATGGTAATCCCATCTTCCTTGCCATATGGATGTTCTGCTTTTAAAATTTCTTTCAGATGAAGCGGAATATGCGGGTCTTCAAAAACAGTTGATTTAAACTCCATCAAGCGTTTGCGTAATGGACTTGGTTCACCGGTCTCATCTGAATCAATGGCGTATTTATATTCCATTAAGACGCCGGTCAGATTGAATTGGGTATTTCCTTTTGGTGTCCCCGTCTCGTCGACGAACATGACATATTTTTTGGCTGTTGGGTTTGTAGTCCTAGGAAATCCTTTGACATCAACGTTTTTCACGTTTCTTGGTTCTCTTTTATTCAAGCGAATCTCCTCCAATTGCACACATACTGCACACTTTTATTAAAACCAAGCATATTTATTACCTCTTTATGTAACTTTACACTGACACGGTCATATAAATCCATGGTTATTGCACAACTTGCATGACCAATCTTTCCTAGATACTGTTCCGTTGACTTCATCAAGACATACGAGGGGATGTGTCATCAGTGTCGCTTTTTTCGTTCATCGCATACAAAGCGGATTTGGGCTGTCCGTTTACCGGTAATAGGGTTCTTTTTTATATTCGTCATATAGCTGCTCCTTCCTGCCTGATTTTGACAGTGGAGGTATCTTTCGTGAAATTGACGATGAATCAAACGGCACCATACCACTTATAAAAATGAGAAGAGTAACGTGATGAAGTGACCCAAACATTTATTCAAATAGAAGTAGCTTCAGGAAAAGAGACATGATGTTTCCAGTTGAAAAAGGAATGAGCCGCTTGGTGGAGGAGGGGACAGCCCGTTTTATACAAAAAAGCCGTCAACTAGACGGCTAAGATGTTACCATTCAAATCCTTCTTCACTGTAAGATCCATCGGAATTAAAGAATTTTTCTTCTGTTTTACCGTTCACGCTACTCGTATAAATGACATATACATCGAGGTTGTCGTACTTATCAGCCATTTTTTTAGCAGCTTTACGAGCTTCAGCCTCATTCGTGAATGATTCAGTCTTATCTGCTTCACGATGGTTCTCTACCCCGTTCTCTTCATAACCTTCTACTGACCACATTTTTTTTGATGACATAAACAACTTCCTTTCGTAGCAGAGCGAATTGTGTACCGCTTTACTGTTTATCATTATGCGTAGTTTGACGAAAATTAGTCAACTCATCCATACAATCATTTTAAATGCGCAAAAAAGCAGCTGTGAGGTCAGCTCATTTGCTAATCCATACTCTCAAACTGTTGACCTAAACATATCATCTCAACATCAGACTACATATTCAAAGTGTCCATTTCAAGTCCGGGATTACGTGACGAAAAATGACATTTCTTGAATTATTGCATCAGTTGATCGATATAACGGACAGACTTGATGGTTTCGTTGAAACGTTTTAAACTGGTTTTCGGTTGAAAGGCCTGGACGGACAACTGTTTCAGCTGATCAACGGCACTCTCCACCATTGCCGGACGTAAATACGGACTGTTTTGGGCATTTTGCTGCCAGTCGGCAATCAAGATATCGGCTTTTGCAACGAACGGCACGACATCTGTTTGAAAGTCATATTCCTGACCGTTTCGTCCTGCTTGGTAAATCCGTTCGATATCCTGAAGTAACGGTTCTATTGTCATTTGTTTTTAACTACTCCTCTCGGCCGATACGATACAATCACATATCATGGTACAATAAACGCGTTAGGAGGGGAATCCTTTTGAATTACCCGAACGGTAAAAAATTTCAAAAGCCGGCTGAACCACATGCTGTTACGATTCAAAATGCCCGTTCTGCGGGATCGACTTTTTCGAATCGTGGTATGAAGCTTGAGAAATTAATTAATGAAAGTAATATGTTTTATCTGACCCATAATCGGGCAATCATTCACAAGAAACCGACTCCTCTTCAAATCGTCCAAGTCGATTATCCGAAACGGTCTGCCGCCGTCGTCAAAGAAGCCTATTTCAAGCAACCGTCGACGACCGACTATAACGGGGTGTACCGTGGAAAATACATTGATTTTGAAGCGAAGGAAACCAATCATAAAACATCATTCCCGCTTAAAAATTTTCACTCCCATCAAATCGAACACATGCGTCAATGCATTACTCATGGAGGAATTTGTTTTGTCATCATTCGATTCAGTATGTATAATGTGCAATATGTGTTGTCTGCCGAGCATTTGTTCCCGTGGTGGGAGCAATTGGAAACCGGAAGAAAGTCGATTCCGTTAGCCGAAATCGAACGGCACGGAAAAAAACTTGAGACAGGTGCGTTTCCTGCCATTGATTACTTACCGGCAGTAGACGAGTTATATTTCACTTGAGAAATTTTACAGATCGAAGGAGAAGGATAGCATATGGAAAGAAGTCGTGTCGCACGTCGTGAAGAAACGAAGACGTCAGCCAAACAAACGAACCGGACAAAACGTCCGAAAAAGAAAAAGTCAGGCGGAACCGGCGGGAAAGGTCCTCTTTGGAAAAAGCTGCTGTTAACAGCTGTCGGACTGTTCCTTGTGATGATGATTGCCGGCGGTGGATTTGCGGTATATGCCGTGGCTACGGCGCCAGAGCTTGATGAATCCAAGCTTCGGGACGCCCTTCCACTGAAAATTTATGCAAGTAATAAAGAAGAAATTAAAAAGGGTGGAACGAGTCGGGAGTACGTCTCGATTAAAGAAGTACCGGACGTCGTAAAAGATGCCTTTATTTCGATTGAGGACCGTCGTTTCTATCAACATAACGGAATTGATTTCCGCCGCTTAGGCGGGGCCATCATTGCTAATATTACGGATGGTTTTGGTTCGGAAGGTGCTTCAACGATCACGCAACAGGTTATTAAACAATCGTTCTTGAGTTCGGATAAAACCATTACTCGTAAAGTGCAAGAACAGTGGTTGGCGATTCGTCTAGAACGCGATTATACGAAAGATCAGATTCTTGAAATGTACTTGAACAAAAACTATTACGGTCAGGAATCGTACGGGATCCAAACAGCGTCAAAAGCTTACTTTAATAAGACGGTCGATAAGTTGAACTATGGAGAAGCCGCAATGCTTGCCGGCTTACCACAACGTCCATCAGCGTACGATCCGATTCAAGGAAGTCCGAAGCTGACAAAATGGCGTCAGACACAGGTGCTTGATGCCATGTTGACAACGGGTGTTATTACACAAAAACAACGTGACAAAGCAGTGGATCAACCGATTTCAAAATTGATTGATCCGGCACCGAAATCAAAAGATGATGCCGCATACGACAGCGTCATCTTCGATATGGTCTCGCAAGAGTTGGAAGAGGTGTTTGGTCTTGAAGGAAAAGACATCTACGGTCAAGGATTAAAAATCTATACATCGATTGACAAACCGATGCATGATTACATGAACGAAGCCATTAAAAAGGATCAAGTCGTTCAGTTACCTGAGTATGCGGAAGCAGCGGCTACAGCCGTCAATACGCAAACGGGTGAAATTCTTGGAGTCGTCGACGGGAAAAATCCGGGAACGGGCACATCCCGCCGCAACTTTGCCAAAGAACCGCACCAACCGGGATCATCTGCAAAACCATTTTTTGCTTACGGACCGGCGATTGAAGATGAAAAATGGTCAACGGCGAAAATGTTGACCGACCAAGAGACTAAAGTGAATGGTAAAAAGATTGGCAACTATTACGACGGGTACCGCGGGACGAATACGATCCGCAATTGGTTGAAAATATCAGCCAATACGCCTGCCATTCAAACGTATCAACAAATTGGCGGTGAAACCGTCGAAAGTTTTGCTGCTAAATCCGGATTGAATTTAGAAAAGGATGAGTCGATTTCACCGGCGTATGCGATTGGTGGGATGAAACACGGATTCAATACGACGCAAATGGCTTCTGCCTATGCGACGCTTGGAAACGGCGGTGACTACATCAAACCGCATATCATCAAAACAATCGAATACAGTGACGGTTCAAAAATCAAATCTCCTGTCAAACCTAAAAAAGCAATGGAAGACTACACAGCTTACATGCTGACGGATATGTTACGGGATGTCTTGAAACCGGGTGGAACGTTCCCGACCGCTGCTCTTTCTTTTGACGCAGCAGGTAAAACCGGAACGACAAACGCCTACAAAGATGTTTGGTTTGCCGGCTATACATCGGATGTAGCAATCAGTGTTTGGACCGGAACAACAAAATCCGGTAATAATAATGGTGCCGGCTTAAGTGGTCCGACAAACAGTACGATGGCACAAAATATTTGGAAAGACTTTGTCACGAAAACACGTGACCGGACACCGGCGCCGTTTAAACAACCAAGTTCTGTCCTCAGTATCGGCGACGAATTATATGTCAAAGGCACAAAAGAACCGGTTGTCGAAAAAAAGGCCGTGCCAGCTCCGACTGGCTTACAAGCATCTTACAATGAAGACTCGGAGTCTGGTGAATTAACATGGAACTACAATGATTCGGCACTTCGTACGAACGGTTATGACAGCGTATCGTTTGAAGTTTCCATGACCGATCCGGACGGTAAACAATCGGTACTCGGTACCAGCTCGACAAATCGGATCGGAATCAGTGGTCTTGATTCAGGCCGGACAACCTTTACGGTGGTAGCAAAAGCATCCGGTGAGCAGTCGGGTCCGGTTTCAACGACTGTAACCGTTGCAGAAGTGGAAACGGAAGAACCGGCAACGGAAGAACCAGCGACGGAAGAACCGGCAACGGAAGAACCAGCGACGGAAGAACCGACAACGGATGAACCAACGACGGATGAACCAGCGACGGAAGAACCGACAACGGATGAACCGGCGACGGAAGAACCGACAACGGATGAGCCGACGACGGACGAACCAGCGACGGACGAACCGGCGGCAAACGACGGAGCGTCCACACAGTCGGATAGCGGGAATTCATCAACGAACGGAAACCGAGGTCAAGGCCAGGACGATGCACCTGCCGACCAACAATCAGAAACCGAAACGCAACAATAAAGAGTAGAATGGTCAATAAAAGAAGACGAGACCGAAGAAGCAGGTGTGTTTCTTCGGTCTTGCTTCTCTTTTTTTGTATAATGGAGGTCAGGAAGGAAGTGGCGCAATGGAATCAAGACAATCACTTGTTACCTATTTAGAAGAATTAAAAGCCGATCGTTCCTTCATGGAACGTGTTACCTATATAAAAACGATGGAAGCAAAGGCAGGACGTTATGCGCCGTTTCCAGAGGGTTTACCGGACCGTCTGCGTCAGGCATTGGAAAGACGTGGTATTTCATCATTGTACCAGCATCAAGAACTGGCTTTTCGCACCGTTCAGGAAGGGGCGTCCACCGTTATCGTCACACCGACTGCCTCAGGAAAAACCTATTGCTTTAATTTACCGATTTTGACTCATCTCTTAGCGAATCCGAACGCAAGGGCGCTGTATCTGTATCCGACTAAGGCATTGGCACAAGATCAAAACAGTGAACTGCTGGAACTGATTGATGAGATGGAGGCGCCAATCCGGTGTTTTACGTACGATGGTGATACTTCACCCACAATCCGGACAAAAGTCCGAAAAGCAGGGAACATCGTCATTACTAATCCGGATATGTTACATTCCGGAATTCTTCCCCATCATACAAAGTGGATTGAATTATTCGAAAATTTATCACATATCGTCATTGATGAACTGCATACGTACCGGGGAGTATTCGGAAGTCATGTCGCAAACGTGATTCGTCGTTTACGTCGGATTTGCCGGTATTACGGAAGCGATCCGATTTTTATTATGACGAGTGCGACGATTGCCAATCCGCAAGAATTAGCGGAACGTCTGACGGAAAAAGAAGTCCGGCTAATTGATGACAATGGGGCTCCGACAGGACGGAAACACTTTATTGTCTATCAACCGCCAATCGTCAATGCGCAACTGGGGATTCGGCGTTCGGCGACGCTTGAGACCAAACAATTGGCTTCACGATTCATTAAAAAAAAGTTCCAGACGATTGTTTTCGCCCGCTCACGTGTCCGGGTAGAAGTTTTATTGACGTATCTCCGGAGTCTCGTCCGGTTTGAATTAGGACCGAAATCGATTGAAGGATACCGTGGCGGATACCTGCCGAGTGAACGGCGTGATATTGAAAAACGTTTGCGTAAAGGGGAAATTACGGGAATCGTTTCGACCAATGCGTTGGAGTTGGGTGTCGATATCGGACAATTGCAGGTATGTATCATGAACGGGTATCCGGGTACCATCGCTTCGTTATGGCAACAAGCAGGACGGGCCGGACGTCGGCAGGATGATGCGCTCATCATTTTAGTCGCATCTTCCGGTATGCTCGATCAATATGTCGCAGAACGTCCTGAATTGTTTTTAAATCAGTCACCGGAAGCGGCGCGACTCGATCCGGATAACTTAATTATTGCAGTGGATCATATCAAATGTGCTGCTTTTGAGCTTCCATTTCGCCACGGGGAAACGTTTGGAACGCTGGAAACGGAAGATATTCTCGAGTATCTGGTTGAAGAACGTGTCTTGCATCAGCGAGGGGAACGATACTATTGGATGAACGATGCCTTTCCGGCCCACGGAATTTCCTTACGGTCGAGTGATCAAGAGAATGTTGTCATCGTTGATCAAACGGATGTTCCGAATCGTGTCATCGGTGAGATGGATACATTCAGTGCGATGACCCTTTTGCATGATGAAGCGATTTATTTGCATGGTGCCGATCAATATCAAGTCGAAGTATTGGATTTTGAAGAGAAAAAGGCCTTTGTCCGCGCCGTAGATGTTGATTATTATACGGATGCAAACTTTTCCGTTGAACTGTCCGTCCTCGACGAAGATGACCGTTATACGAGTGGAGAGTTCAGTGTCGCCAGAGGAGATGTCAGTGTCCGTGGTATGGCCACGATGTTCAAAAAAATCAAATTTGGGACACACGAAAATATTGGATCGGGTCCGATTCATTTACCTGAACGGGAAATCCATACGACAGGAGTTTGGTTTTCTTTACCGGAAACCGCTTCGTCGAGTACCGAATTGGAACAAGTCATCGAAGGCGTGGCGAACAGTCTGCGACGCGTTGCTCCATTGTTTTTGATGTGTGATGCAAGTGATGTCTTCGTCGTCCCGCAAGTGAAGGCGACACACACTCAAAAACCGACGATTTATTTGTACGACCGTTATCCGGGAGGCGTGGGTCTTGCTGAATCGATTTATAAACAGCGGTCCGTCATGCTTCGAGCAGCCCGCGACTCGATTGTGACATGTCCCTGTCTTGACGGCTGTCCGGCATGTATCGGAATGATCGGATTGGCAGACGAAAAAGAGCGGACAGTTCAAATGCTTGCTGAAATGGAGAAGGAATTATCATGAAAAATAAACTGAGACGAATGCTGAAAGCGACTGAATCGGAATCGTCCGTCAATCCTGCATCCACGGTTCAAACGGATACGACGGAAGAGCAGGCCGCCTGGATTGCTCAAGGAGGAGACATTCTCACATTTGAAGAGGAATGGATTGTCCGAATTGACCATCGGTATCCACTTGAGGGAAAACACGGACATCGTTCATATGCCGAGGTGTTTGAATCCCTGCAGTTGCCTCATCCGCCGCTCGCACTCGATGTCCCACTCGAACAAGTGATTTTTTTCGATACAGAAACGACCGGATTAAAAGGGACGGGCACAACGATTTTTTTGTTGGGATTTGCTCGCTTTGAACAAGGCAGTTTGCTGATGCGGCAATATTTTTTGCCCCATCCTCACTATGAGGCGGCACTGTACCATCATTTTTTACACGATATTGGAGACGACGTCCGATTTGTTACCTATAATGGGAAAAGCTTTGATTGGCCACAAATTAAGACCCGGCACGTCTTTGTCCGCGAACGTGTCCCGCGTTTGCCGAAAGTCGGTCACTTGGATTTGTTGCACGTATGCCGGCGGATCTTTAAAGGATTGTACGACTCGTATCGTCTGACACGAATGGAAGAACGGATTGGGTTTGAACGAACGGATGATTTACCGGGTTTTTTAGCGCCGATGCATTACTTTCAATATGTCGAACATCAAAATCCGATGATCATGAACGGTGTTCTTGAACATCACCTTCACGATTGTCTGACACTCGTAAGTTTATATGATGAATGCAATCGTCTTGTGACGCACCGCCAAGAAGCTACCTCACAAATTCGTGAAAACATTGCTGTTTGGCTAGCGGATTTAGGGATTCATGAACAATCGGCGGAACATTTTGGACAAGCGGACGAACTGACGGATGCGGGATGGTTGCGACAAGGCTTTTTGTATAAAAAACTGGGGAATTATGATCAAGCCAAAGTATGTTTTGAGAAAAGTGAATCGTACGAAGGATTTGTCGAGCTGGCGAAGTGGGCGGAGCACATTGCCAAACAACCCGGTGTTGCTTATGATTATACTGAACAGGCCAAAAGGTTGTTGGAACAACGCCAACTTCTGGCATCACGCCGGGAACGGTTATTTGCTGAACTGGACCACAGGAGCCAACGTCTGCAAAGGAAGTGTCATCAATGAACGTGATTGCCGTAACAGGATACAAGCCGGCAGAACTCGGTATTTTTGATCAAAAACACCCTGGAATCAAGATTCTGAAAGCGGCCTACCGCGAACGTCTCATTCGTTTAATCGAAGATATGGGAACGACTTGGTTCATCACGAATGCGACGCCCGGCTGCGAATTATGGGCCTGTGAAGTCATTCTCGAGCTGAAGCAAGATTATCCGGAAATTCGTTTAGGGATTTTGCTGCCTTTTTTAGAACAAGAGGCAAAATGGAAAGAACCCGTTCAAGCACAATATTTAGCCGTATTGAATCAAGCGGACTTCGTCGATGCCATCAGTCAAAAACCGTATGAAAATCCTTCACAGTTTCGAAATAAAACGGAATTCATGATTCAAAAGAGTCAAGGGTTATTGTCCGTCTTTGATGAAGAACACGGCGGATCGGCCAAGTATTTGGTAGAACGTGCTAAACTAGAAATGGAACGATCGGATTATCAATTGTTCTTGATTACGCAAGATGATTTAGCGATGATGGAGCAGGAGCAGAACTACAACGAACAATGGGAGTGAAGCAGATGTATAAACCGCTATTGACTGCAGATGACATTTACAAAAAAGAATTTAAAACCGGATTACGGGGATACGTGATTGAAGACGTAGATGGGTATCTCGATCAAGTGATTAAAGATTATGAGGGATTTGAACGTGAAATCGACCGATTGAAGCGAGAGTTGGAAGAAGCAAAATCATCATCTTCTGTCAGTGTGAGACGAGAAGAACGAAAAGTAGAGCCGGAAGCAACACCGACTCCTTCGAGCTCCTCTAACTATGATATGTTGCGCCGGATTTCCAATCTGGAAAAAGCAGTATTTGGACGCCCGCATCAAGAAGGTTGATGTTCATCGTTATGCAAAAAACAGTTGGACGGACACATGCGTAAAATAAAAAATCGAT
>NZ_JBHFFC010000010.1:0-1207 GCF_043359615.1 Exiguobacterium sp. S22-S28 | reverse complement strand
AAGCGTAATCTCAAAAAGAAACGTTCGAGGTTTCGGTAGCCATAACCACGGCGTTTGATAAGCTTGATTTTGTTGTTCGTTCCTTCCATCTTTCCGTTCGATAGACTGGACACGATTGTTCGACGCATCGCTTCCTCTCGGTTCTGGATCGATTTCGCGATCTTCGCCAGAGGCCCGCAAGGATGGGACTGATAACGATCCAACCAATCGGTCAGTCGACGTTTCGCCTGTCCATGGCACGTGGCCTTCAGCACATATCGAATATGTTGAAGTCCTTGATAGAGGTCCCGGGTGAACGGATCTTCCCGAAGGCAAGAATCGGCGACCTCCCGGTCTTCGGGGGACAGCGTCTCCGGACGACAGGCGAGAGCACGGTCAATCACACGGACATGATGGTGACGTTTCACCTCGTTCAAAAAACGACGCCGACGGCGAAGGGCGTCCGTGAAGAACTGGATGAGATGGAAACGATCCAGCACATGTTTCGCATCCGGGAAGACATGTGCGACGGCCTTCGCCATTGCCGGTGCAAAGTCACTGACGACAGAACGGATGTCTCCGGCTATGCCTTGGAGTGCAGCCGTGATGGCCGTGACGTCCCTTCCCGGGACAATGGACAGGAGCCGACCACTCTCCGCATCGAGGGCGATTGTCGCATAGTGATGTCCTTTTCGTGTGGCGAACTCGTCGATGAGGACGTCTGTCGTATGCTTCTCTGTCTCTACTGAGGCGTACCGATAAAACCATTGTTCCACCGTCGTGTAAGGTAATCCGTATTCACGCGCTACATCTGAGATCGTCCTACCGTGGCAACGTTCTGCGATGCCTTTCCGGAACACCTCGGTGGAGGTGCGGACGAGCCCGAGACCGTAGTCATACACGAACGTCAAATCACAAGAGAAGCATCTTTGACGTGGGACATCCAGCTCAATCCAGAGTATACCGACGTTCCATGCGTGACCGTGTCGGAAGCGACGTCGCCTTTTCGAATGCAGGACTGTCTTTCTCTGGCAAAGCGGGCAAGGGATGTCGTGTCGATCCGGGATGACCGGGAAAACGTTCGGTTCTTCGTCTGAAGACATCTGGATCTGAAAAAGGTCTGGAAGTGGAAGAAGTAATTTGATAAACTGTTGGGACAAAGCGAAAACTCCAATCGTGGTTTGTCTAGGCAACAATTACGATACCGGGGTTTTCGCTTTTTTTCTAT